>CAYXTT010000010.1:0-14962 GCA_964468545.1 Candidatus Woesearchaeota archaeon
CTCACAATCATTCCCACCCGTCGGCGCCTGCCAAGCCAAACAATCAAAAGTCACAACCTTAACCTCGGTCTTTTTATACATCACAAGAAAAACAACCGCGCCAATTCCAACCCCAGCCAAAATAGGATGAGCACTCAAATATGGAATTTGCGTATTCCAGGTACTCAAAAATCTATAAGCCCCAAACCCAGACGCCAACGACATCGATAATGCTTGCGTGTTCCTCTCGCTCATTCCAAACAAACCACCAACCAACATCCCCGCACCATAAGCAATTCCCGCCCAAACCGCACCCGAAACCAAAGCATCACTAATACCACCCGCTGGCAATCCAAGTTGAGCCGAACCAAGTTTTGTGCTCGTCGCTGTTCCGGTATTGCTGCTCATCGTCGCAGCACCAGTCACATCCTTGACATTAGTAAGAACATTTGTATTAGAAGGACCATTATTCATTTCCCCCCCTATATCAACAGGATCATCGCCAAAGGCTCCACTAACAACATCCGCAGAATAAATTATATAACTAAAAGCAAACAAAGACAAAATCAAAATTCCCAACTCGAAACCAATAACACCCCTCAAAACCCCAGACCCTTTTTTCATAAATACTACAGCAATCACTTATTTATAAATTCTATTATATCATCAATAAAAATTATTTATTAGAGGTATTATTGGGTTCATCACGAAAAATAATTACATTTTTTGAAAAAGTTTTCCCATTATTATGTGCTACAAATTTATATTCTCCGTCGGGCGAACCATTTAAATTATCCATAAAATCTCCAGAGAATATACCTCTCGCAGTATAATAATAATGATTATTAACTCCAGTCGTACTGCCAACCAAATCTCCGCTCAAGCCCCAAATAGAATAATTAGTATCACTATTAGTGCCCCGAAGAAAAGTTATTAAACCAAACCTATCAAGATTTACATGACCACTAACATCTCCAAGAATCTCATCCTTATCTGGTTTTCCATTTCTATTTTTATCTTCATAAACCCAAACACAAAGTTCTCTGTCACCTACAGATGGATTATTATATGTATTACTTCCCCGCTCAACATTCACCGTCGTCCCCCGTGGTCCTTCAACCCCATTTTGAATCCCACTAACAATCGCTTGCTGTGCACCAAGATAAGAAAATTCTTTTACAAGAGCCTCATCACAACCACCACCAACCAATCCACCAAAAGCTCCAGCTCCCAAAATAAGTTTTCCAACAAGTCCCAACTTTTTCCCATCTACCATAAATAATACATGAATTCAAAGTTTATAAACTTTTTGTTTTGTTGTTATTATATAGTGAAAGAGAATTATCAAACACTTAAAACAATTAAATATAATTTCATAACTCCCCGACAAACCTACCCCAAAATCTTTTCAACCAACTCAATAACCCTACCCGTAAACCCACCACTAATTATATTGACATTGTTTGGCGAAAATTCACTCTTAACACCATCAATCTTCCACGCATAACCATCATCAGTATATTTACTCCGATAATTCACATAACCTCCACAATCTCCAAGAGTAGTACAAACACGATTCGCATCCAAAGCCCATGATTCATCTAAACACTCTTTTCCTTGAGTAATCTTTTCTCCCCCAATCAATCCCTTCTCAGAAACAACGACACACTTCGCACTCGCAATCCCACAATTTTGTTGAGCAGTCCCATCCCAAAATTTTAATCCCGGCGGAAAATTCGGAACACAAATCCCATCTGGTCTATTTGTCGTCGTAGTTTCAATTTTTTCTTCCTCTTCTCCGCCAAAAATTCCTTTCCCAGTTACAGGCGCAACAACATTACCGGTAAAACTACCACTCGCCGTCGGATTACTAAAAGCAGTCGTACTGGTTGGATTAGTAAACACCCCGCTTTGTGTCCCTCCGCCAATATTCATTCCAGTCACGCTCGACACCCAAATACAATCTCTCTTGTCGATATTTGAACAATCATCTTTGTCAATCTGCAAAACACAATCCTGCCATCGATTAACACGACACGCCGCTGTCCCAAACTCGCCAGCACTTGTTTCTATCGAGTCCTCCAGGCAAACTTCATTTCGATAATCAGCGCACGGCTCAACATGAACTTCTCCATCGACGCAAACTTCCCTAAAATATCTCGAACCAACCATATCACCACCATTCCCGACGAGACTATCATAAACACACCACGATTCCCCATTCATCCTCGCATCCCCATTTCTGTCAACACACTCTGTCTTCTTGCAATAATTATCGCCAAACTTCGGACCACCAACATATCCATCCCACGCAGAACATCTCGTCCCCAATAAATAATCACAATTCCCACAATCAATAGCCGAACCATCATTAGCTTTACAAATACTATCTTCGCCCAAAACTTTCCCAGAATTCCAACTCTTTACCTTATCGCTCGAATAAACATTTTCTCTATTCCCACAAGAATCCGTCCAATAAACATCACCTTTATAACAAGTCGTCCCAGTCTGTTTCGCACAAGCCGTATTCAATTCCTCAGCCGAACAAAGAAAATCTTTATAGAAAGTTCTCTCACCAGACAAAACAACTTCACTTCCATTTACTGTCTCAACTCTTTCCCCGGCCCCACAATCTCCCCGTGTTGTAAACTCACAAACCCTTTCAAAATCCTTTTCATAAACACACGCTCCAACATCTTGAGCTTGCGCCGTCGCAATACAGGAAACTTCATCAGTTATTCCAGACCTGTAATCATTACTAACTCCGAACAGCGTCGATAACTTCTTGCATCTCACCAAGGGGACAAACGCCGCCTGGTCAGCAATAATACAACATCCCAATCTACATTGTGGAACCTCGCTGATATCCCTCGCATCCCAAGTCCCCCCATAATCATTACAAACTCTTTGCGGCGTATTCTCCATGCAAATCCCTTCCTCTGATTCATAACATGTCCCCAACCTACAATACGAAGTCGTCTCACACGAAGTCGGCGCAGACAAATAAGAACTATCACAATTCACTTCTTTATCATTAATGCACCACGCACCATCAACGGTTTTCTCACAACAAAAACTCGCATCAGAAGTCACACTCACCGCCGACACAACCCCAACCATCAAAACAAATACTAATAAAAACAAATCTAATTTATTCATTTTTTTTAACTCCATTTTTCTGCTCAATATATTTAATAAAACTAATAAACTTCTTCCCTAATAAATCTAATTCCCCACTCATCTTTTCAAAAACACCATTATCAACATATCCCAAATCTTTCGCAATAAACATTTGACACTCAAGTTCTTTCAAACTCCCCATGGCATTATACAAAAATGTAATAAATTCCTTCTCGGTTTTCCTCCCACATCCTTCAGCAATGTTTAAAGCAATACTAATTGAAGACCTCCTCGTCTGAGAAAACATTCCATATTTTTCTTCGCTGGGAAATCTCTTACTAATTTCATAAATTTCTTTATTAATTTCCATGGCCATTTTCCAAACATCTAAAGTTTTAAAATCTCTCATTCGGTCATCAATAAGCGAAGCGCCCCAACACCCACAGCCCAATACCTCTGGTTATCGAAGATAACCAGCAGGCCACGCCAAACTTCTTGACGCAAACTGAAATTTATTTCCTGAAATCTTATTCTCCAAAATATAAACCGTCGTCCCGTCGTCCCTTTTTATTTTGTCGATAATATAATCAGGATAAAAAATCATAAGAGTACTCACATCAGAATCCCCAAGCGAAGACTCATACTGCAAAATCGAAGTTGCAATCATAACCATCTCGTAAATCGGCGAATTAACCCTAACATTAAATCGAGAAAATCCCTGCGAACCAACATTCGTCGGTGCATCAATTTCAATTCTCACAATCCCCGGTTCAATCAAAACATTATAATCAACAGTTCCACCGACGACATCATACCCCTGCATTCTCAAATTATCAAGCGAATTTTCATAACAACTATCAACTTGCTTCCTAATCGAAATTGCCATCTGCTCCTCAAAAACATTCTTCAAAAAAGGAACTTGCACCATGCATGTCTCATAATATTCTCTCGTGTAGCATAAATAAGTAAACCTTTCACTATTGTAAGAATAAGTAAAACCAGGATTAACAAACCCGGCCTTCGGACCCAATTCATCAATCGTCTGTTCAACTACATCTCCAACACAATCCTCAAAATTCATCTTCCCTCCAAGCTCGGAAAAATAAGTCGGCCGAACCCACACCAAAAAAACAATAATCGCCGCCACTATCATAATAGCCACAATAATAAAAATCGTCACCTGTCCTTTATTTTTCATACCCATCCCAACCATCCCTTATTTATAAATTCTATTATAACGCGCGAACAACTATCGAGCATCCCGACGGCACATTCCCAAATTCATCCTCGCACTTAATATAGTAAGTACCCCCGCGAACCACATCAAAAATATGTTCCTCGCCATTTCCAGCCAGTTCACCATCATCCCAATTAAATCTACACCCATCAGTCGAATATCTGCAATCGGCAATCTCAGTCGTAACAATATGCAACTCCCCATCTTTTTCCCAAACACGAGCAACCTGTGGCGTCGAACTATCTTTAATAATATTAAAATTCGCAATCCCTCTCACAAAATCCCCGGTCTCATCCCTGCACTCAACATAAATTTTATTCAACCCCGTCGGTCTATTCAAAAACTGCTTATGTAATTTATTAGCCCCAGTTTCAAACATCTCAATCATTTTATCATACCCAGAAAACGAATAAGAACAACGATGGAAATCTCCACCACTCGATGTTTCAACTTGCAACTCAATCGTCGTCATATCACTATTAATCTCAAAATCCTCGCTCGGCTTAATCCAATCAATCTCAATCATCTTACTCGGCCTCTTTAATTCATAAACAAAACTCTCCAAATTAAAATTTCTCTCGTCTCCAATCTCCTCGCTCCCTTCTTGGTCAAGCCACGGCTGGTCGCCACACCTAATATAATAAACATTATCTTCGTTCACCGTCGGCAAAACATCAAAACAAGAATACCCCTGAATATTCGACGGGCTATTTAATTTATCCAGACAGTTCATCTCTCCCCCCATCTCTGAATAAACAACATCTTTCAAATCCCATTTACAACTCGCCAATTCATTGGTAACAATCGTAACATTTTTCGAAGTTATATTAAACCCAACAATCCCGCCATTCTTCGGGTTCGTCGCCCTAACAATCGGCGCCGTCACATCTTCTCCTTCACTGACGCACATATCAACATTATAAAATCCTGGACTCTCATGCCCATGCGTGTCTCGGCATTTAATGTAAAAAGTCAAATCACCGGTCCAATTAAATCCCTGACTCTGCCCATGACTCGGATCCGGCAGTACAAACACCGTCGTATGATTGTAAATATAAAAATTCCCGCCAAGGTCATAACTCATTTCTTCAAAATCTTTCATCTCAATATCAAACTTGCAATAAGCCGGCTCATCAGTCGCAATCCCAAATATCAACGGAGTATAAGCATCAATACATCCACTATCACTCGCACTCAAACTAAAACCAGCGTCGCTGATATCACCATAAGTTTCATTCTCGGAAATAACACCCAATTGTGGTTTCAAAATCGGAGGTCTAACATCATTGGGATTATTCTCAACACACAATTCATTCTTAGTCCCTTTATTCACCAACTCACACGCCGCTCCCAAACTATTGCAACGATATTCAGAACACGGCTTCAACGGGTCCCCATTACATTTCTCACAATCATTCCCACCCGTCGGTGCTTGCCATGTTTTGCAATCAAACTTAACTTCAACATTGTCGCAATCACTCCCGCCAAAAAAAAGCGAAACAACAATTAGAGCAACTCCAATTCCAAAAAGGATAGGATTAGATAAAAATACTAACTCATAATGAAAAAGAGCCAGTCCAATAGAAAGCCCAACTATTCCACCGCCAATCGCCATCAGCATCGAACCAGCAGGACTAAGTCCCAATGCTTTAGCAATCATCACACCAGCAATCATTCCAATTCCTGCGCCAATTGCCGCTCCGGAAAAAGCGCCAAGAGCAGGGCTCGCCAAAAATGAACTCCCAGAAAGGGTAATTATACCAGTCCCTTCAAGAAATCCAACACCAAATCCCACGGCATAAGCTATCCCTGCAACACCCATCCCAATATTTGTTATCATCCCACCAGAATCCCCGCCACCCCCAACCCCCGACACATCATCAATATTTCCCAGTAACCCAGCCGCTTCCAAGTATTCACTATAATTTTCAACCTCAGCAAACTGCCCCTTAATTGGAGTCGATAATTTCTTCAATTTATCAATCGCACCCTGCCCCAGCATCGGTGAATTAAAAACCTTATAACTACTCGAATACCCCCCAATAATATTAGCAGAACCTCCACAATCACCAAGCCCTCGGCAAAAATCGTTCATCTCTTGCGCAAATTTTTCCGTAAGACAATCCTTATTAGCAACAATTTTACAACCACCAGTGGTCTTCGGTGCGTAAACAACAGTACAAGTCAAGTCGGCCATATCACAAATTTTCCTCGCCGTCGTTTGATATCTAACATCCTTCAAATCAAAACCAGCCGGATATTTCGGCACACAAACACTAAAATCAAATTTATCAGCGACGCTAACATTATCAACTCGGCAATTTAAACTATTCACACATTCCTCAAGTCCATCCTTATCCCCATTCAAATTCAAACATTCTCTCCAATTATTTGCAACACACGCCGAATTTCTAAATTCTACTTCTTTCCCGTCAACATCAAAAGTATTTGTCTGAACACAAATTTGATTTCGATAATCAGCACACGGCTCAACCTGCACAACCCCCTGCGAACAAACGTATTTCCAATGCCGCGAACCAACAACATCATTCCCATCCCCAATCACCCCGTCATAAACACACCACGACTCTCCATTTTTGTAACTCACCCCGTCATAAACACACGACATCGACCGACAATAAAAACTCCCATCATCAACTTTAAACCCATCCTCACTCGCCGAACCACAAATCCCGCCAAGAAATCTATTGCAATTCCCACAACTTTTAGATTTTGCATTCCCATCACCAGCCCCACACAAAGAGTTTTCGACGACAACAACATCCCAATAACTATCATCATCAATCCGCGAAGAATCATAAATATTAGCCACATTCCCACAAGAATCAATAAAATAAACTCCATCCTTACCATTGACACAAGTCGTTTTTTCAGTTCTTTCACATGACGTATTCAAAGATGGCGAACTGCAAAGAACATTTCCATAAAATTCCCCACCATAATTAAAACAATTACCTTCATTGGTAAATTTACAATCATTACCAATAATACAAGCCCCTTCTTCTTGAATCGCCGACAACATGGCGCACTGCCCAGAATTTAAATCAATTCTCCAATCAACGACGGCATTATTTCCCATCGCCAAAGTCAAGGTATCAACGTTGCACTGTCCTCGAGTTTCATAAATTGAAGTCGTCCCAAGAACGCAACATCCCATTCGAGCTTCGGGCACATTGCAATTAGCGTCGTCAATCCAACTTTTCAAACAATCATTCTTCAAAACATTTGCATCATAAATTCCCAGTTCTTTATCATAACAACAACCCCGACGACAAAACGAAGTAGAATCACAAACAGAACTCTCAGCAAATGGTTCGCCATCTTCACAATTCTCACTCAAAGTCGTCGCGCATTGATATCCATCTTTGGTCACAGCACAACAACCAGCACCAAATAAATTAGACGAAATTTCAAATTCACTCTGAGTTTCCGCCGACGCAATTCCAATCATCGGTTTGCCCAAAATTTCAACAACCTTGGCGACGATTCTTCCACTAAATGCCCCATCCTTCAAATTCTTATTATCAATTTCCCCAAATATTTTATTATCCATCGAAATCATATAACCAAAAGCAAACACAGATACAACCATCACGACCAACTCAAATCCCGCAACAACCTTTTTGTTATCCATTTTTATTCTAAACCGACCAGCGACGACCGCGACGCCCAGCGTCGTCATATCCCCGGAGCAAACGCACAACTTCTCACAGCGAATTTAAACTCCTCCCTAGTCCTTCGATTAGTTACACTATAAATTTTACTATCATCATAATCAATTCTCCTTATGTCATACTCAGGATACAAAAGCATATAACCATTATACTCAAAATAACAATACTGCGACTCGGCATTCACAATCTCCCTCACAACTCGAACTAAATCATAAACCGACGACAAAACACTCGTGTCAAAATTTTCAAAGTTCTGCACCGCCCCATCCTTCGTAATCTCAATATTCTTTTTCAAATTAATATCAATTTTTCCAGGCAACAAATCAATCGAATAATCAGTTGCCCCACCACTCACATCAAATCCACTATTTTCAAAATCAACAGCCATCTCATCAAAACAATTCTGCACATCATCCATCGTGTCCCGTCGAACCTCATCCTCAATTTTCATTTCCAGCATCGGAAATAAATTATAACAAGCCAAATAATAATCCGCTTGATAACACAAATAATTCCATTCAACCCCATCATACATTATTGACAGCGACGGCACAACTTCCCCTCCATCATCCAAAATTTTCCCAACCGATTCCTCAACGGCGTTACGAACACACTTATCAACAAAAGTTTTAGGTCCCAAATCAGTCGGCGATTCCACACTAAATTTCCCCATCAAAATAAAAATCGCCACAATCCCAACGACAATCACGAGCCCGACAATAATAAAAATTGTAACCTGCCCTTTCTTCATTTATTATTCTTCTCCAATATTTTAACTGCCTCTTCAATAATATGCGACTTATTTCTAAATTGCCCATTCTTCAAAATTCTATCAATCCTCTTAATCGTTTCCCCATCAACCGTCGCTGAAATCCTTTCCTTTGCCATAATACTAAAAATTACTTAATATTACTTAGTATTACAGCATTTAAAACCTTTTCGAAATAAAAATCCGTGTCTTCTGTGTTCTCCGTGTTTTATTTCTCAAATATGAATATTACAAAATTACACTCAACCCACTAACCATCATTTTTAATATCTATTTCCAAAAAACGACTTAGTCATTCTCAACTCTCGGCGCCAAAACGAACCCAATTCCCATTCTTTCCCCCGGAAAATCCAGTTTCAATAAATCATCATCAGACAAATTCACGACGACCTTCCCCGAAATCTTAGTCGCCTTAATAAACTTCATTAAATATTCAAGCGAAAACTTCGCCCGACCGACACCAAACAACTCAATCCCATCACCAGAAAATTCCGCTCTCGCGCTGTTCAAATTCCCCAAACCCTCGACGATAAACTTCCCATCTTTCACAATAAGCGAACATGAATCAGCAACAATCATTGCATCCTCAATCGCCCGCGAAAAATCATCAGCATTCAACTCAACTCTCGCGCTAAAATTCAATTCAGGAATATCCTTATCCTCCGATGACACATCAATCAACGACAAGCCAAAAACCCGCTTAATCTTGTCATAAATCGTAATCTTCAATTTCCCCGCTTCTTCCTCAAAAACAACATTCGCCGAACCCGACGCCCGCTTCAAAATTTTCTTCAAATCCTCGAGATTAACACCCCATGTCTCGTTTCCCGCATCATACTGACTAAAACTTTCCTTCGGCAATTTAAAAACAACCATCGCAACATTCGCCGGGTCAACCGCGACAATCGAAAGCCCATCTTCCAACAATTTAATCCGGACCTCCGAAACAATATCCGAAACAACCCCAATCGCGTCCCCTAACAACCTCGGCTCATCCAATTTTAATATCATAAAAATAAATATCCATCTCTCTATTTAAGTATTTATACACTCAACTAATAAATATTTTTCCGATGCCCAATATTTAGAATAACAATAAAATTACCATCAACTCTAAAAACAACACGATAATCTCCGACTCTTAATCTATAAACTCTATCATAACCTTGAATTTTCTTAGCCTCATGAAAAGAACCATTCTCAGCAAAAAGTTCAATCCTATTAACAATTCTTTTTCTTACAAAAACATCAAACTTATTTAAATTTCTAATCGCTTCCTTGTCCCACGAAACCCCAAAACTCATAAGCCAAGCCTCTTTCTTGCTTCCTCGTGAGAAACAACATCACCCGCATCAACTCTCGCAATCGCCTCCTCAATTTCTCTCTTCGTCTTCTCATTCAACTCCAAACTATCTTCAATCATAAACTCAATTATATCATTATAACTTTCTCTCTTAATCAACCGAACCCCGTCCAAAAACGCCTTAACCTCATCGGAAATCTGAATCGTAGTCGCCATTATAACGTTCTATAACCACTTATAATTTATAAATATTTCCCATTCATATAAACGCAATTTATCCCGAAGGCAACGCAGGTGGCTGAGGTATCGAATTTCCAACGCCAGTAATCAGAGAAGAATCGCCCGTTAGCCAGAAATAAACTCCAACACCGACGGCAATTAAAATCAAGATTATTAAAATCCAAATCCAAGCCGAACCTCTTTTTTGTTTTATCATTTTAATTTAAAATATTTCTAATCTGGAAGTAATGGTGGCTCTACGGAGCCACTAATCAAATTCTGATCAAAAACACAATCATCACTTACTTTGACAATAAAACCGCCACCTATTTTTCCTTCATTCTTAAGAACATTTTTATCATCTAAAAGATTGAATATTGTTGCCCATCGCTGATTTACACCTACAAAATCAAAAAGATACGCCTTCTCGACATCACAAGTCCCTTTAATATCGTCTATAGACTTCCCATCCATCTCTGGCGTAATTCCCACAAAATTCCAACCAGTATTTAATGAAATTAAACTTTGGCTTTCTGATTGATAACTTATTTTCCCATCTTTCTCAGAATAAGCCCAAACTGCTGTTTGAGAAGTATAAGTTTGCTCAAGTCCCCGAGACCGAAGAGAATTGCCAAAATTCATCACTTTATTATATTGCTCCAAAATAAAACCAGATCTAGGTTCTACATTTTCTATTTCTTGTCCATTATAAATCACCAATAGATATTCTTTATTTTCAGGATCGTAAATATAGACATATTTAAAATCAGAAAATTTAAAACTATCACTCGAAGAATAATGTTCAGCTTGCATACTTATTAAATTCCATCCTTTACTAATTTCTATTTCTGTAGCTACTGAAGTAGAAAGAGCCCCCACCAAAACAACCCCAACCAACAAAAATAAACTCACCAACAAAATTATTTTTTGTCCATCCATAATACAAACCCAAACAAAACCTATTTTTAAATCTTTTCACCCATCACAACAAATTCTAAAAACCAACATTCCCTATCTCAATTATGCCTAAACCAACAACCAATCACCAACCACCAACCACCGACAAAATAAATAAAGTCCAACTAGTCGCCCTTTCGCACTACTCTCGAAAAGAAATCCAGCAAGCAATGTTCGAATTTTGCAAGCACAGAGAAATCGCGCCAAACTTCAACAATAAATTCTTCGGCAAACGCCCAGACACATTCGACTACCCAACCGACATAATCAACTCAGCCAAACAAGGCGCAACCTCATTCCATTGCTCCGAAGAAATATGGCAAAACCCCCTCGACATAAACACCGACATGACCCCAAAACAATACGACGAAATCCGAACCGGCTGGGACTTCCTAATCGACATCGACTCTCCATTTCTCGACTACGGCAAAATCGCAGCCAAACTCCTAATCAAAGAACTAGAACGACACGGCATAAAAAACTACGGCATAAAATTCTCCGGCTCGAAAGGTTTCCACATCATCATCCCATTCAAAGCATTCCCCAAAGAATTCCAAGGTGAGCAAACAAAAAACAAATTCCCAGAATGGCCCCGACTAATCGCCGCTTATCTCTTCGACAGAATTAAAGAACCAATGAATAACGAAATTCTAAAACTCACAAATCGCGAAAAACTAAAAGAAAAAGGCGAACTCACATCCGAACACATCTGCCCAAAATGCAGAAACCCAACCGAAAAAAAACTAGTCGGCTTATACAAATGTCCCGACGTCAAATGCAAAGGAGAAGTCGAATCAATGAAATCAAACCGTAAAGAAATGATATGTCCCTCATGCAACGGCAAAATGAAACGAATCTCCCAACGCGAAATTCATTTCTGCAAAAATTGCAAAATCAACACCGCAAACCTCGAAGCAACAAGTTCATATGGCGGCGAACTCCGACCGACAAAAACAAAATTCAAAATCCAAGACACAATCAAATCAACCCAAGATGCCGTCGATGTCGTCCTCGTTTCATCCCGTCATCTATTTCGCGCCCCCTACTCTCTCCATGAAAAAACTGCGTTGGCATCAATCCCAATCACATTCGACCAAATCGAAAATTTCAAACTCTCCGACGCTGACCCATTAAAAATAACCCAAACAAAATCTTTCATGCCTGACGCCGAAGAAGACGAAGCAAAAGAATTACTTTTCCGAGCAATCGACTGGAACAAAGAAAGCACACCAAAAGAAGAACCCAGCAACCAAATCCCAAATCCCAAATCCCAAATCCCTTTGAAAAATCTACAAATAGATTCTTCAATGTTTCCCCCAGTTATAACAAAAATTCTCAAAGGCATTAAAGACGACGGCAGAAAACGAGCACTATCTCTCCTCTTATCTTTTTTCACAACATTAGAATTCCCACAAGATTACATCGAAAAAACAATTACAGAGTGGAACAAAAAAAATTACCAACCACTCCGAGACGGCTACATCAAATCCCAAATCTCATGGTTCCTAAAAAATAAAAGATTACCTCCAAACTACGATAAACCAATCTACAAAGAATTCGGCATAAATTCCCCACCCGAGCCCGGCATCAAAAATCCAATCAACTACACCATCCGCAAAGCCATCCAGGCAAAACAAAAACCAGCGTATATAAAACCAAAGAATAAAGCAGAAATTTAATAACAAAACTTATAATCTTACTTTCAATATAATCCCATGACAAAAGAGAGAGTTGCTATTTTTATCGACGGAAGTAATTTATATTACAGTCTAAAAAACCTAGAAATAAATAAAATAGATTTCCAAAGACTTCTTAAATTATTAACAAAGGACAAATTGCTAATTTCAACATTTTATTACAATGCTCCATTAAACATAGATGTAAACCCCAAAACCTATTGGGAGCAACAAAAGTTCTTCAATGAATTAAAAAAAATTCCAGACTTCAATATTGTGCTTTGTAAATTAAGAAAACATAAAAGAAAAGACGGAAATTATGTTTTTGATGTAAAAGGCGACGATGTCCATTTGGCAGTTGATTTGGTTTCGAGAGCCTACGAAAATTTATACGACACAGCAATAATAGTTTCAGGCGACGAAGACTTTGTTCCAGCAATAAAAAAGGCCCAGAAATTAGGAAAGAAAATAACAAACGCCTATTTCAAAAGTAGTTCTTCAACATCACTAAAAAAAACATGCAACGACTTTATTTACATGAACGACTTAATCAAAGAATTATAAAATAAACTGCCCGGCATTGCCCGAAGACCATACCGGGGAATATATTAAAATTATAACATCTCCAACCTTTAAATATTCTTTGGTTCCTCTATCCGCAAAGCCATCCAGGCAAAACAAAAATCAAATTATATCAAACCAAAAGAGAATAAGCAAGAAATCTAAAAATTTATAAAGGTATATCAATTAATACACCCATGTTAAAACAAATAAGTTCATCGGCAAGATTCCCAAGATTAGACACAGTCCTTATGATAGAAGAATTTATAAAAGAACACGATGGCGAATACAGAAAAAAACAACTTTGGAACGCACTCCCAAAACAAATGATGTATCAAACTTTTAGCGTCGCTCTCGATTATTTAATCGTTTCAAATAAAGTATCAGTTGACGTCGAGGGAAAAATTGGATGGATATTCTACCCAGAAGAAGCAGAAGAACGACTAAAAAACGCCAAACTTTTTTGGAGAAAAAAATGAAACCTTGTGAAATTCAATTCACAAACGACAAAGTCCAAAAAGCATTTAAAGAAATCAATGACCCAAGTCTAAAGAGAAACATCAAAAGAGCATTCGACGACATTTGCCAAAACCCTTTCTGCGGAATTCAAATTCCCAAAAAACTAATCCCAAAAGAATACATCCAAAAACATAAAATAAAAAACGTCTGGAAATACAATCTACCCGACGCGTGGCGACTCATTTATTCAATCGAAGGCGGCAAAATCTCAATCATCACAATAATCCTCGAATGGCTCGACCACAAAGAATACGAACGACGATTCAATTACTAGCATAAAGCCATCCAGTCAAAACAAAAATCAAACCGCGTCAAACCGAAAGACAGCAAAGAGATTTAAAGTTGTCAATTCATTCCAAACCAATTAGCAAGAGGTTTAAAAAAATTAATTGAGGGATAATGTTTAGCGATTTTAAATAAAGTTAACAAAATAATTAGTGAAATAATCAAATATAAAAATGTACAATCAATTTTAGGATTTTCTAAAAATTTGGCAATTAAATTTATAGTCAATAAGAAAAAAAGTAAAAATATAATCAAAAAAGAAAATTCTTTTTCTAAAAAAGTTTCAATAGAGAAAAAAAGTAAAATCAATGGGACCATCATAATAAAAACTAAGAGAATTAAAGCCCTATTAAATTCTTCATTTTTTAAGCTTTTAAATAAAACTTTGTTTAAAAAATGTTGAAAAATAAATAGAATTCCAGATATAAACAAAATCATAACAACTTTTCCAGTAATTGCAGGACTTCTAGTCACAGTAGAAATTACATTATCTTTCAAGTTAATAGTTTCCGTCAAATTAACCATATAATTAATCATAATTAATCAAAGAAATAATGTTATAAAAATTTAACTCTCTTCTTAATAACTGTCCAGTCAACAGACATATGTCCCTAGGTCAATTATGATATAACCAGTCGTGAT
>CAYXTT010000011.1:0-14450 GCA_964468545.1 Candidatus Woesearchaeota archaeon
AGTTGTTTTTGTCGTCGGTGTTTTAGTTTTGTTGAGTTTTGTTAGTGCGGGGTTGTTAAATTATTTTGGGAGGATTAGCGGGAGCGTTGAGGTGAAGGGACCGGTGTTTTATTTGTCTCCTGATAAGACTTTGGTAAATGGAGAACCTACTGGAGAGCAGGTTTTTGTTTTAAATAGTGAGACGATCATTTTTGAATCTGAGGCTTTGGACATTGATACTCTTTATGCTGCTTATTTTAATGTATATGTTAGAGTACAAGAGAATGGGGGTTCTAACTCTATTAATGTGGAAGTTGTGAAGATAAATTCCGTTGGTGGTGATTCTAATATTTGTGGTCCTGAAGTTATTAGTATTACTAATCCTAGTAATTTTAATGAGAAATCTGTTGTTTGTAGTTCGGATTCTGTGTCTTTTGATATTGGAGATAAAATAGGAATTAAGATTTCTGGGGTGGGTAAGGTGAAGGTTTATCCTTATACTACGGAACATGGTTATCCTCATGTGGAGGTGTCGCCAGTATGAGATTTAGAAATTTGGTTTTAGTTATTTTCTTTATTGGGGTTGCGTCGGCACAAGGTAATATTACAAACTTGGTTGTTAATCAGCCGTTGCCGAATTTTGTCGCGGGGCAAATGGTTAGCACGATTTTTAGTTTTGATTATCCGGATTTGTCGTCGGTGTATTCGAAGCAGGTTGAGGGGATGCCGTTGGTTTTTGTTGTGAATATTTCGTCTAGTAATTCTGATTATCCGGTTTGGAAAGGGGACTTTGAGTTGAATGGGAGTTTGAGGTCGTTTGATAATTTTATTTATTCAGATTATGAGTTCGATTGTTTTGAGAATAATTTTTCGGTGAATTGTCCGTATTGTCCGTTTGATGTTTTGAATATTCCTGATGGGATTTATTATTGTAGCGACGAGAAATTTTTTAGATTGGGGATGGATTCTAAGAATGAGGCGACTTTGAATGTTTTGTCGGATATTGCTTTGTGGCCGGGGAGTTATAATTATAGTGTTGGGTTGTTTTATCCGGAGAGGAATTGGACGATGTTGGTTGTTAGTCCGTCGATGCCTGATGGAAAAAATGGTTGGTATGTTAGCGAGCCAGAGTTTAGTTTGGTAAATAGCGAGGCTGATAAGATTTATTATCAGTGGGATGGCGACGACATTTATCTTTATAGTATTCCTTTTGGGCTTGAAAATATTCCTAATCTTAATCCTGTGACGGCTGGAGTTTTAAATTTGAAGTGGTGGGCTAATTTGAGTTGTGAGTTGGAAAATAAACAGAGTAAGATTCTTAAAATTGATTTGACTAATCCTGAGATTAATGATTTGTGGCCGGCGCCGGATGATGTGACTTATGAGAATCGACCGACGATATATTCTTATATTGATGAGGTTTATGCTGAGAATTCTGGGATTAATTTGAGCAGTGTTGTAATAAAGGTTGATGGTGTTGTTGTTAATGCGAATGTTGTTGGGGTTGGGCTTGACGCGAAAGTTTCTTATTTGCCGACGGAGAATTTGAGTGAGGGGCGACATAATGTTTTTGTTTATGCTGTTGATAATGCTGGGCGAGTTGGTTATGAGTTTTGGGAATTTGAGGTTGGCGAGGTTGAGGAGTTTGTGTTGGATATTTTTTCGCCTGTCGATGGGAATTCTGATTCGAAGAAGATTGGATTTAATTTGACGACGAGCGAAGAGGTTTTGAAAATTGAGTATATTAATTATGCTGATAATAGACCGAGGTGGAGGACGCTGTGCCGGAATTGTGAGGAGTATGGTTTTTCGAGGAAGAAGACGAAAAGTTTTAGCGACGGGTTGAATAATTTGGGATTTAGGGCGACTGGTGAGGATGGGCAAGTTGTCGAGGAGAATGTCAGCGTTTTGGTTGACAGCAAAGCGCCGAGGATTTCGAAGACACTGCCGAAACGGAATGGGTATACCAATGGTTCTGGATTCTATATTAAGTATACCGAGGAGAATCTCGTTCGGCTTTCAGTGAGTTATAATTCTACGGAGAATTTGAGTTTTGAAAATTGTAGTGAGATCAGAAATTATAAGGAGTGTTGGTTTGATTTGAATTTGAGCGAACACGACGGGGATGAAATTGAGTATTGGTTTGAGATGGAGGATATTGTTGGGCATGTCGTTTCGTCGAGGGCGACAAGAATTAATGTTGATACTTCGGCGCCGGTTGTTGAAAATAATGATTCGTTTTGGCAACAAGGGATTGGGAGGTATGCGAGATATATTTATTTTGATTTGAATGTCAGCGAGGAGAATTTGGATGAGATTAGTTATTTATATGTCGATTCAAGAAATGTGATGAGAGAGAAAAGATTGTGTACTCGATTGAAGAATGGCGTTTGCGAGAAAAGAGTTTCGTTCAAGAGGGGGGATAAGTTGATTGGTGTTTTTGTCGTCGATAAAGCGGAGAATTCTGTTTTTGAAAATATTGGAATTGTTGTTGATTATTGAGAGGGTGTTATTTATGTCGAAAGATTTAATGGGCAATATAATTCTTTATAAATATTAATGTAATTGAAATATATGAAGACGATATTTTTGGATGAGAGTGGATGTCTTGGGTTTAAGCTTAGTTCGAGTTTATTTTTTTCTATAAGTTTGTTGTGTTGTGAACATACAGATTTAAAAAAACTTAGAAATATTCCTAAAAAAATTAGAGAGAGAAAGTTGAAAAAGAAATATAAAAAAAATGCAGAGTTGAAAGCGAATAATACTAGTGATGTAATACGAAAAGCGATTTTGAAGAAACTAAATAAATTGGATATTGAAATATATACAATTATAATTAATAAGAAAAAAGTTTATGATTATTTGAAGGAGAAGAAACATATTTTATATAATTATATAACCCAACTTATACTTAATGAATGTAGTTTTGATGGAAATGTTGTTGATTTAATCGTCGATAGAAGAGGTGGGAAAATATTATCTCAGGCATTTACTAATTATATTCGTACGAAATTTATAGAAAAAAATGAAGGATGTAAAATTAGGATAGAGCATGAAAATTCGGAAAAGGATGGCGGGTTACAAATGGTAGATTTTGTTTCTTGGGCAATTTTTAGAAAATATGAATATGGTCAGGATACATTCTATAACATAATTAAAGAAAAAATAATAATTGAAAAAAGATTTCTTATGTAATGGACCCTAGAAAGCAAAATAAGCATGCACCTAAGGTACACAACACTTTCTAGGACTTACCCATTGCTTGAATAAGGTGATGGGTATTTTTAATTCTTTTTGTTTGTAATTTTTTGGTTTTCATCGAGTTAAAGTAGTAAGAAGATTTTATAAAAAGAGTTGATTTTTGGTGTTCATGAAAAGTGGTGTGGTGTTTGGGATTTTATTTTGTGTGGTTTTGTTTTTTGGGGTTGTTTCAGCGTCGGGGAATGTTGCTTATATTTATCGGAATCCGCGAATGATTGATGATGTTTTTGTTTCGGCTTTTGAAAATATGGGGTTGAGTGTTGATTTGGTTGATGATAAAAATATTAAAGGTTTTAATTTTTCTGGGTATCGGATGATTTTTGTCGGCGATGAAAGATTTAGAAATTTGAAATATTTGCCGGACATGCCTATTGTCGTCGCGAATGGTTATTATGGGAAGCAGTTGGGTTTTATTGAGAAGGGGAGGATTTCGGGGTTGAGTTCGAATATGCCGTTGAATGTGGAAAAAAATCCTGTTATTCAAGTTTATGACAGGGCGTCGTTTAAGCTGGGGAGTCGGGGGATTCCTTATTATTATATTCCGAGTAAATATCAGAAGTTGGATGCGGAAAGTGTTGTGAGGACGCCGATTGGGTATAAGCGAGTTGCGGGAGATGTGATTTCGTATCTTCCCGGAAAATGTTTTTTTGGAATTGTAAATGCGAAGTATTGGACTGAGGACGCGAAGGGTTTGTTTGAAGATTGTGTTAATCATGTTTTAATCGACGGTGTTCACGATGTTGAGATTGTTGGGGATTATGTAAACAGCGTCGGTGGTGTGAGAATTAGAGATGAGGAGTTGGGTGAGTATTTGCTGGATGAGATTGCTCGGTTGAACTGTAATAAAAAATATAAGATTGATTTTAAGACGGAGAATGTTGGGGATTATGCCGAGGATGTTGTTATTAGCGGTATGATTGGTAATTTTAATTGGACATCGATGAAGACCGGACTTGAGGCGGGTAAGAGCACTACGACAGGTTCGAAGACAATTAACGTAACTTTTGTGTCTGGGTTTTATGATTTAGAAATTTTGTCTTGGATTGAAGACGACGCCACGCCTTGGAATAATTTGAGAACTCGTCAGGTTGAAATTGTTTGTTAAAATTCATCGAATGAAAGTAGTAAGGTAAATTTATATATAAAATGTTATTTTATATTTTATGGTGGTGAGGGGAAGAATTTGTTTTTTTGTTGTCTTGGTTTTTTTGTTTGTCGGTGTTGTTTCAGCTTCTTCTGATGTCGCTTATATTTATAAAAATTCTGCTAATATCGACGATAATGTTCTTGATGTTTTTTCTGATATTGGCTTGAGTGTGGATGAGATTGACGAGAATGATTTGCGTGGTTTCGATTTTTCTGGCTATAAAATGATTTTTGTCGGCGATGAGAGATTTAGGAATGAGGGGCAAATTCCTATTTATGATAAACCGACTGTTGTTGCGAATTATTATCATGGGGGGGAATTTGGTTTAACTGATTACGATGGGATTTCTAAATTGGCCGGGACGGAACCGTTGAGTGTGAGAAAAGATGGTCGGATTTTGCAGGTTTATACTCGGTCGGAATATAAGCTTGGTGGGATTTCTATTCCTTATTATTATCTTGACGATGAGAATAAGGCAGATGGGATGGAGAGTGTTGCGAGAACTTATACAGGAGGAGAAAATGGTTATGATTTTGGGGACGTGATTTCTTATGCTGCGGCTGGGACTAAATTAGAGAATGGAAAAACAGCCCGGGGGAAAATTTGTTTTTTTGGAATAGTTGAAAGTGATTTCTGGACGACGGCAGCGAGGGATATGTTTGAAGATTGTGTTGGTTATGTTGCCACAGCTTGTGATTCAGATTCTGATTGTCCCAACAGTGATGTCGGTGATTTGTATTGTTTGGACGGCGATGTTTACAAGGATGTTCGGGAATTTGAATGCGAGAATGCCGGGACGATTGAGAGTGAATGTGTTGATGATTTAAATTCGAGGATAGTAGAGGATTGTGGGGAGAGTTATTGTGGAAATTTTGGGGGGCCATATTGTGCGCTTGGAAACGTTTATCATTCGAGAACTTGTTATGATAAGGGCTGTTCTGCTGGTTCTTGTTTTTTTAATTCTTATGAAGATGAACAGATTTTTGATGAGTGTTTAGGTGAGGAAGTTTGCATGGATGGCGAGTGTGTGAATATTGCCTGTTATGTCGACGCTGATTGTGATGATTCTGATGAATATACTCGTGATGTTTGTGAGAATGCCGGCAGTCAGGAGAGTTATTGCCGACACGAAGAACTTCAGTGTCTGGGGAATTTTGATTGTGATGATGATTTTTATTCTGCTGATTATTGTCAGGGGATTTCAGTGTATCGTGATTTGCATGATTTTTCTTGCGATGCCGGGATGTGCAAGGAGAATGTTGTTCCGAAATTAATTGAAAAATGTTCTGATGTTTGTGTCGGTGGTGAGTGTAAAGAGATTGCTTGTTTTTCAAATTCGGATTGTGGAGTTAACGCGTTTTCCGGAAATAAGTTTTGTCAAAATGATAATTCTTATGAATATTTTAATTCTTATGTTTGCGAGAATGCCGGTAAATTAAATTCTTATTGCGAGAGTTCTTCCCTTCCCGTCTTGATTGAGTATTGCGATTTTGATTGTGTTGGCGGTGAGTGTTATGATTGTTTTAATGACTTGTCCTGTGGGACGGACGGGTATATCGGAGATAAATATTGCGTCGGTGATGACAGTTATCGAAACTACCAGATTTTTTCATGCGAAAATGCGGGGACTAGTGATAGCGGTTGCTCTTCAAGTGTTTCGTCGAAGTTGGTCGAGGAATGTGATGGGGTTTGCGTCGGCGGTGAGTGTGTTCCTGTTGAATGTTATACCGACGCTGATTGTGATGATTTGGATTTGTATAGCGTTGATGTCTGTGAGAATGTCGGCAGTCAGGAGAGTTATTGTTCACACACGCCAATAAATTGCATTAATGATAATGATTGCGGGACGACTGGATTTTTTGGGGAAGAGTTTTGCTTTGATGATGATTTATTTAAAAAATATAAGAGTGCGGTTTGTGTGAATGCTAACACGTCGGATTCTTATTGCGATGTTTCTTTGATTCAAAAAAATATTGTTGATTGCGGGAAGAATGAGAGTGGTGGGTCTGAGAATTTTTGTTCTGGTGGTGATGTCTGGGTGAGTCAAAATTCGTTTTCCCGAGGGTGTTCTGATGCGAGTTGTTTTGAAAATGTTTTTAGCGATGAGAAGTTGAAAGAGGATTGCGGGGAAAATTCTTATGGGGCGTTTGGAGATTTGTATTGCAAGGGCGACGGTGCGTACAAAAGCAGGACGCGTTACGATAGAGGTTGTGTGGATGGAGAATGTTTTGTGAGCGATTCTGTCGACGAGGAATTTGTTGCGTATTGTGAATTTGGTTGTGTGGATGGGGAGTGTTATACTCCTTCTTGTGGAGATGAGAATTTGGATTCTGGGGAAGAGTGTGATGATGGGAATGTTGTTTCGGGAGATGGATGTGATGAGAACTGTTTAACTGAGGAGTGTGTTGTCGACGGGGATTGTGATGATGGGTTGTTTTGTAATGGTGTGGAAAGTTGCGTTGGTGGAGAGTGTGTAAGCGGGGACATTGTCGTTTGTGATGCTTTTGATTTGGCTAAAATTGCAAGTTGTGATTGGGATAGTAATATTTTGACATGGGATTCTTTTGGGGGTTTTAATTCTGTTTGTAGCGAGAGTTTGAATTCTTGTATTAGTGGAAGCATTGAGGTTGTAAGTGAGTGTAGTTTTGATTGTGGTGCAGAATGTGTTGTCGACGGGGATTGTGATTGTAATGAAGATTATTGTGAGGGAACGACTTTTTATGATTACGAGGATTATGGTTCGTGCGATGATTGTTTGTGTGGGTGTTGTGATGTCGAGATTGTTTTGAATTCTCCTGAGTGTGGTTATGTCGCTCATTCTTGTGGAGATGGGAATTTGGATTCTGGGGAAGAGTGTGATGATGGGAATGTTGTTTCGGGAGATGGATGTGATGAGAACTGCGGAGTAGAATATGAATGTTACAAAGATAGTGATTGCGGGGAAAATTATTGTGATGATTGGGAATCTTATTGTAGATTAGGTAATGTTATGAAAAAAAGAGCTTGTTATGATAATTTTTGCGACGCTGGAGAATGTTCCCAAGAAAATCATATTGAGAAGAAGTTGTTTGAAAAATGTTTGTTCGGTTGTGAGGATGAGAAGTGTCTTGAGTTTGATTGTGAATTTAATTGTAGTTTGGATTTCGATTGTGGTTTGGACTTTAATTGTTTTGATAGATATGACTGGAATTTAAATTTTCCTGAATTTAATTGTAGTTTTTGTTGATGCTTGTAATATATTTCTGAGTATAATAATCTTTAAATAGCGGGACTGTCGTAACTTTTTAGTTAATCAATATGGTGAATAAAAAAATGTTGGTGTGTTTTGCGTTGTTTGTTTTAATTGGTTCTGTTTCGGCGATAACTGGCAGTATTGGGAACGCGAGAATGATTTTGAGGGCAGAGACCGGTGATGTGATTGACAAATATATTCTTGTGAAAAATGTAAATAATGTTTCGGTTGATGTTAACTTGTCAGCGTCGGGAGATTTGGCGGAGTACATTGATATTTTGGATAATTATTTCAGGATTGAGCCGGGGAATGAGAAGAAAGCGCAGTTTAAAGTGAGTGTTGAGAAAGTTGGGACAACGGAAGGAACGATAAATGTGAAGTTTACACCGATTGATGGGAAGAATGGAGTTGGGCTGATGTCGACAGTGATTGTGATTGCTGAGAAGGGCAGTTTGTGGAATTGGGGAAACAGCGACGATAATGAAGAAAATGTTGATGTTAATAATTCTGTAGTTAGTGGTGGAGTTGTTGGCGTGTCTGATGGTGTGAATTTCGCGGTGGTTTTTCTTGTGGTGGTAATTTCTATTTTGTTAATTTTAATAATCATCTTTTTGGTTATGTTGAAAAAGGAAAAGGTAAGAAAGGTTGGAAATTCTGGAATGGAGAGGGGCGGGCGATGAGAAAATGTTTTATCGTCTTGGTTTTAATTGTTTTTTCTTTGTCGGGCGTTTTGGCGACGGATATTGCTTTTGTTGTCAGGGATGTTAATAGCGTCGATTCGAATGTTGTCTCTGGAATTAAACAACTTGGTTTCAGTTATGAATTGATTGATGATTCGAGAATTTCGTCGACGGATTTTGACAAGTATGGGATGATTCTTGTTTGGGATGAGCTGTTGTTGGATGCTGAACTTTTGCCTATCAAAGAAAAAAATTCGTTGGTGGCCAATAGTTATTATTTGGAGGACTGGGGGATTGCTGATTATGCCGGAAGCCAGATTTCGACAGGTTATCTTTCTGGGAAAATTCTTGTTGATAATATGATTACAAATAGGTTTCCTGTTTTGAGTTCGATTAATTTTTATAATAAAACTAATGTCGTGTTGTATCACCTTCCTTATTATATTGGAAGGGCGCCGGGAATTGAGAATGTTGTTTCGACTGATAATTCTAATAAATATCCTGTTGTTGGGACAATTAATGCTGGTGGTAAATTATATCTTGGCGGTGTATCGTCGGGAAGAATTGCTTTTTTTGGAGCAACCGAATCTGATTATTGGACTGTTGATTCCATGAAACTTTTTAAGAATACTTTGCACTGGGTTTTGACCGGCAAGGATGGCGACGGGGATGGGGTTTTTTATAATGAAGATTGTGATGATTCTAACGCGAATTTGTGGCAGATTCTTTTTGGTTATGTGGATGGCGACGGGGATGGATTTGGTAACGGAAATTTAATTGGAGTTTGTTCTGGTAATTTTTTGTCGGAAGGATATTCTGCCGTCGACGGGGATTGTGATGATTTGGATGGTTTGTATAATTTGAATTCTGAAAATGTTTATAAAAATTGTGTGAATGATGCGCCGATTGTTCGTCCGCCTAAGAAAATTATTGTTGGTGAAACTGATATTGTTGTGATTGATTTGAATGTTAGCGACCCTGAATTTGATGTTCTTGAATATAAAATTAATGATGCTAGATTTAGTGAGGATGGTGGGGCGTTTAGTTGGCAAACTGAAAATGGCGACGAGGGAACTTACTTTTTTTCTGTTAGTGTTAGTGATGGTGAGTTTGAAGTTGAGGTTCCGATTGAAGTTGAGGTTCAAAACCAGTTGTCGATGTGGGATGAAATTCCTGATATTGAATGGTGTGAGGATAGTAATAATTCTTTTGATTTGGGCTTGTATGTTTTTAATGCCGACGAGGATGATTTAATTTATTTTGTTAATTCGACATCGGAAGATAAGAATATTAGAATTGAAAGTATTGACGGCGGTATTGCTAAATTTTCTGTTAGCAAAGATTGGAATGGGGAGGACTGGGTTGTGTTTTCTGTTTATGATGGGGACTCTATTGTTAATTCTGGGAATGTGACGCTGAGAGTTTTGCCCGTGAATGATGCGCCGAAATTTATTGATAATCGTGGGGAGATTGAAAATAAGACGTGGAGAGAAGATGAGGTTTTTTGTGATGGAATAAATTTGAGTTATTATTTTTCTGACATTGATTTTGATGTTCTTGTTTTTGGTGTTGTTGGAAATAATTTTGTGACTGTCGTGATAAATCAGAGCACCGGAATGGTTTCTTTTTATTCGGATGAGAATTGGTTTGGTTCTGAAAATGTTGTCTTTTCGGCGACGGATGGTTTTGATATTATTTATTCTAATGTTGTTGTTTTGACTGTGGTTGATGTTAATGAGGTTCCGAAGTTTTGGGATTTTAATTGTAAGAGTAAAATTGATGAGGATGTTGAATATGACTGTGAATTGAGCGCTGATGATTTTGAGGGAGATGATTTTTGGTTTAGTGTTGTCGACGAGGAAAATGTGAACTGTGAGATTGATGGCGAGAATTTGTTTTATGTATCGGAGCGAGATTATGCTGGTGCGGGTTTTTGTTTAATTAGAATTTCTGATGATTATGGATATTCTGAAAAATTGATTGAGTTTGAAATTTTGCCCGTGAATGATGCGCCAAAAATTGTTAAGTATGCGCCTACTGGTTCTTTGAAGTTGATGGAAAATACTGACAAGATTTTTAGCGTTGATGTTTCTGATGTTGACGATGATGATTTGGAAGTTTATTGGACTCTCGATTCTGAAAATGTTTCGACCGACGAGAGTTATCTTTTTAATCAGGAGAAGGGTGTTTATTCTCTTGAAGTTGTTGTTTCCGACGGTGAACTTTTTGATAGTCGTGTCTGGAATGTTTTTGTAGGGGATATTTCTGATTTTACCTGCGATGAGGTTGGGGGTTTTGTTTTTGATGAGAACGAAATTTGCATGGGTGATATGCTGGGGGTTTCGAATGTGAATTGTTGTTCGATTGTTCCCGTCGAGAGACCGCCGAAATTTTCTGACGCTAAGACATGTTCTTCCGCGGGTTTGAATTTATCTTCTGATTTGAAAGTTAGCATTGGGTATCCTGAGGATGATGATGATTTTGAGGCGGGTGAAGGGATTGATGTTGAGGTTGATGTTGATAATAATTTTGATGAGAATTTGAATTTCGATGTTAAAGTTTATCTTTATGATATTACCGACGAGGATTCTGTGAAAAGCATGAATGATAATATTAAGATAAAGAGGATGGATGGGGACACTTTGAATTTTGTGCTTGATGTTCCGGAGGATATTGATGTTGATAATGATTATGCTATTTTTGTGAGGGTTGTTGACAAGGGCGAGGTTTATTGTAATGAGGATTTTGTCAAGATAAATTTGGAAAGGTCGGATGATAATGTTGTGATTGATAATTTTAGAATTGTGGGGAGTGATTTAATTTGCGGGAATTATGTTTTTGTCGAGGGGAAAATTAAAAATCTTGGGATGTCTGGTCAGGATGATGTTGTTTTTGCTGTGAAGAATTCTGATTTTAATATTTCTGAGGAGAGTGAAAAATTTGAGCTGGAAGAATTTGGGAAAGATGATAGTGTTAAAAAAAGTTTTGGGTTTAGAATTCCTGACGACTCTGAAGCCGGCAGTTATAAAATTGAAGGGGATGTTTTTTATGGGAGTAATAAGTTTTCCGCCTCTGTTGATTTGAATTTGGGAGAATGTAAAAAATTAAATGTTAATAGTTTTGTCGTCGAGCCGGTTAGTTTGAATGGTATTATTTCTAATTCTATTTATGAGGAAAATAATAATTTGGGTTTTGTTATTTTGGTTGTTGCTTTGATTTTGTTGCTTGTTATTTTGGTTGGGTTTTTATTTTTATAATTATTTTCGCGGATTTTATGTGAGGAGTCTTGTGATTATGAGGAGTTCAATTAGGGAAACAAAGAGGAGGATGTAGGCGGCGGCAGAATAACGCATTCTGATTTCTGATAATTCTATCAACAATGAGTTTTGTAGTGGATTAGTTGTGTTTTCGGCTTGAGCTGTTTCATGGGCATCTATTGTCATGACTTGCGACAGGAATACTATTCCTAATATTAGTGTTATGATGGCCTGAAAAATTAGGACGACTTTTCCCCACTTCATAATTATTTAGAGAGTAGAAGTTTATAAGGTTTTGGAAGAGATTTCCTTTTTGAGATGAGTAATGAATTCATCAAGCGTTGTTGTCGTGATTTCTTTGGAGTTTCGTTTTCGGACTGCAACTTTGTTTTCGGATTTTTCTTTTTCACCGACGGTGAGGAGATAATTGAATTTTTGGATTTGGGCTTCGCGCGCTTTCTTGCCCATTGATTCGTTCTTGTCGTTTAGCTCGACCTGAAAACCATCGTTGAAAAGTTTTTGAAATATCTTATTTGCGTAATCTTTGACATCGTCGTTTAGCGTCATAATCTTGATTTGGTTTGGGGAGAGCCAGAGGGGAAAGTTGCCGTCGAGGTGTTCGGTGATTATTCCGATGAATCTTTCGAGAGAACCGAATACGACGCGATGAAGCATTATTGGAGTTTTGTCGTTTCTTTTTTCGTCGCTGTATGTTAGATTAAATCTTTCCGGGAGGGCCATGTCGAGTTGGATTGTCGAGCATTGCCAAGTTCTGTTTAGCGAATCTTTTAGATGGAAATCTATTTTTGGTCCGTAGAACGCGCCATCGCCTTTGTTGATTGAATATTTTAATTTTAATTTTTTTAGAATTTTCTCGAGGGACTTTTCTGTTGCGTCCCAAATTTTGTCCGAGCCAATTCTTTTTTCCGGGCGGGTTGAAAGTTCGACATGGTCGAATTTCAGGTTGAATAGCGAAAATATCTGTTGAATAATTTTTACGATTTTTGCGACTTCTTGTTCGAGCTGGTTTTCTGTGCAGAAGATGTGGGCGTCGTCTTGAGTGAATTGTATGACGCGAAAAAGTCCGGCGAGAACTCCTGAAAGTTCGACGCGGTGAACGACGCCGAGCTCTCCGATTCTTAATGGTAAATCTTTGTAGGATTTTGGCGAGGTTTTATAGATTAGCATTCCGCCTGGGCAGTTCATTGGTTTTACGAGGAAATCTCTTTTTTCATAGATTGTTCTAAAATTGTTTTCGCCATATTTTGACCAGTGTCCGGATATTTCCCAGAGTTTTCTGTCCATTATTTGCGGAGTTGAGATTTCTTCGTATCCTTCGGTTCGATGTATTTCTCTCCAGAGTTCGATTAACTTGTTTTTTATATGGAGCCCTTTTGAATGCCAGAAAACCATTCCGGGAGCGACGCTGTTAAAACTCCATAAGTTCATTTTTCTTCCGATGATTCTGTGGTCGTTTTCTTTTAGTTTTGAGGTATCGAGTGTTGATTTTGATATTTCTTTTAGAATTCTTTCTCTTTGTTCGTCGGTTAATTCATCGTCGGTGATTTTGTTGTTTGTGAATTCTCTTGAAAGCTCGGATAATGGGTGGCCCTTGACTTTTAGTTCGAATGTTTTGTAGTAGCCAAACGGCGCCAGAACTACATCGCAATTCGCTTTTTGCAATTCGCTTTTCGTGGTTTGTAAAATTTGGATTGCGGTTTCTGGGGAGGATAAGTTTGATGAGAGGTGAGCGTAAGGGTAGAGAACGATGTTTTTTGTTTTGATTTCATTGGTGATTTTTTTTATGTCGTCGACGATTTTTGGGATTGTTGATTTGTTGTCGGTTTTCTCGACGGCGATTAGGACGACTAAACATTCTTTTGATTCGGCTTCGAGGTTTTGGTTTGGGGCGAGCTCGTCGATGGATTTGATTGCTTTTTTGAGGGCTTTGAATTTTATGTAGTCGCAGTGGAGGTTGAGGGTTTTCATGTTGTAGGTAGAATAAGAGAATTTATAAAGATTTATGATTTAATGTTGGTAGAATGTCGGAGATGATTGATAGGTGCGCGACGGGAGTGGCTGGATTTGACAAGATTTGCCAAGGTGGGTTTGTGAGATATTCTGATAATTTGGTTGTTGGCGGGCCGGGTTCGGGGAAGTCGACTTTTCTTTTGCAATTTCTTTGGAATGGCGTGACGATATTTAATGAGAATGGGTTATATTGTTCGTTTGAACCGGATATTGTCGAGACGCTGAATGATGGGATGGCTTATGGCTGGGATTTCACGAGGTTAAGCGAGGAGGGGAGAGTTAAATTTATGAGATTTTCGCCGCAGACCTCGATTGAAGATTTGAAAAGTGAGTTGACGAAAGTTATTTCGAAAAATAATATCAGGAGAATTTGTTTTGATCCGATTTCAGTTTTGGCTTTGAATTTGAATAACAGTGGGAAAATTCGGCAGACGATTTTCGATCTGTCGTCGCTGATGAAGCGATTGAAGGTTACGACGATTTTTGCGGACGAGAGTTTGGAGGAGAATTTTTTGGGAGTAAATAATGGAGAGTGGACGAAGACGGATATTTTGAGATTTCTTTCGGATTCGGTTTCGGTGTTTTATGAGTTTGGCGTTGCGGGAATTAGTGATAGGGCGTTGAGAATCGTGAAGATGAGAAGGACATCGCATGAGAGGAAAGCGGTTGGAATGAAGATTAGCGAGAAGGGGATTGAGGTTTTAGAGAACGGCTTTGCTGGTAGAACAGAAAATTTTTGAATTTCTGGTAGAACGACTTCGTCGGTAGAATGTGCTTTGTATTTTGGTAGATGATTTGGTGGGAGAATGTTTCGTGGGGGCATTTAATTTTTTAGAATAAATTTATCTAAATTTTTTTTGGCC
>CAYXTT010000012.1:0-13639 GCA_964468545.1 Candidatus Woesearchaeota archaeon
CGGGAGCATAAAATTATTTCGATGGCGTCGTGTACGACGAATTGTCTTGCGCCGATTGTGAAAGTTTTGGATGATGAGTTTGGGGTGAAGAGCGGGTTTATGACGACGGTGCACGCGTATACCGGCGATCAGAATCTTATTGATGGTTCGCATAAGGATTTTAGGCGAGGGCGCGCGGCGGGTGTGAATTTAGTTCCGACGACTTCGGGTGCTGCGAAGGCGACGGCTGATGTGATTCCGAAGTTAAAGGGGAAGATTGATGGGATGGCGATTCGTGCGCCGATTGCTTGCGGGAGCATTACGGATTTTGTTTGCGTTTTGAATAAGTCTACGAATGTTGAGGAAGTTAATCGTGTGATGAAGAGAGCGGCTGGGAAGTTGAAGGGGATTTTGGAATATAGCGAGGATGAGTTGGTTTCGTCGGATGTTATTGGTAATTCGTCGTCGTCGATTTTTGATTCTAAGTTGACGAAGGTTGATGGGAATTTGGTTAAGGTTTTGAGTTGGTATGATAATGAGTGGGGATATTCGTGTAGGATTGTGGATTTATTGAGGAGATTGTGATAGGAAAATATTTAAACTATGGTTGTTCTATAGCGGGATGGTTACGACGGTGCAGCTTAATGAGAATGTGAAGGTTGCTTTAGATAGATTGAAGTCGAGTCGGGATACTTATGAGCAAGTGATTGTGAATTTGATTAAAGTTGCCGAGGAGTGCAGGAGGAAAGAGGAGGCGTTATTGATTGAGGGGTGTAAGGTTATGGCGGATGATATGATTAAGTTAAATGAGGAGTGGGGAGTTGTTAGTTCTGATTTGGATTGGGAATGGTGATTAAGATAAAGAGGGGAGATATTTTTTTGATTAATTTTGAGCCGGTGCGTGGGAATGAGCAGGGTCGAGTGAGGCCTGCTGTGATTGTTCAGAATGATGTTTTGAATAAGTTTAGTCCGTTGACGATTGTCGCGCCGATTACGTCGAAGGTTTACGAGAAAGAATATCCGACTAATGTTTTTGTTAAGAAGGAATTTTCTAAGTTGAATAAAGATTCGACGATTTTGTTGAATCAGATTAGGGCAATTGATAAGAGAAGGATTGTGAAGAAGGTTGGGACTTTGGATATGTTTTATATGAATAAAGTTGATTTGGCTATTAAGATTTGTTTGGGTATTTCTATTTGATTTATTTGTGTTGAGCGTCGAGTAAAGATGGAATTTTTAAAAAGTTGGTGGGGTTTTTGTTGAGATTGGGTTAATTAGTGATGCGGGATTTGTTGATTTGAAGAAGAATAAGTGGGGGGAGATTATGTTGTTTAGGGGAACGAGGAGTAATGATGAGAATTTGACGTCAGTGGCTGGGATTTTTGCGGCTGGGGATTGCACGGATATTCCGGCGAAGCAGATTATCGCGGCGGCGGGCGAGGGTTGTAAGGCGGCGATGGCGAGTTTTGATTGGTTGATGAGGAAATAGTGTGTTTGTTATATATTTTCTATAATATAAATCTTTAATAATAATATTCGTTAAAAATTTTTATGACAATACAATACAATGTTCCTGTAAAAGTTTTGGATCTTACTAAGGAGACTCGAATTCAAAGTTCTTTACAAGGATATGATGTTTTTACAGATAGTAGTGGGAATCTGGATAGAACTTGTTTTTCAGCAGAAGATGTTCCTTATGTTGGAAAGTTAATCGTTGTTAAAACTCTCAAAGAGGATGTTGCTCGTGTTGCTCACGATGTTTTGAATGGGATTGAGGGTTTACTTGTTATGCCTATAACTGAAAGTAGTTGGGAAGAAGATACAGGGAGAGTTTATGAGACTGAGGGAGAAAAATCTCTTGCGGTTGCTTAATTTTGTTTTTGTTGGGAAATTTTATATAGTTTGATTTTGTTTATTTATTGAGGTTATATGGGAAGTTTGGATGGTTTTGATTTTAGAGAAGGTGGTTTTGGTTCGGGCTGATTTGAACTCGGAAAGTTTAAATAGGTATACAAGTATGTATACCCATGCCGCAAGCGATGTTGAAGAAGAATATTTTACATTATCCTCAGTTGGATACGATTTTGAGGATGGAGGATTTTATTAGGGAGAACTCTGGGGAATATAAGAAGAAGTCGCTTTGGGAGGCGTTGCCGAGGAAGATGATTTATCAGACGTTTTGTGTGATTTTTGATTATTTGTTGGAGTCGGGGAAGATTGCGTTGGATAGAGAGGGACATGTTGGTTGGATTTGGAATCCGGAGTTGGTGAAGAAGTATTTAGCTAGACCTGATTTGAGTTGGAGAAAATGAAGTCGGAGATTAAGTTTGCGAGCAAAAGAGTTGAGGAGAGTTTTAGAGAGTTGGAACATACGAGGAATGAAGATAAGAAATTGTATAAGTGGATTTGTCGGGCGTTTGAGGATTTGAAAGAGAATGCTTTTTGTGGAGTTCAGATTTCTAAGAAGTTAATTCCTGGAGTTTATTTTGAGAAGTATGGGATTGACAATTTGTGGAAATATGATTTGCCGAAGGGTTGGAGGTTGATTTATTCTGTTGCCTTTTGTCGATTGTCTTGGAGTGGATGTGCCATAGGGACTATGAAAGGAGGTTCGGGTATTAATGAAGGGTTTGGATGGTTTTGATTTTAGGGGGAAGGTGGTTTTGGTTCGGGCTGATCTAAACTCGGATGTTCGAGTTTCGCGGGTCGCGGGTCGCGGGTCGCGGGTCGCAAAAGTTTTGGAGAGTGAGAGGATTCGGGCGTCGGCTGAGACGATTAAGGAATTGAAAAGGAAGGGTGCGAAGGTTGTTGTTTTGGCGCATCAAGGCCGGAAAGGTGAGGTCGATTTTGTTAATTTGAGGCAACATGCGCGGTTGTTGAATAAGTATGTTAATGTGAAATTTGTTGATGATGTTTGTGGGGCAAAGGCGATTAGCGAGATTGGGAAGTTGGAGAGTGGCGAGATTATTTTGTTGAATAATGTTAGGTTTGTCGCGGATGAGTTTGCGCCGGAGAAGGGGAAGCGGAATGAGTTGTATAGGTTGGTTAAGGTTGTAGATTTTTTTGTGAATGATGCGTTTTCGGTTTGTCATCGAGCGCAGGCGTCGGTTGTTTTGTTCCCGAAGTATTTGCCGTCGTGTGCGGGTAGGTTGTTATATAGAGAGATTATTGCTTTGAAAAAAATTAAGTTGAGGAATTGTTTGTATGTGCTTGGAGGGGCGAAGCCTGCAGACAATATGAAATTATTGTCTGCAGGCGTCAGGCGTCAGGCGTCAGGCGTCAGGAAGATATTAGTGTGTGGGTTGTTTGGGCAAATGTGTTTGATTGCTGACGGGAAAAATTTAGGGGCGCAGAATAAATATCTGAAGAATGTCGTCGATGATTATGATGGAGTTTTGAAAAAGTTAAATGGGCGATTGAAGAATATTGAGATGCCGATTGATTTTGCGGTTAAGGTTGGCGGGCGGCGGGTTGAGAGGATGTTGAATGAATTTCCTTGTGATGATGAGATTTTTGATATTGGAGCTGGGACGATTGAGAAATATGTTTCTGAGATTAGGAGGGCGAAGGTGGTTTTTGTGAAGGGGCCGGCTGGAGATTCTGCCGACAGTAAATTTGCGAAGGGGACGGTGGCGTTGTTGCGGGCGGTTGCGAAGTGCGAGTTTAGTTTGATTGGTGGCGGGCATTTGAATGATACGATTAAGAAATATAAATTAAAGGGGTTCGGTCATGTGAGTTTATCGGGCGGGGCTTTGCTGAGATATGTTGCTGGGGAGAAATTGCCGGGGTTGGAGGCGATCAGTAAATAGTTTGTGGTGAGTATTGGTAGTGTGTTTTATTTGTAGAATATGTTTGTATTTTGATGGATGTGTTAATGAGAAAATAAATAAATAATGATTTTTATTATTTGATATGGGGATATTTGATTTTTTGAAAAATAAGAATGTGGTTGAGTCTGGGGAGGTCGCTGATTTGTTTTTTGGAAATGTTCGTGAGAAACTTGACGAGAGGAGTAATGTGTTGGTGAAAAATGAGGCGGAGGTTTTGCGTGAGATTAAGAAAGGGTTTGATGATTTTTATGTTTTTGTCGAGGAGAAATTGGCGATTTTGGAGGGAGTTGATATTGAGTCCAAGAAGGAGCATGAGAGGGTGAAGTTGTTGGTTCGGCAGGGTTTGGATAAATATGTTGATTTTGTTCGCGGTTTATTGAAGGACTTGAAAGCTTTAGAGAAGAATGATTTGGATGTTTTTTCTCGGGAAGTTAGCGAAGTGTTTGATGTTTTTGAGATGAGAAGTTACAAGGTTTATGATAGGGCGACTTATTTGATTGGTGATGAAATGTCGTCGGTGAGGAGTGGGATTAGGAAATTTCGTGCTGATTTAATTAAGGTGTTGAAGAAAAATAAAAAATTGATTGAGAATTTGGAGGTGGTGAGAAGTGTTGAGTTGAAGTTGAGTGAGGTCGAAAAAGTCGAGGCAGATTTGAAAAATTTTAGGAGGGGGATAGAAGAGAATAATGTTAAGATTGACGACGGCAAGAAAAAAATTAGGGAGTTAGAAGTGGAGGTTGAAGTGATAAAAAAGGGTTCTGAATATATTTTGAATTTAGAGAGGAGGGAGGGGATTGAAATTTTTTGGGCGAGGTTGGATGATGAGATTACGAAGTTAAGAGGGCTTATTGATTTCAAGAAGTTGGCGAGCGTTGTTCATGGCAATCAGAAAGAATTTGAGTTTGTTAAGAATTATAGAGATTTTTTTGTTTTGGAATTTTCTCGCGATGGTGGGAGTGGAATTATTGAGTTATTTAAAAGTTTGAATATGAGAGTTGTTGAAATTGAGGCACAGATTTTTTTAATTAAGAAGATGAAGCGAGAGTTGGATGAGGAAAGTAAGATTGTCGTCGAGGATTCTACTATTTCTAAGTTAGAGGAAGTTAAAAAAATTAGTGAGAAGATTAAAGAGTTGGAAATTGATAATGTTAGAATTGGTGGTAGGTTGAAAGAATTTGGTTTGAAGTTGGAGGGTTTGAAAGTTGAGGTTGTGGAAGAGATGAGAAATGTTTTTAATTGAGTTAATCTTTTGATTATTATGAAGGTGATTAGAGTTGAGAGTTATCATGAGATGTCGAGGGTAGCGTCGGATATTTTGGTTGGCGATATTTTGAAGAAGAAAAATATTGTGATTGGTTTTGCGACGGGGAGGACTCCGTTGGGGTTGTATAAAAATTTAGTGAGAGCGTATAAGAATAAGGAAATTGATTTTTCGGGAGTGCGGAGTTTTAATCTTGATGAGTATTATCCGATTTCTAAAAATAGTAAGAGGAGTTATTTTTCTTATATGTTTAGAAATTTGTTTGGGTTGGTAAATATTAAGGGGGCGAATGTGAATTTTTTAGATGGTTCTGTGGGGGATTGGAAGAAAGAGTGCGAGAGTTATGAAAAGTTGATTAAGAAAAATCCGATTGATGTGCAGATTTTGGGCGTCGGGGTTAATGGACATATTGGATTTAATGAGCCAGGTTCGAAAAGAAATTCTGTGACGAGGTTGGTTGAGTTGAGCGACGCGACGCGACGACGGAATTCTGGAATTTTTTGGAAGGCGCCAGAGAAGGCGTTGACGATGGGGATTAAGACGATTTTTTCGGCGAAGAAAATAATTCTTTTGGCGTCGGGTCGCGATAAGATGAAGGCGGTTGAGAGGTTATTGAGGGGAGAAGTTGGGAGTGATTGTCCGGTTAGTTTTTTGAGGGGGCATAAGAATTTGGTTGTGGTTGTCTGTTAGATGTTTGGGGAGTGGGGTTTGGGGAATAGCACGCGGATTGGCGCAGGATTTTATGGATTAACGCGGATTTTTTAATCGGGTTTTAATGAGAGTGGCTGATAAGGAATTTGTCGTCGCTGTTGTGGATTTTTAGGTTGGATTTGTAAAAGTTTATAAAGTTGGATATTGTTAAGAGGGGATGACGAGAAAAAGTATGGATGGAGGGATGACTCCCGAAGGGGTGAAAGAGCACTTGAAAGGAATTGGAATAATAAATGCTAAAAAAGAATATTTATTTAATATTTTAAAACGTAAAAATATCCTTCGGTAAGGAACGTTAAAATCTGTTTATGAAAATCTTGGAGATTTGTCTATGAAACATCGTTTGTCTATGGCAGAGTTAGAGGCTAAAAAATATTTATTAAGGAAAGAGGGAAATTCAGAAGATGAGGCAAATATATGGTATGAATTAGCTGGGAGTCATTCAAAATTAGCACCACTTTATGAAAAATGGTATGCGTGGGCTTGGGCTGGAAATTCTTATTTTGAAGCTGGTGATTATGATAAATCTTTAGAAAATTATCAAAAAGCTAGAGAGAAAGAGATGAGGGAGATAAAACATATTGAAGAATTAGATAGACCTTGGCCTCGTCCAGATGTTAATCTTCATAAACGTCAATTAGCGTATATCGATTCTCGAATAAAAGATATAAAACAATGCAAAGAATTAGAAGATCCCAATAGTGGGATTAATCGTGCATTGATTTTGGCAGAGGAAAGATTTTTAAAAGGTTTAGAGGGTATCACGAAGATGATTTTGATAATAGGTTTAATCGGCGGACTATTTTTTTATCAACTAATATAACAGGGAATGTGATTGGAAGTCGGGCGGTTTCGAATTGGGTTGGGGCGATTTTTTTAATTGTTGGTTTGGTTGCTGGATTTTTTTGGTTGAAGAGGAAGAAGTAGTTCCGAAAGGTATTTAAGGTTTAGATTTTTAGTATAATTATATACGCTCGTCCCTGCTTTGCAGGGGATGAGCATTTTTCAAATGAAAAGAGTTTCTGTATTTATCGACGGTAATAATTTTTATTATGGGCTGAGAAAACTTTAAAGTCTTTTTTCTCTTATTCGCTTTTCGCGGAAAAATTTATATCTTAAGGAGTTTCCGACGTAGGGATTTTCTTTTAATTGAAGGCAAATTTTTTTGATTATTTCGTTATCACTTAAAGAAAGTTTTGCGATTTCTTTGTCAAAAGTTTCGGTTGTATAAACGGAATAAGTCATATTATATTATCGAGTATGTTGTATAAAAGTTTGTGAGTTAAGTTTAAAATCTCGTTAGTATTTGTTTTGGAAAGATGGTTGATGAAAATATTTTGGACGAGGCTTATGGGGAGGCTGTCGAGGTTTTGAAGGTTTGTTCTACGAAATATGGGTTGTTTGCGTCGGGGGGGAAGAAAGGGTATAAGGGAGTTTGGAGTCGTGATAGTTTTATTACGATGCTCGGGGCGAGTTTGGTTGGCGGGGAAGATGGCGAGTTGATGAGGGAGACGTTTAAGAAAAGTTTGGAGATGCTTGGGAGGCATCAGAGCGAGCGAGGGCAAATTCCGAATGCGGTTTTGAAGTTTGAGAGACGGAAGCCAAGGGTTGATTATCTTTCGATTGATTCGGGGTTGTGGTTTGTGATTGGGCATTATGTTTATCGTCGGAGATATAGAGACAGTTCGTTGTTTAAGAAATGGAAGAAGGAAATTGATAAGACGATTTTTTGGTTGACGTTTCAGGATATGGGTGAGGACTTGATGTTGGAGCAGTTGCCGACGACGGATTGGCAGGACGCGTTTCCGCACAAGTATGGGAGGACGATAAATACGCAGGCGTTGTATTATAAAGTTTTGAGGTTGGTTAGGAAACGTAAGACGGCAAGAAGGTTGAGATTTTTGGTTAACAAGGATGATGAAGTGAATCTATGGAACGGGAATTTTTATTGGGCGTATCGATGGAAGAATCATAATAAGTATCGGGAGATTGGGGAGTGGTTTGATTCGCTGGGGAATTTGTTGGCGATTGTTTTTGGATTGGCGGACAAGAAGATGGCGAGGAAGATTGTTAGTTATATCGAGGAGAAAAAAATTGCTGAGCCATATCCGGTGAGAGCGATTTTTCCGTCGATAAAAAAGGGAAGCAAGTATTGGCAGGATTATTATATGGATTGCGAGGCAGGGAAGGCGGGGCATTATTTGAATGGTGGGATTTGGCCGTTCATCGGTGGGTTTTATGTTTTGTCGTTGGTGAAGTTGAAAAAGTTTAGAGAGGCGGAGGTTGAGTTGAAGAAGTTGGCGGAGTCGTGCTTGAAGGGAAATATTTTTCCGGAATGGATTGAGCCGAAGACGAGAAAGACGCACGGGGTTTTTCAAGCGTGGAGTGCGGGCGTTTATATTTTGGCTTATGAAAGTTTGAAGAGGAAGAAGGTGTTGGTTTGAGGGTTTATCATAATTAACAGGATGAAAAGGATTTTTTAGGAGTTGTTGGTAGTGAATTTTTTGGAAAAAGTTTAAGTAATCGTTTTTTTATTGTTTGTTATAGGGACAAGAGAAACTGTTGGCAGTGATGATTTTTGTGAAGTTTATAGGGGTGTCTGTATGTATTGTAAGAACTTGGTGATGGCTTTGTCGTCAAATAGAGAGGATAGCTATACGGGTTGTGGCATTAGAAAAGAGGACGGCAAGTATATCGATAATGATGTGCTTTCTGGAAAAATAAGTTTTTTTAGAGGATGTTGTGAGTTTAGGTCTTCTGGCATTCCTATTCATCCTTTGTTGGCTGAGTTATTAATAAGTCAAAATCCTTTAGCAAAATCAATTCCTGTTTCTGAACAGGTTCAAGCTGAACATGGTATTTTGTTTGAGCAAAGAGTTTATGATAATTTGCCAAATAATCAAAGAGTTTCCGTTGAGGATATAGGTTAGAAATTAGATGTTTTTGATTATTTTAAATCTAATCTTTCTTTTGTAATGTCAATCATTTTTTTTGAGATGTCGCGATAGTCGAGGTTGTCGAGGACGTGTTGTCGGCCTTGTTGTCCCATTTTTTTGCAGAGTTCGTCGTCGGTAAGAAGTTTCAAAGTGTATTTTCTTAATTCCTCGATATCGGCGCGGTAGGCGAAAGTTTTTGGGGAATCGAATTTGACGAGTTGTTTTTGCTTGAAGCCCATTGATGGGTAAGCCCATTCGCTTTCGAGCTTTATTTCTTCGGCGACTTTTGCGAGGAAGCCCGTCTTATTGTGGAGGATTGTCTCGGCTGGACCGCCTGCGTTTATCGAGATGACCGGTTTTCCGCATGCCATCGCTTCGACTTGTATCATTCCGAATCCTTCTATTCTCGATGGGGCGGCGTAGATGTCGCATGAGTTTAGGAGGTCGACCATGAATTCCGGTGAGAATTCGTCGTCGATAAAAATTACTTTATCTGCGATTCCTAAATCTTCGGCGAGTTTCATTTCTTCTTCGTGCCATTCTCTTGCGCATTCGCTTGTCCAAGATTTGCAGATATATTTCCAATCTTTATGTTCTTCATTGACTTTCGCTAATGCTTTCATCATTTCTTGAGCGCCTTTTGATGTTACATCTCCTCCGACGGTTAGAATCATTTTTTCGTTTTCTTTTATGCCTATCATTTTTCGGATGTCGGCGCTTAATTCTGGATTATTTGTCGGCTTGAACATGTCGGTGTCTGTTCCGATGTGCATTGGGACTATTTTGCTAACGTCGACGCCATCTCGCTTGTAGATGTCTTTGACCCATTGGCTTGTTGTGAACATTAGTTCGAGTTCGTCGAATTCTTTTTGGTAATTTGCGACCCAGCCGTCGGAGTTAAACCAAGGGACTGGGCGGATTCCGTATTTTAGCGGTTCTTGAACAATTTCCGGGACATTGCCCCAGAATCCTATGCCGAAAGAGACGTCGGGTTTAACGTATTTTAAGTAGAATTCTTTTTGCATACTGTCTTTGAAGTGGCATGGGATGGCTTCGTGATTGTAATTAAGGATCCCTCTACGAAGTAAATCTCCTTGGAGACTTTGTCCGTCGGCCTCTATTGGATATGCGTATAGTATTAAACACTTCATTTTTTTGTTAAAGTTTAAAGGCTTCAATATTTTTTGAAGATTTTTCCTCGAAACTTCCTTTGTCGAATCCATAGATATTATGGATTAGATATTTTTTTTCTGATAGAATGTTGTCTTTCAACCTTATAAGTTTATCTGAGTTTTTGTTTGCGCTGCAGATTTTATTTTTCTTAATGTAAGAGAAGAAGAGAAGTTTGTTGCATGAGAGTTGTTTGTTTTTTATCATTTTGTCGACGCTGTTGTGGACTTCTTTGTGGCGAATGTGTCCGTACTCGCCGTTCTTTCCATGAGTGAAGATGTAGTCGTAGTTCTTGCGCGGAGAGAGTCGATTGATTCTTTTTGTGATTTCGTTGAGTGGGAGAGAGTTTAAGTTTTTGTCTTCGAGGTCTGACATGAGTCCTTTCGCGTTTAGTATTTCGCAAACCTTTTTGAATTTTGGTGCGCGGTCTTCGTCGGTCTTTCGACACAAACTAATTATCGTTGTGTTCCATTTGCTTTTGTTCATTAGGAGGGTTCCGCCCATCCAGATTGTTTCGTCGTCTGGGTGTGCTACGATGACTAAAACTTTTTTCTTTTTCATTGTAATGAAAAGATTTTTAATTAGATAAACCTTTCTTTATTAATGAGGTTTGATGTTGTGAGTTTTGGAAGTGCGGTGAGAGATGTCTTTGTTAATACCGATGTTTCAGAGAGGAAGAATTTTATTTCTTATCCCGTCGGTGGGAAAATTTTAATCAAGGATTTGAAGTTTGATATCGGTGGTGGTGGGACGAATAGCGCAGTCGCGTTTTCACGGCTTGGGTTGAAAGCTGGGTTTGTTGGTGGAGTTGGCGACGATGAAAATGGGAAAGAGATTTTGGAGTTGTTAAAAAAAGAGGGAGTGAAATTTCTTGGGAAAGTTGCGGAAGAGAAGAGTGGTTATTCGATTATTTTGGACAGCAACGGGGGAGAGAGAACGATTTTGACTTTCAAGGGACCGGTGAATGATTTGAGGATTTCCGATGTGCCGAAGTTTGAAAGTGATTGGTTGTATTTCTCTTCGGTGTTGGGTGAGAGTTTTAAGACGCAGATTGAGTTGGCTGAGCGGATGAAAAAGAGTGGGACGAAGTTGGCGTTTAATCCGAGTGATTATTTGATTAAGGAGTTGGATGTGCGGAAGTTGTTGGCGATGAGTGATGTGGTTATTTTGAATAAAGAAGAGTTTGATTTGGTTGCGAAAAAATATGGAAAGAGTTTGTTGGAGATTTGTTCTGGGGTGGTTGTCGTGACGGACAAGAATAAAATTATAACTTGTTATACCGACGGGAAAAAGTATTTTTTGAAGCCACACGATGTTAAGGTTGTCGAGAGGACTGGGGCGGGCGATGCGTTTGCTTCGGGATTTGTTGCGGGAAAGATTGTTGGTTTGACAATTGAGAAATGTTTGAAGCTTGGGCTTAGTGAAGGGGAAAGTGTTTTGCGTTACTTTGGTGCTAAAAATAATTTAATTAGGAGGGAATTGAAGTGAAAGTTAAATTGAATAAAATTTTGAAGAATGGGCGGGCGATGTTTTTGGCTTATGACCAGGGATTGGAGCACGGACCGACGGATTTTGATGATAAGAATGTTGACCCGGCGTATATTATTAAGATTGCTCGACGGGGAAAATTTACGGCGTTGATTTTTCAAAAGGGAATTGCGGAAAAATATCAAGATGAGATTCGGAGGTCGAAAGTGCCTTTGGTTTTGAAATTGAATGGGAAAACAAATTTGGTTGGTGGTGAGCCGGTGTCGAGGCAGTTGTGTTCCGTCGCTGAGGCGGTGAAGCTTGGGGCAGTCGCGGTTGGTTATACGATTTATATTGGGAGCGAGTTTGAGAGCGAGATGTTGAAAGAATTTGAGAAGATTCAGGTTGAGGCACATCGTCGGAGATTGCCGGTTGTTGTTTGGATTTATCCGCGTGGGAAAGGAGTCAAGGGAAAAAAGAAACGTGATTTGATGGCGTACGCGGCGCGAGTTGGTTTGGAGATTGGGGCGGATGTTGTGAAGTTGCAGTCAAACGGGAACAAAAAAGATTTGGCATGGGCGGTTGAGTCGGCTGGTAAATGTAAGATTGTCGTCGCTGGTGGGACTCGCAAGAATGAAAAAGATTTATTGAAAGAAGTTAGTGATGTGATGGATGCTGGTTGTATTGGGATTGCGATTGGGCGGAATGTTTGGCAGGCGAAGAATCCGATTGAGGTTGCTTGTAAATTAAGTAAAGTGGTTTGGGGAAAATGAAATTTGAAAGTTTTTTATTTTGGATGATGATGGGGGTTGTGTTGTTATTGATGGTCTTGGCGGGAATTTGGTTGATAGTAGGTGTAAAATGAAAATGAAGTTTTTAGATTTAGTTTATGTTGTCGTTATAATATTTGTTATTGTATTTGGATTGTTTGTTGCTTATCAATTGATTAGAAAATTGTTGGGAGGTTCGTGGGACGTCGAGAGTTTGTTCTTAGGTTTGTTGATGACGAATGTAGGATTAGTTTTTACTATTGCTGTTAGTCAGATTAGGTTAGGGGCAGAGTTTAAGTTTTTTCAAAAGCAGTTTGGTGGGTTAGTAAATGATTTAAGGAGGAAGAATATTATTTAGAATGAAACCGATTGTTGTTGTGAATTTTAAAACTTACAAGCAAGGGAAAAATGTTTTGAAGTTGGCGAGGGTGATTGAAAAAGTTGATAGTAAGATTATCGTTGGTGTGCAGGCGTGTGATGTCGAGGAGGTCGCGCGGAAAACTAAGTTGAGAGTTTTTTGTCAGCATGTTGATTGGCAGAAGCTGGGGCGCGGGACCGGTTTTGTTTTGCCTGAGGCGATTAAAGCCGACGGTGCGGTTGGAGTTTTTTTGAATCATAGTGAGCATAAATTGAAATGGCGGATTTTGAAGAGGACGGTTCGTCGATGTCGTGAGGTTGGGTTGGATGTTTTGATTTTTGCATCTGGGTTGAAAGAGGCGAGGCGTGTTAAGAAGTTGAAGCCGGATTATTTAGTTGTTGAGCCGCCGGAGTTGGTTGGTGGGAAAATTTCTGTTTCTTCTCGGCCTGAATTTATTTTAGAGTTGTCGAAAAAATTGAAGTGTGATTTTTTGGTTGGGGCTGGGATTAAAACTGGCGAGGATGTTGTTCGGGCGTTGGAGTTGGGGGCGGTTGGAGTTGCTGTGTCGTCGGGGGTTGTTTTGGCGAGGGAGCCTGGGAAGAAGTTGAGGGAGTTGATTGGGTAGTTTTATTTTATAATGCTGCTATCCATCCGCCGTCGACGACAATTTCACTTCCGGTCATGTAAGAAGAGGCGTCGCTTGCTAAGAAAACTGCGGGGCCTGCGATATCGATTGGTTTGCCTACTCTTTTAATTAAAAATTTTGACATCATTCCTTCAAGTGTTTTTTTATCTTTTGTGAATGCGGTTGTCATTGAAGTGTCTATTAGTCCGGGATGGATTGAGTTGACTCTGATGCCTAATGAACCGACTTCTGCCGCAAGTGCTTTTGTAAATAATCTGATTCCTCCTTTGCTTGCGCAATAAGCGGCGCCTCCTGCAGAACCCTTAATTCCAGCTACGGAAGAAATGTTAATTATTGACGCTCCTTTTTTCATATATTTTAATGCGGCTTGGGAGCACAGGAAAGAACCTTTTAAATTTATATTTATTGTTTTATCCCAGCTTTCTTCTGGGAAATCTGAAGTGTTTCCGGGGATATAAATTCCTGCGTTGTTTACTAAGATGTCTATTTTCTTGAAATTTTTCATTGTTTC
>CAYXTT010000013.1:0-12306 GCA_964468545.1 Candidatus Woesearchaeota archaeon
TCACAACAAATCAAATCCATGTTAGTCCGTGTTAGTTCGTGTGCTAATTGTCCCCATCAACAACCAAAATTTACCCCTTAATCTTCCAACTAACAACACCCGCAATAATCAAAAGCAAAATCATCCCAAACCAATCCGTCCCAAACCAATCCTTAACCATCCCCCAATTAACAGCCCAGTTAAAAACATAAGCCGACGACACAACAAAAACAACCAAAACACCGACGAGCAAAACCCACGCAAACCAATTCCCCTTCCCAAAAAATTCCCCAATTTTTATCCCAGGAATAAAAGCCAAAATAACCAGCACAAAAAACAAAACAAAAATCAACACACTCATCCACGCCGAACTAAATTGAACAAAATCTACCAAATTCGCCTCGACAATAAAAAAACTCGAAAGAATAAACGAAACAAAAAGCATCACCGGCGAACTCCCACCCAAAATCTGCGTCTTCACCAGCATCGCATAAATCACGATAAACACCAGTAAGAAAGCGAATATCGGAACAAAATACCCAATCATAGAAAGAGATGCTACCGCCATTTATACTCCTCTTGCGCTTGCCGCTCCCCTTGCCGCCCTCTTTGCTTTCGCCGCCTCAACCTTTTCAGGATCTCTAACAAAAATCACAACAATCGCAATCAAAACCCCTAAAATAATCAACGCCCAAACATTTTGAACAAACCATCCACCAAACCCAACCTGCCCACTCCACTGATCCCAAGAACTCAAAGCCCAAATTACAACACCAATACCAATAAGATAACCAAACCAACTCCCATGGACTTCACCATCGGGCCAAAAAAACCCCAACAAAATAACTAAAACCAAAAACAACGCAAGCCCAACCCCAAACCTCGGAAATACCACCGCAAAAAAATTAGAGACAAAATCAAACTGCAACGCCAACAACCCAACCGAAGCAGAAATTATTGCCAATATAAATCTATTATCATCCAAAACTCTAGTCTTTTCTAAAATCGCAAACACGACGGCGAATATCAACAAGAACGGAATCAAATAAGAAAACACACCCATCTCATTCCAGATGTTCAAAACCTCCGTAATCGTCATAACCATAATACTCAACAAAGAAAAAACTTATTTATATACCTTTCCAACTTATCCACTACCTTTTCCCGAACTCCCATTCTTCTTCCCACCAAAAACAGCGACGGCCATCGCGCCAATAATTAAAATAACCATTAAAACATTCATCCAAATCCCGCTACTCTCACCACCAGAAAACCAACCAGCAATAACTCCCCACAACCCCGTAATATACAAAACAACTCCCACTGTAAACAACCCCGCCAAAATTCCAAAAGTAATTTTCATCCACGAACTAACATTCTTCCCTGACAAATCCCCCGCGACAAATCCATACAAAATCAGAAAAACCAAAATCACAGCGACACCAACCGCCAGCCACGGCATTATCCCAACAACTATATTTCTCGGCTGCGGCACTCCAATCAAAATCAACCCGACGACAAACGCAACCATCGCGTCAATCTGCGCTTTCCCATCGCCAAGAATTTTCGACTTCTGCAAAATCGCAAACACAACGACAAACACTAACAAAAACGGCAACAACATCTCCGTAAAAAATGGATTATCAAATATCATATTAATCAAACAACTAAATCAAACTATTTAAAACATTCGCCCAATAACTAAAAGATAAAAGCTAAAACCCATCCCTTCAAAAACACATAACACAAAAACGCAATCAAAAACGCCGGCACAAAAGGCAACCCATCTTTAATCTTAACTTTCTTCCGCCCTTTCAATAATTTAATATTCTCCGACGACAAACCATCCCAATCAGCTTTAATCACAATGTTTTTCACACCTGCGACCTGCGACCTGCGACCTGCGACCCCATGAAACACAATATCGTCGACCAACCAATCTCCTTCCCTTAATTCCTTCCCCGAAACAATTTTTATCATCACAACCTTCTCAATCCCCTTCGCAAAAACATAAAGCCCGAACCCTAACAAAATAAAAATACCCACCAACAAAAATACAAAACTAAAAAACCCAAGCAAAACAACACACCCACCAAACACCCAGCACAAAATACCCAACTCACTCGCAAAGCAATAAATCTCCCCATTCACCTTCTCAAAATTCTTAAAATACAAAACCAAAGAATAAATCAAACCATAAACCGAACCCGAAATCATCAAAAACAAAATAAAAATCCCAACATTAATTAAACTCTCAACAAAACTAACACCGACAAAAAAAACCGTCATCGCAAACAACAGCTTCGCGTCGCCGCCGGCAAAAACCCGCCCATAATAAAAAACATTCATAAGCACAAACATCAAAATTAAAAGAAAACCCGCCAAAAAAATAATCGAACTGTCTCTTTCAAAAATCGCCCTAAAAAAAACAAACGAAAAACTCGCGACCAGTAAAAACAAATTCAACCAATTATCAACTTCCCTCCTTTTCAAATCCTGAAAAACAGCGACGACAATCCCCGCAAAAAATAACCAAAACAAAAATCCAAACATCACTTCCCATCCCCAAAATATTTAATAAAAACACTCATCATCTGAATACTAATAGAAGACAAAAGCCCAAATAAAGACAAAGAAAGTTGAAATACATTAAAACAATTTGAACCCAATAACCCAACAACCAAATAAATAAAAATCGTAAAATTAATAAAATTACCAAACCAATTTAACAATTCAAAATTCATTTCATCAATTCCCTAACTATTCCGTAAACTAATAAAGCCACAGCAACAAACCCCCAACACCAAACAATATAATAAAGCCACAACATCACCTTCTTCTTCATTACATCAAAACCACTCCAATTTATTTAAACCTTCCCCTTCTTTCGCTCGGGAACTTCCTGCGACCTAAACTTTCCCCCACGCTTATACGCACGAGCCCTTCTCTTCCTTTTCAAATCCTTCTTCGTCTTTCTCCTTTCATTCCCACCATACTCCATCACCAAAACCTCCTGCAATCAACACCCGAACCCACAAGCGAAGCGACCGAACACCGAACACCGAACACCTCGCGAAGCGCAGCCCTTCTCTTCCTTTTCAAATCCTTCTTCGTCTTTCTCCTTTCATTCCCACCATACTCCATCACTCAACATCCCCCTTCTCGCTCACAACATACTCTCTTGCAAAATCATATTCAAACCAAATCGGAAAATTAATCTTACTATTATCCGACGCCCTCAACAAAATTTTCTTCCCCATTTCATTTCTGCCAAAAACTAATTTCCCGTCGACAAAAACAACATCAGAATAAAGATTTCTATCCAAAAAAACCCTGCCCTCTCTCCGCGCATCGTCCTCAAAATCCCGTCCATTAAAAACCAAATCTCCAAAAATAAATTCACTCATTTTATCATCGGCAATCACCCCATCCAAAAACTTATTTCTAAACTCCAAAACAAATTCATCACTGCCAAATTCTCCTCCAACACCTTTAATCGCATCCCCAATTAACGCCCTCTCTCTCATTTCAAAAATCTCTAAACCATCCCTCATCTCAAAAACTCCCCTCGGCGAAACCAAAGAACTCTCCGCATTTTTCTGCTCAACCCCATAAAGCACCCAAACCACCCCGCACATAAATAAAGTTATAATCACCAACGCGACCGCAAAAATCTGCCCCCGATTATTATTTATCACTTTCCCATCTCTCCCGCCCGCCAGCTCTCCCAACCGCCGCCTTTTTCAATCAAAACCCTCAACCTCACAACATCATCAAACTGCTTATCCATGTAACCAAAAACATCACCCAACCCCGTCGCTGTTTCACTCTGGACGCCAAAATTATCTCCCCTCTGAACGAGTTGCTTCACAATTTCAGAACCAACAATCATAATAAACAAAATTACAACAATCACTATCGTCGCCACAAACAACGAAATAAAACTCCCAATAATCCCTCGTTTATTATTCTTCATTTACCAAAACCTCCACTTCAATTTTCCCGTCGCTCTCAACGCCATCTTTCAAAACAACAACATCATAACTCCGTTTAAAATATCCCGGCTCATACTTCAAAATATCAACCGACGCCAATTTCTCATCAAAAATTTTCTTGACCCACATCGCCCCAGAATCGCCCTGAGAAAATTTCGCAACATCTTTCCCGTCGACACTCACATCAACCCTGACATAAAACCGCCCAACCTCGCTACCATCAAACCCACAATAAGAAAGTATCTCTCCACTAATCTCATTCAAATCAACAACTCCCGTCGACGCCACACAATCAACAATATCTCTCGTCATAACAACCGCTTCCGCACTCCGCACATCAATATAATGCGCATAAAAAACTGACGAAACCCCAAGAATAATAAACGCGACAAAGGTAACCAACGTCAAACGATACATCATCAAAATCCCTTCACCCAAAACCCCTCTTTTATTAAATCTGCGTTGGTCCGTGTTGGTCCGTGTGCTATTATTCTTAAAATTACAAAGTCGTTTCATTAAAAATTACCCCCTGAAAAAAATCCGTGCAAATCCGCGACAAAATCCGTGCAAATCCGCGAACCCAATTCTCCAACAACACAAGCCACATCTTTAATATAAAAATTCATTTCACAAAAACAATAAATTTATTTCCTTCCTCAACAACACTCACCGCATACTTACTAAAATACGGATACCCCTCAAAAGCATTCAACCCAGCAACCTCGACAAAAACTTTCCCGCCCCTAATCTCAACCCCCGAAACAACCCCATTCAAATTATTTTTCTCAATCTCAAAACTCATCCCCGGCACCGCCGCATCAATCAGCAACGCTGTTTCCCTTTCCAAAACCTGTTGCTTCACCCCTCGCGCATTTATCTTCCCCGCCGTCGCGAACAAAAACAACGCCAAAATAAGCCCAATCAAAATAAGATGAATAATCACCTGATTCAAAAGTCCTCCTTTCTTCTTCATCCTAAGCCGGTATAGTCAAAAATTTAGTACACCCAATCTTATCCAAATCGCTCATCGAAACCATATCGACAACATTCGCTCCCTCTAACTTCTTCAACAAACTACTCAAAGATTCCCCAGTCAAAAGTTTCGAACTAATCCAAATAAACGGAACATAATCAAGGGCATTAGAAACAGTCGCATATTTGTTCATCACATAAACAAGAGCAATATCCTCATCCCGAGGATAAACATCTGAATCCCAAACAAATCTCGGAGAAGACACGCCCGAGCCCAGCATCGGTAAATACTGATTATAAGTCCCTGTCTCACCCGGAACATTCGTATGAATATAATAATCATAAAAGCCCAAAGTAAATTGCTCCTTGTCAGAATCAGGATAAGGATTCTTCTCCAACGCAAGATTAAATTTCTCAACACTCGCGGAACTGAAATGAATCCTCGCGAAAACCATACAATATCTCTGTTTACTTAACCAATCCCTATGCACAAAATCCAACTTCCCTTCGCCAAACATATACCACCCTTCCGCAACAGCGTCGGCAATTTTCCCGTAAACCTCGTCCGGCTTAATACTATCAATCGTCACAACTTCCGTCTTGCACTTCAATGGGAACGCCCCCTTCAAATCAGTCCCAAGCTCTCTCAAATTCGGCAAATTCGCCCTCACCAAAATACTCTGCCGACAAACCTGTTGGTCCAACAAATCCTGATTAAAATATTCGCTAAAAATCCAATAAAAACCTATCGCCAAAACCATCAACCCCAATATCAACGATATAATAATATAATATTTCTCCGACCCCTTTTTACCAACCATTAAAACCAAAACAAAATCAATTATATAAAACTTACCAAGCCCCCATCCGGCGAAGCCGAGCCATCCAAAAAATCTTCGATTTTTTGAGCCATCCTTTTCTCAAAAGAGCCCTCCTTTGACTTCGTCAAAGAGCCCTCCGTCGACAAAGTCGACGAGTCATCCAGCGAAGCTAAGAACAATCGTCCTCACCGCAACCCCAACAGCGACGACAATCGCCAAATACAAAATCCATTTTATAACTTCCTCCGAAACAAAATGCCCCCGCTTAAACTTTCGCAACCCCATAAACGTCCCCATTCAATTTTATTTCAACATTGTCCGTCGGATTAAGAACCCACGACAAACTCCCATCCATCGACGCAGAATACCTCAACTCCTCGCAAGACGGACACTCATACTTATTCTTCTCCCCATAACAAACACAAAACTTATTCACATTATTATCAAGACAATAAAATTTCCCCGCAACACTTTTCTTATCCCCAAAATAAACCAAATAAAAATTATCCTTCTCGCCAACTTGCCATATCGAAAATTCCCCAGAACTTCCAGAATCAGCGACGGCAACCTGCGCCAAAAAACTATCACGATAAGATTCCGCAGTTTTCTCATTCACATCAAAACTCGGCGCAAGCAACCTATAAAACAAAAGCGCTACCACAAGCACCGCGCCCGCCGACAAGACAATTTCCAAAATCTCGCCCGTCGTCAAATCACCTTTTTTGTTCAACATTTGCTCTTCAAAAATTCATAAATTTTATTTACCTTAATCAAATCAACCAATTCTTTATCTGGCATTTCTTTCACCGCATAAACAAATTCATTCTTCTCACCAGACGCAATAACATTAACGCCAATATTATCCAAATAACCAGACATCCTCAAAACCACAAAGGAATTTTGCTTCTTGACTTCATTATTGACGACGACAATCGGGGAATTTATAGAAGTAGAACCCATAACGTCCACCGAAAATTTACCACCCTGCAAATCATAATTCAACAACTCCTTGAACTCCGAATTCAAACTATCTTCATATTTTTTAATCTCTTTATTTCTAACGTCCTGCATAAAAGCAAACGTGGGTTTGTCTTCCGGTATCAAATTAGTAAAATCCGTGCTATACCAAAAAAGACTACCACTCTTCCAGCTAGCCATCAAAGTATCAAGATAATCAAATCCCTTCCCGTAATTCTCAACAAGTTGCCAACTATCCCCAACACGAACATCCCACTTTCCCTTCTCCGTCCAAAAACAATAATCTTTAACATTCTCATCACCAACTTTCAAATCACAAACTTCCCACGACTTCAAATCTTCCATCCATCTATACAAATTCGCCCCAATTCTAACATAAATAAACAACTCCGCCCTCGACTCCAAAGAAATATCCAGTTTACTTTTCTTGTGATTATCAAAATAAATCTCATACGCCTGCTTATACGAATTATACAACTGCTTCACAATATTAATTTCATCAACATTCAACCCAACAAAACTCTGGTCAAAAGAATACCACTTCCCATCATCCTGCGGACCTCCGACATTCATAACGCCACTCTCGACATTATACTTGAAACTACTCGACTTAAAACCAGCAAGCTCAAAATAATTATTCCCCATCCTAATCTCGCAATACCCTCTGCAATAAGTTATCTTCCCGTCGCCAACACCGTCGATAGAAACAGCACTTTCGTCCAAACAATTCACTCCATTATCTCCACCATCTTTCCCTCCAAACAACAACAAAACATCATTAAACATTCCTTTCGCCCTCTCAAGCAAAGGCACAGTTATATTCTTCCAACCAACCGTAACAATCACCAACAAAATCACCAATAAAACAATCGCCAACAATTTCCCAACGCTCCAATCAACCGCCCCTCTCTCCCCTCTCATCGCAAAAATAACATTCCAATCTTTATTAAACTTCCCAAACTCTCACGCCCAAAACCCCCGCACTCCGCGCGGGGCGACGAGCCGCCTAAGATATGGCAACGAAGTTGCCCAAAATTCCCCACTACTCACTATAAACTACTTACTACTCACTATAAACTACTCACTACCGCCCAAATCTCAAAACATTTCTAACAGAAGCCAAAATATCCCCGCCTTTCCCATTCAATAAAAAAAACACCGCCCCCGCCATAACCACCAAAAAAATAATCACGAAAATTATCTTAACCATCTCACTCTCAATATCCATCTTTACTCAACAACAAATCAATTAATAAATATTCCTAACGTCACACAAAATTAAAATCAAACTTTCGGCGTCTCTTCAACACACTTAATCGCAGAACATCCTTCAAATCCCATCCCCTTTATCTGCCCCTCAATAACCTTTTTATCGACCTTAAACTTAGCATCCGCAAAATTCGCACAAGTTGCAGTCACCTTAACAACATTACCAGCACTATCAAAAAATCTCAACTCTTTATTCTCAAAACAATAAGCCGTCCTCTCCCCCAAAGAACAATCCGTCTCACAATCTTTTATTTTATCCTCAACATTTGAACCCGAAACCGAACCAGTAACCTTGCCCCACAAATTACTCCAACCAGTGCTAAACCCATAAATCAAAAATATAAGAACAACTATCCCAAGAACAATCGCAATAATCGTCGACAAAGTCATCTGCTGTCCCTTTTTATCAACCATCTTCATATTATATCAAAATCTCTTTTATTTATAAAACTTCCTAACAAACAACCCCGCCACAATCCAACTCTTTTATTCTCCCCGCCGACCACGCGTACTCACGCGCTTCATCGCAAGTTCTCTCTGAAACATCCTCGCCATCCCCCAAAACAACTTCTTTCACTTCACAACAATAAGAATAAACCGACTCGGTCGCAACCAAATTATTACAAGAACTCACCACAACATCGACATTACTCCCGCCTTCATAGCCCTTAAACCACCTCGACAAAAACCCCGTCTGCGAATTCACAAAAATAACCAAAATAGTCAAAACAGCAATCGACAAAATTATCATAATCACCGTCGTCACCGCCATCTCCATCCCACGCTCCTTCATATTAATTACAATACCCACGCCTATATAAAATTAACCTACATAAAATAAAAATTATAAAAACTAATCAAAACCTTCTTCCAAAGAAACATCATCCTCGCTCGATTGAATCGGCACCGCATTCTTGTCAATTATAAAAATATCTCCAATCGCCTTGATAAACTGATGCGGGACAATTATTCCCCTCGCCCCACCAAGAACCTCAATCATCCCCGACTCACGCGACACAACAATTCTCCATCCATCAATTTTATTATCAAGCAAATTAACTTCCTCTACAACTCCAAACAAATCTCCCGCATCAGTATAAACTTTCAACCCAATCGTTTCGCTTATTCTCTTTATCTTCAACATAGCCCATCCAAAAATATCTCATTTAAATACATTTCTATAATTAAATACTGATAAATAAATTATTTCAAAACACCGCAAAAGATAGTTTTATAAAAAATACAAACATATACAAACATGAACGCAAAAGAAAACACAAAAGAAATTCTAATGATAATCTTAGCATCAATTATCCTCGCGCTAACCGTCGCTTTCAGAGACCGAACACTTTTCTACACCGCAATAATAAGCTTCATAATTATCTTACTCGTGAACATCCTTATAAAAAAATCCGTCGGCTACTATCTCGAAACAAAAATTAAAACAAAATTCTGGTCAATCTACCAATACGGATTCAGAAAAGATATGCACTTTAAAAAATCACTCCCAATGCTCTGGCTACCTCTAATCTTGGTTCTCTTCACAAGGGGACTTTTCCTATGGCTTGGCGTCCTTGAATTCGATGTCGAAGCAAAAACAGAAAGAGTTTCCCGAAGACACGGACTTTACAGATTCACAGAAGTCACCGAATGGCACATAGCATGGATAGCAATCTGGGCGCTAATCGCAAACTTCATCGTCGCAATCATCGGCTACATCGCCGGCTTCGAGCTCTTCACTCGCCTAAGTATCTACTTCATCGTCTGGTCAACAATCCCATTATCAAACCTCGACGGCTCAAAAATTTTCTTCTCAAACAGAACACTCTGGGCAATCACATTCACCATCGCAATCATCACACTTCTCTGGGCGCTAATAATAATTTAACCAAGCTACCTCTTCTTCCTAACCTTCTTGCTCACAGAATTCTTCTTATCAAACCAGCCCAAATAAATTATAGGTAATATCCCCGCAGTATTAAAAACAAAAAACATAACAAACCAGCCCAAATGTCTATTCCTCGCAGCATGCCACGCCGCAACCGCCTTCCAAACCGTTTCCCAAACTCCTAAAATCACAAGAGTAAAAAACAAAGAATGCGCAATTATCATAAATACACATCAATCCAAAACTTATAAACCTATCCATCTTCATAAAAAATGCAAGAACTTAATACCGAACCACGAAAATATCAAAAAAAAATCTTTGAAACCTGCAAAGAAAAAGATTGTCTCGTCGTCCTCCCAACCGGAACCGGCAAAACTCTCATCGCCATAATGCTCGCGATAGAACGATTTAAAAAATTCCCCCTCGAAAAAATTCTCATCCTCGCACCGACACGCCCGCTAATCGAACAACACCTCGAATCATTCAAAAAAAATCTTCCAGAAAATTGGACAGACATGCAACTCTTCACCGGGAAAACATCGTCGACAAAAAGAAAAAAAATATGGCAAACCGCAGAATTCATTTTCTCAACCCCGCAATGCATCGCGAACGACCTCAACAAAAACCTCTACAATTTAAACGATGTCTCGCTCCTAATCGTCGACGAATGTCACCGATGCCTCAAAAACTACGCCTACAATCACGTCGCACAAAAATACAAAATCCAAGCAACAAACAAAAGAGTCCTCGCACTAACAGCATCACCCGGTTCCAATAAAGAAACAATCACGCAAGTTTGCGAAAACCTCGGAATCAAAGCCGTCGAAATCCGCACAAGACAAAGCCCCGACGTGGAACCATATCTTCAAGAACTCGAATTCGAAAAAATCGAAGTGGCCTTCCCTCCAGAATTTGTAGAAATAAAAGTCCTCCTCCAAGAAATCTACAACGCAAAAATAAACGAATTAAAAAACAGAAAAGTAATTTTCGGATTCGCCTCAAAAACAATGCTCCTAAAAACTCAAGCAAAATTAATGCAAGACATCAGACAAAGAAAAAACATAAACAACATGCTCGCCGTCTCTGCCTGCGCCCAAGCAATAAAAATATCCCACGCAATCGAACTCCTCGAAACCCAAACAATCTCGTCCTTCATCGCCTACCTAAAAGATTTATTTCAACAATCTGCAGAAAAAAAATCTCGGGGCGTCCAAAAACTCACGACCGACCCACGATTCACAAAAGCATTTTCTCTCGCGACAACCCTCGGACAAGAACACCCAAAACTCCAAACCATAAAAGAAATCGTCGAGAAACAATTCCAAAAAAATCCAAACTCAAAAATAATTATCTTCGCCCAATTCCGCGAAACAGTCAAAACAATCTCAGAAGAATTAAATAAACTCTCCGGAATTAAAGCAGACAACTTCGTCGGACAAGCAATCAAAGAACACAGCAAGGGCGGAACAACCGGACTAAAACAAAGAGAACAAAAAGCAATGATAGAAAAATTCAAGTCGGGAAAAATAAACGTCCTAGTCGCCACCTCCATCGCCGAAGAAGGCCTCGACATCCCAGAAGTCAACGAAGTAATTTTCTACGAGCCAATCCCGTCGGCAATTCGAAAAATACAAAGAACCGGACGAACCGCGCGACTTTCAAAAGGAAAATTAAAAATCCTCGTAACAAAAAAAACCCTCGACGAAATCTACCACTACACCGCTTACAACAAAGAAAAACAAATGCACACCGCCATCGACCAAATCAAAAAAGATTTCGAGTCGGGTGAAAAACAAAACACGCTATTATGAAACACCAAATCGAAAATATATTCTCAAAAACAAAACTCCAGCAAGAACCAACTTGCCCAAACCCAAAAATCCCAATCATCATCGACACTCGCGAAAAACAATCTATAATCTCCGCAAACCTCGTCGAGAAAAAAGCAAACATAAAATACGAAACACTTGAAATTGGCGACTATCTTATCGAAAACACAATTATTGAAAGAAAAACTTTCACAGATTTCATCGGCTCAATGATAAACAAACGACTCTTCGACCAAATCCACGAAATAAAAAAATACCCAAAACATTTTCTTCTCATCGAAGGTTTCTATTACAACTACAACAAATTCAACGTCCACGAAAACGCAATCCGCGGAATGCTCCTCTCAATCGCAACCGACTTCCAAGTCCCAATAATTTTCACCGAAAACGAAGAAGACACCGCAAAATTCCTAATCCTCCTCGCTAAACGATACGAAAAACCAAACACTCAAAACGCAATTCGCCAAACCAAAACTCTCAAAACAATCACGCAACAAAAAGAATTTATCCTCGAAGGCTTCCCAGAAATCGGCCCCGTCGCCACGCAACAACTTTTAGAAAATTTCTCAACCCTC
>CAYXTT010000014.1:0-11000 GCA_964468545.1 Candidatus Woesearchaeota archaeon
TCGCCCGCGCCTTAGAATCACCAGGCTTACAAACTTCCTTCCGACGAGTATCGGCAATCAACATATTTCTATCATAGGCCAAAAATGCATTTCTTAAATTATCATCTCCAACAAATTTTACAATTGACTTCGCGATAGCCAAACGCCCAGCCTCAACCTGACATGCAATCCCCCCACCCTTAATATTCAGCGCAATATTAAAATTCAAACCCCCAAGCACATTCCTCGCAATAATCAACGGCTCACTAATTTCCAACCTCTGCAATTCAGTCAAAAAATTCAACGGCCTCTTATTAAAAGTCACAACCCCATCACCAGCCTCAATCGTCGCCTTAGCAACCGCGCTTTTTCTCTTCCCTGAAACAACAATTTTATCAATCATCTCAACAACTCCACCGCTTCATTTATAGTAAAAGATTTCATCGGTTTCTCATGATTTAATTTAACAATACCCTTTAAATCCCCTTCTCTCAAATCACCATTACCAACATAACACCTCAACCTCTTAAGCGCCTCACGTCCCTTCGCCCTATCCCACGGCAACATCCCACGAATCATTCTCTTAACCAACCTATCAGATAGACGAATATACTTCGGCCCCTTCAATGAGCTACCACTTCCCATTTTTCTCTTCATTAAAATTTTCTTCACAAACAACTTCTTGTCCCCTGAAACAACAATCCCTTCACAATTAATCACATCAACAAAACTCCCTTTTAACAAATCCTTGGCAACAGCCGACGCCAACCTACCAAAAACACAACACTCACCATCATAAACTATTTTCTCCATTATCTCAAAATATCCAAACCATTTAATTCCGGATTCTTCTTAATTTCATCCACAATCAAAATACTCTCGCCCTTCACGTCCCTAATCTTGTCCAAAGCCTTCTCGCTGAAAGCCCACGCAACAATCTTCTTCGCCCCACTCAAATCCCCAGCCGACAAAACTTTCCCAACAACCAAGACATCGCCCTTAACCATATCAATATCTTTCAAATTCACAGCAGGCCATCGACGTTTCGACCGCGCCAACTCCTTCGCTACAATGGGATTTGTTTTCTTCAACTTGATTATAGTTTCGACTAACGAAATATCCATTTTTTGTTTCGTTCTTTTCTCAATTCTACTTTTCGAAATTGAAAGAATAAAACCCCTAGGTTTACCTTTTTCAGTTTTTGTTTTACTCGTTTTCTTTTCCATTTTATTTAATCGAATCTCTATGAGGAAAGGAGGATTCGAACCCCCGCAGGCATAAGCCAACGCGCCCTTAACGCGCCCCGTTTGACCGCTCCGGCATTTCCTCATTACCTCACAGTTTATTTAACCCTTTTTAAAACATCTAAAAGATTTTCTTTCAAAGATTTACATGCTTCAATAAAAATATCTCTAGCTTCAATCTGGCCCCATGATTCAATTGTAAAAATCAAATCACTTCCAAATTCGATACTAATTCCTGGATAATTTTTCATATCCTCGTTATCTAAATCACGGGCCACAACATCTTTAATTCCTAATTTATTCCCAAATATTTCAAAAACATTTGGATATAATTCAGCCAAGACACTATGTTTTTCACCTTCACTCGAAATCTTAATTTTCGGTAAATGTTTATAAAAAATAACGCCTGGCATAAATTTTGCGTGCTTATTCCCCTTCCCGGCTCTAGCTCTTGCTACCAACTCAATTTCTTGTTTTTCTCCAAGTAAAACAACTGGAGTTTCGGGATAAACAACATTATCACCAAGTAATCCAGCTAAAATTTCAGTCCCATTACCTACTCCCCTGGCTTTCATTTTTATTTCAATACATTGCCCTTCCCTCATTTTCTGATTTTTTAAACTCACGAGTCCAAGTCGATGTGCAATAATCTCATCATAAAGCGCCGAATCATTTTTATAAATATCACATTCATCAATTGCCAAAATTGGAATTTCACCAACGCTTCTTCGAATAGCATTCGCCAAACTAACATCCACCATTCCAATAAAACTCATTTCCTCATTCGCTTTCCTTATGATTTCCATTTTATTTTATCCCCATTCCAGTTTATAAGTTTATACTCTTCTCCCCCTTCGTCCACCTTTTTTCTTCGGTCCACCTCGAGGAACAGCAGTAGTTTCAGTAATACTCAAAATTCTAAATCCTTCTTTTGTTAAAGTTTTAACAATCGCATGAGCCCCTGGCCCAATTCCTGTTGCTCCCGTTTGCCCCTTCATTTTTACATATAAGTCTTTAATTTTATAATCCCTACAAATATCTTGTATCCTTTTGGCAATAAACATCGCAATCGTCGGATTTGCTCTCATTCTATCGTGTTTAGTGATTTGCCCTCCAGAGACCCTACCAATCGTATTCCCCGTCAAATCACCAATCGTCGCAATCGTATTATTAAAACTTGCGTAAATACTCAATATTCCAATATTTTCTTCACTCTTTTCCATCAATATTTTCCTCCTTAGTTTCGTTATCTACTTTCTTTTTTAGTTTTTCTCGTTCGGGTCGAACAAAGATTTTATCTTCAAACCCCTTTGTTACAATAAAAGAAGGAATATTTACAGTTTTATCGTCTACTAAAACATTTTTATGAACAATTAATTGCCGCGCTTGTTTTACCGTATTTGCCATTTTTTTTCTAAATAAAAAGGTTTGTAATCTTCTTTCAAATAAATTTTCTTCAGTCAATGCTAAAACATCAGCAACACTACGAACATTAAGACCCATCTTATTTAATTTATCAAAAAATATCTGTTGCCCCTCAGTATTCTTGCCAATCAAATCTTTTGCCCGCCGTCTCATTTTTGATACCGCACTTTTTGCCTTCCAAATCTCGCGCTTATTTTTTAGACCATATCTTTTTACTAAAACATTCTCATCATCAATTCTCGTACTATCAAATAATTTTTTAGGCCGATTAAATAGTCTATGTTTCTTTTTGATATCTCCCATAGAAATCTATTCCTCCAAAAATTTTATTTTTCATTTTATTTTTCCTTTTTTAGTACTCGCAACAGATGGTTTTCTGTTTCGTCTAAAATGCGATTTAGTCCTTTGTCCCCTAACGGGCAACCCTACGGAGTGTCTTGCTCCACGATAAGAACGAATTTTTCTTAACCTTTTTACATCAAACTCTGTCTTTAATTTTAAGTCAGCGCCACTAATATGCCAATCCTCTCCACTATTAAAATCCTTCTGTCGATTTTTCAAAAATCCTAAAACATTGGGATTTTTTATAAATACCTCAATTTTTTCCAACTCTTTTTTATCAAAATCTTGTATTCTTTTATTTTTATCCACCCCTAAAATTTTACAAATAGCATTTGAGAATGCCCAAGAAATTCCTTTAATTTTTGTTAGGGCAGAATCCAATTTAACATTTCCACGAATATCTTTTCCCAATACTCTAACTAACATAATATTATCCTGTTCTTTCTTCTCAATTCTTTTCTTTTCGTTTTCTTTCATTAAAATATAAACAGATTATGCCTTTGCGTTTCTGTTAATTCCTCCATAATTCTCTTTTCAATAACCTTCTCTGGCGACGGCATATTACAAACCCGTTTTTTAATATCATCAAAAGATTCAAAAATCTTTTCATTACGAGCCTTGAGAATTGCTTTGGTATGTTTTTTACCAAGCCCCGGAAGTAACTCAAATTGATGAAGTCGAGTATTTATAGCTTGCGCTTCGTTAAAAAATTTTACAAACCTTTCTTCATCATTTTTAATAACTCCTTCAATAAAACTTTCCAATTGAACTTTCGCAGTTTCGGTTAACTTTTCTTTTGGGCATCTACCAAGAATATATTGTACCTTATCTCGTTTTCCCTCACCAATATAAACTTTTTCACCAACTTCAAATCGCTCTCCTCGCCGAGGTACTAACTGTAAAAGAGTAAGTCCCGTTGTCCCAATTGCTTGTGCCAATGACATCATCTTCTTGTCTAATGGATAACCATAAGGCAAAAAATCTAAGACAATAGCATATTCTTCTTTGGTCATCGTCTATTTGAAGTTTTTCACAACTTCTAAAATTTTAGTTACTTCTTCTCCGTCTAATAAAACTTCCACAAGAACTTTATTTAATTCAACAGCATCCATAGGCATAAAATCAATAATTTTCACAATATGCTCATTTTTAAGCTTAATCAAATCAAGCCCCTTTAATGCATTCCCCATCTCTTTCGCTTTTTCGACCCTCATTTTATTAAAATCTTTTATAAATCTTTTAATAATAATGGCATTATCTGAACTTCCAACTAATGCTACAACTTCAGCCAAAGTAATAGGAATTTCTTCTTTTACAACCATAATCTAAACCTCACAATCCTAATTTTATTTACCATTTACAACCCCTTTAGATGTACAGGATGAATTATAAAAGTCTTCAGTTTACTACCATCCTTTATTTTAATTAATTTAGACTCTCCACGACTTCCAATAATTTCTCCACTCATCCCTCGCAACCTTCTTGGGAATGAAATCAAGCTTCCACGGTCCATCACAACCCCAACCCTCTCCATATCATTAAAATTTTTAAAGTACCTACTAAGCTTCAATTTCCCATTCTCTCTAATACATTTTCTCAATCTTGCCATCTTAAAAATTACAGAACCATTCGCTGTAACACTCGGACATTTCTATCCTGACAACTCAACAAAAATCTCATTTAAAAACCTTTCTCAATTACATGTCCAAAGAAGAGATATGTAACCAAATTCCTCAACCTTAATTTCTGGAAAAGGCATCTCAAATTCTTTTTTAATTCAAGAGAAATCCTCATCCTTTAGGATGAGGTGAGCCGAACAGGTCGTGGTTTGCAGAACAAGTCTTTTTGTTATCTTTGATAAATATTTATTTCTAAAAGTTTTAAAAAGAGTAGAGAGTTGACTCTACTCTTTTGAACAAGAATTGTAGTTGTAACTTTCTAAAACTAAATAAACTTTGCGGTTGCGCGAAACGACGCTTCCGCGCCGGAGAAAAATGGAAAACCAAATTGTAATTAGCGAGAGCTATAAAAATAAATATGAGCATTATGCGCACAGCGTCGGAACTTTGATGTTTCATCTTCAGTGGTGCACAAAATATCGATACAAAATGTTTCGAAAGCCGGAGAACGCGAAACTTTTGGAAGCTTGTATTCGGCGTTCAGCGTCGAGAAATGAAATAAAAATAATTGAAATCAATGTTTAGCCGGAACATGTTCATTGCATTGTTCTTGTGAAATTTGGTGTTTCAGCGTCGAGGGTTTTGCAAATTTTGAAGGACGATTCGTCGAAATTGTTTTTCAAGCATAAGGAAAAAACGAGACTTCGATATCCTCGAGGACATCTTTGGAGTCGGGAAAAATTTGCATCCACCGTCGGATTTGTCCAGCTCGATGTTGTGCAAAATTATGTGCGGAATCAATAGGAAACCACATTCGCCGAAGGCGATTTGCCCGAAGGGCAAACCTTTAGGGTGCGGAGGATGTCATCTTTATCAATTTATTCGACATTTAATATTTCGCCAACATTTCCCAAGTCCAAATTTCCCTTGCGTCTTTCGTTTTCCATGTTTTCAACAATCGTCTTCGTCATTTTTTCGCCCCAAACTTGATACATACAACTTTCGCACATATCCACAACGGAATTCTCAGCAATCTTAATAGAACAATAAATACATTTTTTCACCATCTCAGTTATCCCACCGTCAAATATACTTTTTAAATTTTTACATGCCCGCAGGCTCTGTTGAAAAAGTCCAGGGTAAAAATTAATTTACCCAAGAACATTGTTAATCTTGAGGTGATTAACATGAAAAAACAAAACAAGCTGCTTATAAAAATTCAGCGATTGCTGAAACAACAACTAAATTCCCGAGAATATTCCCACTTTGGTCCAAAGAAATACAAACTCAGTGAACATTTTTTTGCTTTGATTTTTATGCAAATAGCAAAATTATCTTTCAGGCGAGTTTCGTTTTTGCTCGTCGAACTCGGGTTTTATGTGCCGAGTTATTCCGCGTTGTGCAAATCAAGAAAGCGAATTTTTCCGTCGCTGTTTGGCAAAATACACGACTTCAAAAACTTTTTCGCGGATACAGCTTATGATTCCGAGAATGTCCACGAAAAATGTTTTGAAAAAAATATCCAGACTTTTATCAAGCCAAGAAAAAATGTCAGAAAAGGATTCTATCGACGGAAACAGATGAAAAATTATTCGGAAGAAAAATATCATCGACGGAGTTTGGCAGAAACGGGTTTCAGTATATTAAAAAGAAAGTACGGCGGATATACTCTGACAAAGTCAGCCAAATCGGCAAAAGCAGAAATGTATTTACGAACAATCGCCAGCAATCTTAATTTAATAAACAATTAGATTTTCAACAGAGCCCATGTCCACAATAATCACAAACCTTAAATATGAACTTTGACAATCATAACCATGAAAAAAGAAATGACGTTATTTTTGCTAATTTTATCGTTAACAATAACATCAGCAGCATGCGATCTAACAACGACACTATTAAATCAAAACCCATATCCAGCAGTCCCAGGCGATTATGTAAAATTAGTTTTCCAAATCGAAGGAATAAACGGCGCGGACTGCGACGACATATCATTCACACTCCTAGAAAACTACCCAATAAAATTCAACCCAGGCGAACTTGGCCTAAGAAAATTTGACAAAACAAATTATATCAGAGATTATGAATCAAGTATTTTAATTCCATACGAAGTCCGAGTTGATTCGGCCGCGCTCGACGGTGCAAACCCAATCGAAGTCAGAATACAAAACAAAGGAGACGCACCACAAATAAAATCATTCGACCTCGAAGTCGAAGACGTCCGAACAGATTTCGAAGTACACATCAAAAATTACGACTACTCCACAAACGAATTAACATTAGAAATTCTAAATATCAAAAGCCCAAACATCGAAGCACTAACGGTAAAAATTCCACAACAACAAAACATAATAGTCAAAGGCCCAAGCCAAGTCATCGTCGGCGACCTTGACTCAAACGAATACACAACAGCCGACTTCGAAGCTATCCCGTCTGACGGCGAAATAACATTGGAATTAACTTATTCCGACGCTGTAAATATTCGACGTTCAATAACAAAAACCGTAACTTTCGACTCAATATACTTCACAAACCGAAAAGCCGACCAAGGCACAACATCAACTTGGACATACGTAATTTACTTTGCAATTATCGGCGGAATAATTTATTGGTTTTACCGACGACGGAAAAAAGCAAAAGCTAAGAAAAAATAATTCTACTCATGGCGCAACGCATCAACAGTATTAATCTTACTCGCTCTCCACGCCGGCACAACTCCTGAAATTGCACCAGTCAGCGTCGCAAACAAAATACAACCAGTAAATAAAACCCATGAATAATGCGGACTCAAAAAACCCCATCCCAAATTATCCAAAATATTCGCACCCAAAGAAGTCAATCCCCAGCCAACTAAAACTCCAATGACCCCGGCAACAAATCCTAAAAATCCAGACTCAAATAAAAATATTTTAAAAATTTCAGAATTCCGTGCACCAATAGATTTCAAAACCCCAATCTCTTTAAACCTCTCAAGCACCGACGTTATCATCGTATTAGCAGTATTTATCGCCGAAACAAAAACCGAAATCAACGCAATCAAAATTATAAAGCCAATCACGATATTCAATGCCCCAGAAAACGACGCAAGCAAATCGGCAAAAGATTGAACAGTAAAATCTTCTTTCCCCTTATCCAAACCTCTTTCTCTACGAAGTTTTTCTTCAACCCTATTAGCGACGACATCAATATTTTCTTTATCAACTCTCGCCACAATCATCGAATAAGAAAGATTCTTTTCAGGATAAAGCTCAGGCATAAAATCATTAGTAATATAAATATTTGAATCGTCCTGAGGATTCCCAACGGCCTCATAAAAACCAACAATCCGAAGCTCCTGCCCTTGCACTTCAATCTTCCCATTAAGCGAATACGCCTTCGGAAAAATTTTATCCTTAACCATATAATTATAACCCAAAACAACTTTCCCAGAATCTCCAACACGAAGCCCGCGTCCTCCTTTTATTTTAAGATTCGAAAACTCCACCAATAAAGGAACATCCGGGTCATAGCTCGTAACAAAAACATATTTCTTAAAAGTCCCCTGAATAATCTCGCCAACAGCAGAATACATACCAGTCGCCTCATAAACTCCCGGGGTTTCCCCAATAGTTTTCAAATCATCATCTAAAAGTTTAAAAGTCGTATCCAAACCCGGCGCGCCAACGCCCTTCGGCGAAATCAAAAGTTTATCAGCCGACGATGACGACGTGAAACCATCAATATAATTATAAAGCCCCCACCCAAAACTGATAAAAATAAAAATCGTCGTAATCCCAACAAAAATCGACAAAACTGTCAACACACTCCGCGATTTACTCTTCCTAATATTATTCAACGAATACTTCACGCTCTCTTTACTTATAACCATTCTACCCCCTAATAACCTCCACCGGATTTTGTTTCGAAGCATTCATCGCCGGCACAATTCCGGCAGCCGCGCCAATCAAAAAACATCCAATCAAAGCGCCACCAATCAATGGGAAATTAACCATCGGAGAAATCTCTGCCCCAAGAAAACTATTAAGCGCAGAAACTCCAACTATCCCAATCACTGTCCCAAGAATTACACCAACCAAACCGCCAATAAACCCGAGCATCCCTGACTCAAAAAAGAACTGCATAAAAATCTGACTGTTCTTCGCGCCAATCGCCTTCATAATTCCAATTTCTTTCTGCCTTTCCAAAACCGATGTCGTCATCGTGTTAACAATTCCAATCGCCCCGACCAAAATCGAAATAGAAGCTATAATTATAATAAATGCTTGAACTCCACCAAGAATACTATTCACAGTTTCCAACATTGCTGCCGGCGTCGAAACCTCAAAATCTTCCTCGCCCCTCTTTACATCTCTCCTATCTCTCATCAACTTAGTAATTTCTTCAACCGTACGATTCATCACGCTCGAATCCTTAACGGTCACAGCAATCAAATCAACCTCATTGCCATAACCAATCAAATCCATCAAAACATCATTATTAACCAAAATCACATTATCAAAAATAAAACTCCCTTTCTTTTTCAAAATTCCAACAACTTCGAACTTCTCGTCGTCAATCAAAATTTTATTTCCAATCTCAATTCCTTTGTCAAAAGTATTAGTATTCCTGGAAAGACTATTCCCAATAACAACTTTCTTTAAATCAGAATCCTGCAGCAATCGCCCCTTCTCAGCTTCCAAATCCATAACCTCCCAACCCCCCCTTTTTTTCTCACCATAGGGAACAGAAACAGCAGACAAAATCCCCAATTTATTATTAAATTCAGTCTTAACAGTTTCAATATTACGCGGAATCGCTAACTCAACATCAGGCAATTTTTGTATCGCGTCCACATCGGCCATCGTTAATTTGTTAACGGCACCACTCCCTGGCGCACCATAAGAATTCAACCCACCGGCTTGAACAGTAATAACCTGCGTCGAACTAACCCCAAACTGAGCACCAACCGCCGCCTGCAATCCATTCCCCAAACCAATCAAAGCAACAACCGCAGTAACTCCAACAAAAATCCCAAGCAAAGTCAACCATGACCGAATCCCCCGATGCTTCAAATTTTTCAAAGCCAAAATCAAGTAATCGAGATTCATTATTTCACTCCATGCGCTTTTTTCTTTTTCGTAACATCAACAAACCTTTTCCCAACCCTCTTTGTCACTTTCTCCAACTCACCGTCCCTCAACCAATAAACAACATCCGCATACTCCTCAGCCAAATCCGAATCGTGAGTAACCATAATAATTGTCTTTCCCTGTTTGTGCAACTTCTCCAGAAAATCCATCACAATCGCCCCAGTCTTCGTATCTAAATTCCCAGTCGGCTCGTCGGCAAGAATAACTTCTGGGTCGTTCGCCAAGCTCCGCGCAATCGCAACTCTTTGCATCTGCCCACCAGAAATCTCACTCGGATAATGCTCCATTCTATCATCAAGTTCAACCAATTTCAACAACTCCTCCGCCTTCTTCTCCCTTTCCTCGACGCTCGTTCCCTGAAACATCATCGGCAACATCACATTTTCCTTAACCGTCAAATTAGGAATCAAATTAAACGACTGAAAAATAAACCCAATCTTCTGCCCACGAACCTGCGCCAAATCCGACTCGCTCAACTCAGAAATATCCCCGCCATCCAAATAAATCGTCCCATGCGTCGGCATATCCAAACTCCCAACCAAGTTCATCGCCGTTGATTTCCCAGAACCCGACGGTCCCATAATCGCAACAAACTCACCCTTGTAAACTTTAAAATTAATTCCATTCAACGCTTTCACAACCGAATCCCCCATTGGATAAAATTTCGAAACATCCCTCAATCTAATAACTTCCCTATTCTCCTCTTCCATCTCACAAGAACAGAAATCTCCTATATAAAATTACCCATCATAAACTTTAAATAGCTAAATTTCGCTACCCCAATATGATAATCCCAATTAGATGTTTCAGTTGCGGAAAACCAATCGCCCACCTCTACGCAAAATACAAACAACTAATCCAAGACGGCAAAACACAAAAACAAGCCCTCGACGAACTCGGACTAAAACGATACTGCTGCCGCGCACAATTCCTCGGCCAAACCGACACATTAGAGTTAGTAAACAAGTTCAAAAAATTCTAATGGCAGGAGATAGAGAGATATTTGATAGGAACGGAATTCGTGCAACAATTTCTTATGGCCCCTCTGGTGAAGTTTTAGTAAACCGTTCACTTTCGGCTTATGGTGTTGGAAGTGGTAGTGCTGCGGGAGAACTATTTCCATTAACATTTAATGATGAAAAAAGAGATGAAACTCTTGCCGAAGACGAGCATCTGAGAAAGGTATATTCTAAAAGAAAATAAAAATAGACAGCTCCGTGCCTTCCCATCAGAGACAGTACAAACACGAACGTAACAAGCTT
>CAYXTT010000015.1:0-10960 GCA_964468545.1 Candidatus Woesearchaeota archaeon
GTTCGCGGATTTCGGTTGTGGTTGTGCCGGAGCCTTTTGCGATTCGTTGGATTCGAGAGGTTTGTTTTTCGAGGATTTCGGGGGTTTCGATTTCGATTTCGGTCATTGAGGAGATTGCGTTTTTCCAGTGGGACATTTTTTGTTCTTGTTTCGCGAGGACGTCTTTTGGAACTTTTGTCGACGACATTCCGGGAATCATTCCAATTAATTTGTCCATAGAGCCGAGTTTGTTCATTTGTTCGAGTTGGATTTGTAAATCACGGAGAGTGAATTTCCCTTCTTTTAGTCTTGCTTCAGTTTTTTTCATTTGTTTTTCGGATGTTGCGGATTTGACGTGTTCGAGTAGTGCTTGGAGGTCGCCCATTCCGAGTAATCTTGAAATGAAAGATTCTGGGTCGAAGGTTTCGATTTCGTGAATTTGTTCTCCGACTCCGATGAAGAAGACAGGTGCTTTGGTTTCGGCACAGGCAGTTAGTGCCCCGCCGGCTTTTGAAGTTCCGTCCATTCGTGTTATTATTACGCCGTCGATGAAAAGTGCTTTTTGGAATTCTTCGGCTTGAGTTTTTGCGGCTTGTCCGATGTCGGCTGGCATTACTAAGATTCTGTAGGTTGGTTTTAGAGTTTTGTTTAGTTTGTCGATTTCTTTGATTAGTTCTTTGTTTAGTCCGTCTCGGCCTGCGGTGTCGATTAGAATGAGGTCGTATTTTTTTAGGTCTTTTTCATATTGCTTGATTATTTTGACTGGGTCTTTTTCTTTTTTGTCTACGAAGCAAGGGAGTTTTGCTTTTTTTGCCATTTGTTCGAGCTGGTCCATCGCGGCTGGTCGTTGAGTGTCAAGCCCGAGTAAGGCTACTTTTCGTCCTCGCTTTGCGTAGTAGAATCCGAGCTTTGCGATTGTTGTGGTTTTGCCGGCGCCGTAAAGTCCGAGGAACATTATTGAGGTTTGTTTTTGGAGTTTGAGTTCTTGTTTTTCTCCGAGTAGATTTAAGATTTCGTCGTGGATTAGTTTGACGAGTTGTTCTTTTTTGTCGATGTTTTTTATGTTTTCGTCGTAGGCGAGTTTTTTTATTTTTTGGGATAGTTGTAGGACTAGTTCGATGTTGACGTCGGCTTCGATGAGGGCTTTTTGGATTTCTTTGACGATTCCATCTATGAGTTTTTTGTCGACGAATATCGCGTTTGATATTTTGTTTATTCCGCCTTTTAGGGCTGAGCCTAACTTATCTAGTACCATAGTTTTAGAAGGATTAGGTGGATTATTAAGTTTTGGGGTTGGAGTTCTAGTTTTTGGATTAGAGTTCTAGTTTTTGGATTAGTTTTTCTTTGTTGAAAATTTCGAGGTCTTTGTATTCTTGGCCAGTGCCGAGGAATAGGATTGGTTTTTTTGTGATGTGGGAGACTGAGATTGCGGTGCCGCCTTTTTCGTCGACGTCGGTTTTTGATAGGATTATTCCGGTTATTCCGATTGAGTCGTTGAATGCTTTGGCTTGTTCGGTTGCGTCGTTGCCGGTGATTGATTCGCCTAAGAAAATTTTCATGTCGGGTTTTGTTACTCGTGAGATTTTTTCGATTTCTTTCATTAGTGAGTCGCGGTTTTGCATTCGGCCGGCGGTGTCGATTAGGACGACGTCGATTTTGTGTTTCTTTGCGTATGTTATTGATTCGAAGCCGACGGATGCCGGGTCGGAGCCATAGTCTTTTTTAACTATTGGGACTTTGAGTTTGTTTGCGTGTTCTTCGAGTTGTTGAATTGCAGCAGCTCGGAAAGTGTCGGCGGCGGCGAGGCAGGTGGAGAGTTTATTTTTTTGGAGGTAGTTTGCGATTTTCGCGATTGTTGTTGTTTTGCCAGAGCCGTTGATTCCTGCGAAGAGAATTACAAATGGTTTTTTTACTTCGAGAGAATCTTTGATTTCTTTTAGAAAATCTAGTGGGTTGATTAGAATTGATTCGATTGATTCCTTGAGTTCTTTTGATAGGTTTACTTCGCTTAGGATTTTTCCGATAAGTTTTTCGGCGAGTGAGTTTTTGATTGATTCGACGGCTTCGTAGGCGACGTTGTTTTGGAGAAGAATCATTTGGAGTTCGTCGAAGAGTTCGTCGAATTTTTCTTCAGTTAGTCGTTTTTTAAATTTTAGGAAGAATCCTTTTTCTTCGACTGGAGTTTCAATTGTTTTCTTGAGAGATTGTTTTATTTCGCCTTTCGCCTTTAATTTTTTCTTTTCTTTTCTTTGGGTTTCAACTATTGATTCTTTATTTCTATTTATCCAATTTTTTAGTTTTGATTTTAGTGAGTCGAACATTTTTTGGTTATTGTTATTGTCTATTGGTTTTTAGTTGAGAGTGGTTTTATAGTTTTGGTTTGAGTATAACAATTCTTTTAAATGGGATGGGTTTTTTGTTGTGATGTTGACATTCAGTGATATTTATGAGGCGATGAGGAGGGAGAAATATTCTGAGAATTTGCAGGTTTTGCCGAGGAAGTTTTTGAGTGAGGTTGCTGAATATTTTAGAGAGAAGAAGAATTTTTTGGCGAAGGAAGACGATGCGTTTTCCGATGTTGCGATTAAGAATAAGAAGAAGTTGGATAATGCGGTTTCGAGTTTTAGGGATTTACTGAGGATTCGAAAAAAGAAAATTTTGAATTTGGCGTTTGTGGCATCGCAGATTGGAATTTCGAAAAAGGATTTTGAGAATTTATTGGGGTTTGAGAAGGATTTGTTTGAAGAGTTGGTGAAGGCGTTGGAGCGAGCGGAGAAGAGTCAGGCGGTTGATATGTCTGGTTCGGCGAAGGATGAGAAGAAGCATCGGTTGGTTAGGTTTCTCGAGGATGTGCCGGAGTTTTTGGGGTTTGATGGGGAAGGCGTTGGGCCGTTTGAGAAAGGTGAGGTTGCGAATTTGGAGTTTGAGATTGTTGAGATTTTGGAAAAGGATAGGCGTGTCGAAGTCATTGATGAGGATTAATTTTAATTCTCGGTGGTTGATACTTCGTTGGACGAACCCTCGCGTACATTAGTACGCCACGGAACCGTCCGCCTCGTTTGAACCTACCAAGAATTAAAATTGTTCTATTTGTTTTCCAAAAAGTTTAAAATAAGGTTTCTTAATGGTATGTTGTGCCTGTGTGGCTCAATGGTAGAGCATCAGTTTTGTAAACTGAGGGTTGGGGGTTCGACTCCCTCCACAGGCTTGGGAAAGATTTAAAATGTGATTTTTTGATTATATGATATGCCGAGCAAGAATAAAGTAAAACGACTTGATAGGAATAGGTCATGGAGAGTTGCGCGAAGGAAGAAGAAGCAGAGAGAGTTGATTAATGGAGTTAAGAGGAGCAGGAAGAAAAGACCGAAGAAAAAGGTTGCGAGGGAGATTTAGTTTGTTTTTATGATTGTGTTCTGTTTGCGAATTTTTCTATTGAATTTATGATTAGTTGTGCTGTTTCGTCTGCTGGTTTATTGATATTGTCGCATAAAATATTTTGTAGGATTCCTTTGTTGTTGTAGAATTCAATGAGGGGGGCGGTTTGTTCTTCGTATATTTTTAATCTGTTTTGGATAATTTTTGGTTCGTCGTCGGGTCTTTTGATTATTTCTCCTTTGCATTTGTCGCATTTACCATCTTCTTTTGGTTTGTAGTCGATAGAGTTAAAGATTTCTCCACATTCTTTACAGGTGATTCTTGAGGATAATCTTTGGATGATTATTTCTTTTGGGACGTTTATGTTTATTACGATATCTATGTCGATTAGTTTTGATAGTTTTTCTGCTTGGGAAATTGTTCGTGGGAATCCGTCGAGGATAAATCCGTTTTGGCAATCTTTTTGTTGTATTCTTTTTTTTAATATTTCGATTACTATTTCATCTGGGACGAGTTCTCCTCTTTCTATGTATTTTTTTGCTTCTGCTCCGATTAGTGTTTCTTTTTTTATGTTTTCTCTAAATAAGTCGCCTGTTGAAATGTGAGGGATGTTGCGTTTCGGCGCGATTCTCGAAGCGGCTGTTCCTTTCCCTGATCCCGGCGCACCTAAAAATATTTTTTTCATTCTTTTTCTGATTCTTCTTTTCCAACTTCTTCTGGTATTTCTTCCTTATTTTTTGTATTAGTGATTGTTTCTGATGCTTTTACCAAGTCGATTTTTTCGAGCTCCTTTGTCCCAAATTTTCTGATTTCGCAAAATGAAAGTGGGTAGATTTTTTTCAGTTTTGGGAGCATGGTTTTTTGGAGTGTGCCGTCGAGGATTTCGTGGCAGACTTGGTTGTAGTCTTTTTCTTTTACATATTCTATTAAGAATTCCTTTGTTGTGTTTCTGAGATTTTTTTGGACTACTCTTGAGACCTTTTTCCGTGTGATTAGGAAGGGTTTTATTGTGACTTGGATGTCGGCGCATTTTGTCTTGAATGAATCTTCGACGTAGCTAATTCTTTTTCGCATAATTCTTTTTATGTAAGATGTCGAGAGTTCCATACTGCTTGGAATGGCGACGAGGATCCCTTTTTGGTTTATTATTCTGAGCTTGATTGTAAGTCCTTTGCCACGGAGTTGGCGTGTTAGGTCGAGTTTTATTGTTTTATTGTTTAGATTTTCTGGTGTTCCGAGGACATTTGTCGAAGAATTTAGGATTGGGATTTGGACTTCGATGTATTTTTTTTTCTCTGCCATTGTTAAATTGGTAGCTGGTAGCTGGTAGTTGGTAGCTGTGGTTTAGTTTTCATTCTATGATAATTTTTGAGGCGCGCTTGCCTTTTTTTTGATATTTAGATTTGTTACATACGGTGCAGGTGTACATGAAATTTGTTTTTTTAGTTGTTTTTCTTTTTTGTTTTGCTTGGTTTTTCATACGGGAATATTTTCCTTGGTTGCCGATGCCTCGCCAGAGTCCTCGCAATTTCATTCTTATTTTGTTTCCTCGTTTCATTGAACTTGCTTTGCCCTTGCTCGGTTCCTTAACTTTTTGTGGAGTTTTCTTTTTACAATAAGGGCAGTATCTGTTTGTTGTTTTTGGAATTTTCATATTATTAGGTTTGGATTTTGGTTTTTAAAACTTGTTGTTAGCTGTTAGGGGTTAGGAGGTAGGGTGGGGAATATTAACATATGGACTAACGCGGAACCTTCATTTGTTTATTTTTAAATTGGTTGGGTGTGCTAATTTTGATTGGGCGCGGTGAAATGCTTGGAAACGGAAAAGTTAAAAGTAATTGATTTGTGGTTTTGTTAGATCTCATAGTCTAGTGGCAGAACGCGTCGTTGACTTCGACGAGACCCAAGTTCGATTCTTGGTGGGATCATTTGATGGAGGATGTTTATTGTTAGTTTTTTTATGAAGTAAAAAATTTGAAATCTATAGGCTGAGAAAGGGCGATAGAGTCGAATGCCAAATTATTGTTTTTTAGATTTTATTTTTTCAATTACCCAACCAATTAAGTATCCTATTATGACGAAGCCAAAGATACTAGTCCAAAATACTTCATTTCCCGAACAACTCGCATTACAAAGTAAATATAAAATTGGATAAAATAAATACACGCTAATTAATGCTCCTATGAAGATGTCTACGATGGAGATTATTAATCCTATAATTCCGCCAACTAATAATGTCCATCTCTTATTAATTATCGAATAAATTGAAATCGATAAGATAATTAGAAGTACTAATATTGGTCGCAACACACTTACTATATCGATTTTACTTGTTCCTAATGGGTCTTGTGCGCTAACAAGAATAACATTTAATAGAAATGATATAGAGAATAAAAAAAGAGTTTTGATTATTATATTAACTTTTGCCATATTGGAAGGATAAAATCTTTATTCTTATTAAGTCTTTTGGTGGTTGGTAAATAGTGTTTAAGATAGCAAAATAGAAAAGGAACTTTATTACATTTAACATTCGTATCCGATGGTTTTAATAACTAACTAACTAAGTTAATAATTTATTTAGGAAAGTTTATAAGTTCGGGTTTGCTGGGATTGGGGTGAAAAAGTATTTGTTGTTGGTCGAGGACGAGGCGTTGTGGGAGAAGTTTAAGGCGAAGATTGAGAAAGATATTAATAGTGAGATTATGGAATTAATTAAGGAGAAGGTGAAGAGATGAGGGAGATTTTATTTTCTGGTGTAATTTGGCAACTTGGTTTGACTTGTGTGAAAGTAAAAAGGAACACGGATTTTCACGGATTCACGGATGAACGCGGATTTTTTTTAGGGGAAATGAAAAATGGAGGTGGATGTTGAATGGAAAAAAAAGGACAGGTTACGATTTTTATAATTGTTGCGGTTGTTGTCGTCGTCGGTATTTTTGTGTATTTTGCTTTGAGAAGTAGTTCTGGTGCGAGCGTGCCGGAGGAGTTGAGACCGGCTTATGATTATTATATTTCGTGTTTGGAGGCGAGCGCGGAGGAAGGGATAAATCTTTTGGGTGAGCAAGGTGGGCGGATTGAGATTCCGAAGTTTGAGTCGGGTTCTGCTTATATGCCGTTTTCGTCGCAGTTGGATTTTTTGGGGCAGTCGGTTCCGTATTGGATGTATGTTTCTGGGAATAATCTTTTGAGGGAAAGTGTGCCGAGCAAGATGGGGATGGAAAAAGAGTTAGCGAGTTATATTGCTTCGCGAATTGGTGATTGTGATTTTTCGGATTTTGAGAAGATGGGTTATGATGTTTATATTTCCCCAAGGGATGACTCTGGTGAGCCGGATGACGGGAGTGTTTCGTCGACGATAAATGATTTGAGTGTGGATTTGGATGTGAAGAATAAGATTACGATTTTCAAGGGCGAGAGTTCAGTTGTTGTTGAGGAACACAAGTTTTCGGTTGGGAGTAAGTTGGGGAAGTTTTATGGGTTGGCGGTCGAGGTTTATAATTATGAAAAGAGTTCGGCGTTTTTGGAGAATTATGCGTTGGACGTGATGAGGTTGTATGCGCCGGTTACGGGGACGGAGATTGGTTGTGCGCCGAAGATTTTTGTTGAGGAAAATATTAAGGAGGATATTATTGGCGGGCTTGGGGCGAATATTCCGATGTTGAAGTTGGATGGGAATTATTATGATTTGTCGTCGAAGGAAGAGAGTTATTTTGTTAGTGGGATTGGGAAGAGGGTGGATGAGAATGTGAATTTCATGTATTCGTCGAGTTGGCCGACGACGATTGATATTTATGGGGACATGGTTGCGAAGCCGGTTGGGTTGCAGGAGGGAATGAGTATGATGGGTTTTTGCTATGTGCCTTATCATTTTGTTTATGATATTAATTTTCCGGTGCTGATTCAGTTTTATGACGAGAAGGAAATTTTTCAGTTTCCCGTCGGTGTTGTGATTTCGAAAAATCAGGCGAGGGTTGCGTTGCCGACGACGACTGGGACGTCTATTGAGTCGAGAGTTTGTGAGTTTAGGAATCAGGATGTCGATGTTTATACTTATGATGTTGATTTAAATCCGGTTGAGTCGAGAGTTCAGTTCAAGTGTTTGAATGATGTTTGCGAGATTGGCGCGACGAAGATTGAGAATGGGGATGCGATTTTGAGGGGTGAGTTTCCGCAGTGTGTTAATGGATTTGTTTTGGTTAGCGCGGATGGTTATGCGGATGCGAAGTATCAGATTTCGACGAATGAGGAAAATATTGCGAATGTTGTTTTGAACAAGAAGTATAATGTTAGTTTGGATTTGGGTGATGTGGACAAGGCGTTGGTTAATTTTGTTTCGGATGATTATTCAGCGACGGTGCTTTATCCTGAGATGAATTCGGTTGAGTTGATTGAGGGTTATTATAATGTTAGCGTTTTTGTTTATGATAATTCGTCGTTGAAGTTTCCGGCGAGTAGCAAGAGTGAGTGTGTTAATGTACCGGAGAGTGGGCTTGCTGGATTGTTTGGGGCGGAGACGGAGAAGTGTTATGATATTAATGTGCCGGAGATGGATGTTGATTTTGCCGTTGTTGGTGGTGGGACAACGAGGGAATATTTTACTGCGGGAATGCTGGCGGATGCTAATGAATTAAATATTAATATTCCTTTGTTTGGGTTGCCGAGTAGCATTGATGGTTTGCAGGATAATTATTTGAAGGCGGAGGACGAGAAGATTCGTTTGGAGTTTGAATGATGAATAAAAAATATTTTGTTGTCGTGATTTTGTTTTTTATGGCAGCGATGGTGTCGGCTGATACATTTGGTGGGAGTAGTGGTTCGGCGTTTAGTGGTTCGGTTGATGGAGCGAGTTATTCGGGCGGGATTGGGAGCTGGCAGTATTATCAGCCGAATTTTAATCGTTTGTATTCTGGGCAGATGGATACGTATTGGCCGATTTTGAATAGGATTAAGAATGACCAGTGCAATGCGACGAGTGATTTTATTATTGGGATTCCGCCGGGAGGGTGCACGCCAAGTGTTGTCAGGAGTGATTTGTTGGCAGACCAAAGTGTGCCGGTTTTTTGTGAGTTGTATGCAATAAAGGTTAATCCATTGATTAAAGTTTCGTCGATAAGGTCGATTTCTTTTACGGGGAATTATCCGGCTGGTGTTTCTGGAATTGCGTTTCATCCGGCGAGAGCGGCTGTGAAATCTTATGATACTTTGTTGGGGGACCCCTTGATAAATAATATTGGGTATGTCGTGATTATTTTGAAGCAGAATAGAATAGAGGGAGATTTGGCGGAGTGGGTTGCGGGGAACTTGACGGCGACAATTCGTTATGATGCAGAGGAGGCTTATGGGACGGGGCAGTCAGAATATTATTTGCCGGTGATGAGCGATGATGATTGGGCGACGGATTATAATCGGAATGCCTTTTGGAATGGGCGAGGTTATTTGAGAGTTGAAAGTGTTAGTGGGGATACGGCGAGGATTGAGCTTTTGATTTCGAAAGACAAGATTGTTCAGACGTTTAATTTGAAAGTTGGGGAGACGAGTGCGTTGACTTATTTGCCGGGTTATTATTGCCGGGCTGGTTTAAAGGTGAAGTTGAACAGTATTGTTGCTCCGGAGAATTCGGCTTTGTTGAATATTGATGGGGAACAGATTTGGGTTCGTGAGGGTTCGAAATTTTTAAATGATAAGTGTGTGGTTAGTAAAATTGACGTCGAGAAGAATAGGGTTGGTTCGATTAGTATTCGGTGTTCAGGGAATAATAATTTGAAGCCGTTGAGTTTGAGTGAGAGGAGGGGGGTCCCCTTGAGTGATGAGAGTATTAGTAATGGCGTTGATGAATATTTTGATAAATCGAATAGCGTCGTCGGTGATTTGGTTAAGACTTATGGTTCTGAGATGAAGGAGACGGGAGAGGCGTTTGGAGAGGAGGCGTTGTATGAGCAGATTGTTTTGGCTGGCGAGCTTAATAAATCTAAAACTCAGGCGGAGTTGATGGATAAGTTTATTGAGAAATATCCGTCGTCGAAAATTGTTGATCAAGTTAGGTATAATAGACAGGTGCTTAATGGGACGGATTTTAGTAATTCTCTTGCAAGTGTTTATGTAAACAATAAATTTCATTCGATTAGCGTTGTAGATTTCAAGAAAGTTGACGAGGGAGAGAGGAAGGTAGATTTGAAAGTTGCGGGGAAGGATATTAAGAGTTTGAGCAAGAGGGAAAGTTTTGGGATAGGAGATGGGAAGGATATGACAATTAGTGATATTCTTCCCGGGAAGGTTAGGATTAGTTTTAAGAGTTCGAATAAAGATGAGAAGTCGGAAGCGGTTTGGATTAATGATAATGAGCAGTATAGTTTTTATGGCGTTGATGTTTATGTTAGGAATATTGAGGTGAACGAGGTTGCTTATATTGATTTGATTCCTGAGGTTAAGTATACGCAGACGAAGGCGGATTTTAGTTTTCAGATTGGGATTGAGAAGAGAGGGATTGAGCTTTCGCCGAATAAGACAAAGGAGATGTTGAAGAATTTGAATGAGAGTATTGTGAAGTGGGAGGGAATTGTTTCTAAGCTGGGGAATGTTATCAGCGGTATGAAGGGTGCGTGTTTCGCGACATCGACGGTTTTGATGTTGAAGAATGCGGTTACCGGTTTTAGTGGGGAGTCGGTGGCGAGGCAGAAGGTTATGACGAAGTATAAGGCGATGTGTGATACTGAGCATGGGGAAATTTCGAGAACGCAATGTTATAATGATTATTATAAGGATGATATTGAGCGGGATGTTAAGGCGATGACGACGGCGTTGAATGATGTTAATGGGAAAATGGATTCGGCGCAGGCGGGAAATGTTGAGTCGTCTGGGGGTTTGTTTGGTGGCGAGCATGTTGTTGACCAGTCGAAGTATATTGAAAGTTTGAGGGGGCAGATTAACGAGAAGAGTATCAAGGTTGACGTCGGCGGCGGGAAAATTGTTGATGTGCCGGTGAGTGAGATTGATAGTGTGTCGGAGTTGCGGGCGGTGATGTTATATGAGGAGATGAAGGGGCAAGGAATTGCTGGTGATGTTGCGAAGGCGGAGATGGACCAGAGTTTGAGAAATGATGCGTTGTTGGCTGAGAGTAAAGAAAATGCGAAGAAGGCGGCGGAGGAGTTGGCGAGTATGGGGATTAGGGATGCGAAGGTTCAGAGTTATGTTAGTAATAATGCTGTTTTGTTGAGGTGGGATAAGCAGATGGAAGGAGACAAGAAAATACAATATTTTAATTACAACGGGAAGAATTACAAGTTGTATTTGAATGGGGCGTCGTCGGGGAATTTAGGAATTGAGAAGGCGCAGATTTATGATGGTGGATGGAAAGATGTCGATAAGCCATACGCTTTTAATAATATTGTTTTTGCTTCTTCTACTGGGAATGGCGGATGTTCGAATTCGTGGGCGTCGGGGAAAGCGACTGTTAGTTATTATGAGTCTGGGAGCAACAAGGGATTGCCGGCGATTGTGCCGTTTGATTTGAAGAATGGCTGGTATGCGATGGTTCCTAATTCTGGCGGGACTTTTTTGGATGATTCGCCTCAGGGATATACAGCGTCGGCGGATGTCAAATATTTCA
>CAYXTT010000016.1:0-10712 GCA_964468545.1 Candidatus Woesearchaeota archaeon
TAGGGTATAAATGTCACCTTTTAATAAAAGTAACATAATAGAAAAGCTTATAAATTATTTATTTCTAAAATTATTATGAGAGTAAAAGATGTAAAAAAAGTTGAAAGGAAAGAAGGAGTAGCTTCAACTTTAAATGCTAAAGAATTTGCACCAGTTTATGCCGAGAGAGTTGAAAATTTTTACTAGATAATTCTTCACTTGGAAGAAATTGGACAAGAGACGTGGCATCAAAATTATATGTTCCTAATAAAAATAAGGACGGAGAGTTTGTTGGTTCAAATCCGTATTGAGTTTGGAGTTCAGGCAAATGGAAGCCCAATTACAAACCCCGCTCAAGCAGAAGCGCTTTTAGAAGATTATAAAACTAGAGGGATAAGTTCTAAAGAAATATGAGTGCCAAATTTCTCGCAGTTAGTATTAAATGCAGATGCAGATTTGGGTTTAGTTTTTAAATTAAATAAAGGGGTCGAACAAAAAGATTTAACTTCCGTATCAGAATATAGTTTTATATCTATTGGGGAAAACGGATTTTTCAGGGCTGGCCTCAGTGTCGGTGGTTGCTGGTGTGCGGGTGGTGTCGTGTTGTCGGATTCGCGCGGCGATGTTAGGGCGGTTCGTTATGACGCCGAAGGCGTCGAGCCGAAAAAATTTAAAACTTCAGATTTAGTATCAGTTTTAACTGCCGATTTTTTGAAAAAATTTGATTGAAATTTTTGGTTTATGAAATTTTCCATTTTATTATGAAGTAAGAGAGGGCGATTGGGATTATGAATTTGAAGACGAGTTGGGTTCCGATTAAGATTGAATAAATTTCTGATGTGATTAGATTTTCTTCAAGGAGAAGTTTTAGGATTACAATACTTGTACTGAGGCGGACGCAGAGGCCGATTCCGAGGAGGAATGCCTTTTTGTTTCCAAGTTGAGATTTTGTCATGAAGAAGCTGGTGGTGGCTTTGACGAGATAGGTTGTAGTTGTGAAAAGAATGATTAGTAATGGATATTTTATTAAATAATTTATGTTGACGTCGATGCCAACCCAGAGGAAAAAGATTGGAGCGAAGAGTCCGTAGGTTATTATTTTTATTTGGGAGTGAATTGTTTCGAGAGATTTTGCGGGGATGATTTTTTTGGACGCCATTCCGGATAGTAATGCTCCGAGTGCGGCGGCACTGATGATGTTGCCGATTCCTATGAATAAAAGGAAAAGAAACATGACGGCGAGGAAGATTAGGGAGTTGTTTTTGTATTTTGCAGGTTGGATTTTTTTTCTGTATTTGATTATGAGGAAGGTTAGGGCGAAGAGTGCGATGAGGACGAGAATGTTTTTTTCAATATAGGACGAGGAATTTCCGAGGGAGTAGCCGAATAATATCGTTACTGCTATTATTGTTATGACTTCAAATATGTCGTCGGTAACTCCTATTGATAGGATGGTTTGTCCGAATTTTGTTTTTGTGAGTTTGAATTCGTCGAGGATTGGAAGAAGGATTGCTTCTCCGACGGTTGCGAAAGATAGGGATAATAAGAAGGAAATTATCCATGATAGGTTGAAGATGTAATGCAGAAGTATTGATGCGATGATGGCTTCGGAGAGGATTATTACGAAAGTTGTTTGGATTATGAATTTTTTGCTTTTTAACATTTTTCTCAAATCGAGTTCGAAGCCGATTGAGAAGAGGAGGAAATACATTCCGAGTTGGGCGAGAAAGATGAAGGTTGTCGACGATGTTATGGTTGCGAATGGGTTGTATGCGGATAGTCCGAGACCGATTAGGAGTGGTGCGAAAATCCAGGGGATTCTGATTTTTTCGAGGAGTCGGCCGATTAGGTAAGTTAGCAAGAATATTATTGCCAGAAATAAAATTATCTCCATTTTGGATTTAGTTGTTTCTCGTTAATAAAAGTTTCTTTTGATAGATAATCTTATAAATTTGTTTTGAGTTTGAAAAGTAGAGCCCATAGTTTAATGGATAGAATAACAGGTTTCGGCCCTGTTGATGGGAGTTCAATTCTTCCTGGGCTCGTAGATAATTTTAAAAATAGTGATGATGTTGATTGGTGTTAGGATGAATTGTAATGTTTGGGGGTGTCGGTAGTGGGAGAGAATATTGTTATTGGGAAAAGAGTGCCGAGGGATTTTTTTGTTGCGAAGGGCGTCGGTGAAAGTGATATTGCGGTGCATGCGGGTTCTTATCATTTGGCTTTGAAGGACGCGGGAATTGAGATGTGTAATATTATGACTTACTCTTCGATTTTGCCAAGGATTGCAAGGGAAGTGCCGCGGCCCAGTTCTATTGTTCATGGTTCGGTGATGGAGACGATTTCGGCGGTTGCGAATTGTGGGAGGGGTGAGTGGGCGACGGCTGGAATTATTTTTGGTTGGCTTTATGATAGAGAGACGGGAGAGAAATATGGGGGGTTGGTTTGTGAATATAATGGGTCGAAGAGTGTTTCCGAGGCTGAGGCGGAGTTGAGGGCGAGTTTAAATGAGCTTTATGTTAATGGATTCGATGAGAAGTTTGAGTTGAGAGATGTTGTTGTTAATTCGTCGACGGTTGAGCCGAAGAAAAAATTCGGGACGGCGTTGGTTGCGATTTGTTTTGTTAATTATGAAGTGCCTTTGCTTAGTTGTTAGGAGTTAGATGAGATGGGATTTTGGGAAACAGGGAGGGGATTTTAGAGAACTTTCGGTTCTCATATCTTGGCGGCTTCGCCGCCCCGCGTGGTGTGTGTGAGTTCTGGGCGGTGGTTTTAAATATTGTGATGGTTATTGATTTTGATGGGGAAGAAAGTGACTTTTAATATTTCGAAGGTGGAAAATTTTAGCGAGTGGTATTCGGAGATTTTGGTGCGGGCGGAGGTGACGGATTTGCGTTATGGGGTTAAAGGGTTTGTTGTGATTCGACCGTGGGGTGCGAGGATTATTGATAAGATGTATCGGATTTATGAGTCGGCGTTGCGGGCGACGGAACATTCGCCGGTGATTTTTCCGTCGGTGATTCCGGAGGGGAATTTTAAGAAAGAGAGTTCTCATGTCGAGGGATTTGCGCCGGATGTTTTTTGGTTGGAGAAAAAGCAGGGCGAGGATAGGTTGGCGTTGCGTCCGACGAGCGAGACGGCGTTTTATGATTTGTATAAATTGTGGATTAGGAGTTATCGGGATTTGCCGATGAGGTTGTATCAGAGAGCTAATGTTTTTCGGAACGAGACGAAGGCGACGCGGCCATTGATTCGTTCGAGGGAATTTTATTGGATTGAATCACATGATGCTTTTTCGACGAAGAAAGAGGCGGAGGCACAGGTTCAGGACGATATTAATATGACGGAGGAAGTTATGCATAAGATTTTTGGGGTTCCGTTTTTGGCGATGAAGAGGCCGGAGTGGGATAAGTTTCCTGGGGCGGAGTATACGATTGGGTCTGATTCGATTTTGCCTGACGGAAGAATTATTCAGCAACCGTCGACGCATTTGATTAGCCAGCATTTTGTGAAGGCGTTTGATTTGAGTTTTAAGGATGATAAGGAAAAAGATAAGATGCCGTGGCTGACTTGTTATGGACCGGCGATGTCGAGGATTTTGGCGTCGGTGATTTCAGTTCATGGTGACGATAATGGTTTGGTTTTGCCTTACACAATTGCGCCGGTTCAGGTTGTGATTGTTCCAATTGGGAATGATGCGCAGGTCGCAGGTCGCAGGTCGCAGGTCGGCGATGTTGTTGAAAAATTGAGGGCGGATTTGATGAAGGAGTATGTTGATGTTTTGATTGATGATTCGGATAAGCGGGTGGGTGAGAAGTTTTTTTATTGGGAGATGAAGGGTGTGCCGTTTAGGATCGAGGTTGGGAAGAAGGAGTTGGGGGACGAGGAAGTTACTTTGTTTGTGCGTGATACGAGGGAGAAGATTTTGGTTAAGATTAAGGATTTGGCGGAGACGATTAAGGATTTAGGTGCGGAGTATGACGAGAGGTTGATTGCGCGGGCTGATGAGTTTTTCGCGTCGAGGATTGTAGATTGTTCGTCGAAGGTCGAGATTAAGAAAGCTTTGGATTCTGGGAAGATTGCGAAGTTTAGTTTTTGTTCTTGCGATAAGGACGGGGAGAAATGCGCGGAGTTTGTCGAGAAGGAATTGCAGGCGAGAATAATGGGCACTCTCGTCTCCGACGAGAGTGAGATGTTAGGTGTCAGGTGTCAGATTTCAGGGAAGAAGTTGGGGAAGTGTCCTTTTTGCGGGAAGAAGGCTGAGTGTGTTGTTTATGCGGGGAAGAGTTATTAGGATGGTTTTAAGATTGAGTTTTTTATAAATCGAATAATTAATGAGTTTTTTAGTTAAGTATTTTTTAGGGCGTATAATTAAATGGTCAAGTATTTAGAGAAAGAGTTAAATTGGTGTTAGTCTATAATCTTAACTAAACTTGGATTTTAAAAAGATTTAAAAGAAAGAAGGGCTTAACTTTTTTATGGTTAGTTTTAGTAAGTTGGGCGTAGCTTCTGTTTTGATGTTATTGCTTGATATAATTTTAAACGTTTGGATTTGGAGTTTTATTCCAGAGTATCAAGATTTTTTTGATATGTTTTTTAAGTTGAGTATATCCGTGGTGTTTCTTGTGATTGTAATTATACTTTCAATTATTTCGTTGATTCAAATAAAAAAATATAATCTGAGGGGGAGGTGGTTATCTATATTAACTTTAATCTTTTCCATAATCGTTTTGATATTGATTTTATTTAGTTTATTTAATCCTCTCTATGTAATGATAGTTGGTTTGAGAGTAACTGGAGGAGATAGAGATTATTATTATAATATTCCTGTAAAAGCAGATGTATCTGGGTCTAGTTTTAAAATAAGTCCAATTAGTGAAAGTAATTTAGTTCCGGATATTTTTATATTAACTATAAATGAAACAAATTTTATTCCTCAGAAATGTATGATAGATAATTATTATTTCCTTTTCTCAAGTGGGAATTATCTCTCTCAAAATAGTTTAGTTGGGAAACAGATAAGTAGTTTTGAGGGAGGTTATCCAAGAGATATAGATAATAATGAACTAATTTCAGATTCTATAAGGGAAGGAGCAAAAGCCACATATAAACAGAAAAGTAAAGTTTATACACATTATTCTTTTTCAGAACCAGAAAATAAAGTTGGGAATGTTGAAAATATGCTAAAAAACGACAACGGAGAATTTTATATAAGATACAGGATGGACCCATTTACTCAGATTAAAACAATATATAGCGATGAAGATATGAAAACAGATGGATGTATTGTAGATATTAGACGCTCAATTACTTATTCAAATTTAACACTTCCATTAAAGTCCGAAAAAACAATTAACTATTCTTATAAAAATATTATTTGTTTAAGAAAATATGATGAATTAGACAAAGTTGCTGAAGAAAATCCTAACATGAATGGACAAATTAATAGAACAATTGAGGGATGTGTTTTTTATGAAGTAGAATCAATTATATATATCACTTTTATTAGCTATCCTTTTGATGGAACTGAAAGTTATAAATTAAAACCTATTTTTTAGTAATTCTAGTAATGAGTAAAATATTGGTGTCTTAATACTCGGGATTGAGTAATTATGGAGCATTATGCAAAGTTGTCAAGTTTGAGATAATTTTATAAATTGTTTTGGTGTTTTGTTTTTATGGTGGAGATTGAGAAACAGTCGAAGGCGATTGGTGATTTGAAAGAGGGCGACAAGGTTTGGATTAATGGGAGTGAGATGATTGTCGATAAGCAATATTTGTTTATGAAGCATAAGGATACGAACGAGATTATTATTGAGTGTTATAATTCTGAGAATGAGCGGGAATATCAGGTTCGGTATTTTGATGACCAGATTGAGAGTTCGATTGAGGTTTATGAGTTGCAGGGAGATTTTCAATATGTGCGGCGGGAGCCGCGAACAATCGCTTGGTAGCGATTGTTCGCGCTGGTCGCTTTTCGCTTTTCGCTCGTCGGTGTTTTGGGAGGGGACATTTTGGAGAGGGAACATTTTAGAGAACCTTCGGTTCTCGGATTTACGGCGGCTTTGTCGTCCTGAGCTTCGTGCGGTAAGTGATTTTGTTTTCGAAATATTTATATAGTGTTGGTTACCATTTGTATTCTTATGGTAATGAAGATTGTTGAGCGGAATGATACGGCGATTCGGGTTAGTAAATGGTTGGACAAAGAGATTGAGAAGTATATTTCGGATAGGAAAGTCAAGATTGAGTTTCCGTCGAAGAGAAATTTTGTTGATAAAGCGGTGATGAGTTTTTTAGAGAAGAGAGGGGTGAAGTTGAATGATTGAGAAAATTTTAATTAAAATTGGAGGACAGATGGATAAGGTAGAGCGAGCTCGAGAGATTTTTTTTGAGCTTGAGGGTCGTAAGGATTGTGCTGGTGAAATTGCTCGTCGGGCTTTTTGTATTCAGGATAGACTGGTTAGTAAGAAGTGAATAGTTTAATTGGCGAAGATTAGTGGGAGGGCGATTGTTGCGTCGCATTTGACGTCGACGTAGAGTGCGTCTGTTTTGAGTTTGCCCCAAGATTTTCCTTCTTCTAATGGAGCGCCAGATGAGCCGCCACCTTCTGCTGTGTCGGTTGTTATTTGAATTCCGTAGTTCGCTCCGGATGAGAATTGCAGTGCTTGTTGTATGAAATTTTTTGGTGTTCCGCCGCCGATGTAGATTACTCCTTTTTTTTCTGATGTCCAAGCGGTGTCGATGATTTTGTTCATGTCGTCGAAGGCGTCGATTGATATTTTTTTGCCGGATACGAGTCGTCCCCAAATCATTAGTCCGATTCCGGAATCGGCGAGTGCTGGGCAATAGATTGGAATTTTATTTTTTGAGCAAGTTTTTAGAATGCTGTTTGAATTTTCTGGGAGGATGTTTCCGATTGTTTCCAGAAGTTCTTTTATGTTTTTTGATTTTGATAGTTTGCCCCAGTTTTGTTCGAAGAAGTCTTCGAGTTTTTCGTATACGTCGTTTTTCATAAGGACGTTATAGATTCGGTCGTAACCTTTTTTGTTGAATTCGTCGTCGTTCCATGTGTCGCAGTGGTAGTGCTTGTCGCCGATGGCTTCGATTAAATCGTGTGTCAAGTTTGCGCCGGTTGTTACGAGAATGTTTATTTTTTTGTCGTCGATTAAATCGATTATTATTTGTTTCATTCCGGCTGGGACCATTGCACCTGCGAGTCCCAAGAAGATTTTGCAGTTTTTTTCCGAGAACATTTTTTTTGCGATGTCTGATGCTATTCCTATTTTTCTTGCGCCGAATCCTGTGTTTTTCATTTGTTCGATTAGTTCGGTTACTTTCATATTTTGTTTTAGCTTTATCGGTTTTATTTCGTTCATGCTGGTAAATTAATTTTTTGTTAGTTTATTTATGTTTCGCCTAGAAAACCGATGTTTCTCTGGCTTTATTTTTCTTTGAAGTAGTTAGATATATTTTGTTTGAATTTTTCGAAAGCGTCGACGGGAATCATTGCGCCGGTCGCTTTTTCGTGTCCGCCTCCGGTTGCGTCTTCGATGTCTGCGATTATTTCTTTTGTTATTTTGAGTGCATTGTTTCCGCGGATTGAGATGTTGATTTTTTCTGGGCGTTTGAATGCGACGACGATTAGTTTGTCTTTGTGGTTGTAATAAAGTTTGTTTGCGATTTCGGATGACATTGATGTGTTGCCAGCGTAGGAGAAGAATAGAGTTTTTGATTTTGGGTCGAAGTTTGATTCGGCTTTTTCGATTTGTTTGTTGAAGATTTTATTGAGTTCGTTATATCTTTTGTAGAGTTGTTTTGTTTCGCGATTTTCTTCGAGGATGTCGTGGGCGCTTTTTGCTTTGAATAGATATTTGATTAGAGTGACGGTGTTTGTCGTCGTGTCCATGAGTCCGAAATTTAGCAGTCGGATTATTTTGCCGATTTCCGTTGAATGGAGTGCGTCGAGCGGTTCGAGTTTTGGGTTTAGTAATTCTGGGTTTTGTTCTGCGAATTGGTTTGCGAAGTCCGGCATATAGGCGTCGCCGATGCATCCGATGATTGCGAGCCAGAGGTCTTCTTGTTGGTTGAAAATTTTTTGTGCGATGTAGGTTGTTGGTTCGGCGGATGGGAGTGAATTATAGTAAAAAGTTTTTTTGATTGTTTCCTTTGATGTTTTTGTTTCGTGATGGTCGATCCAGATTAGTGGGATGTTTTTTTGGTTTGTTTCGTTTATGAATTCTTCGCTGACTTCGGCTTTATCGAGGATGAATATTGCGTCGGGGTTTAATTCTTCGATTTTTTTTAGGTATTGTTTTTTTAGTTCTGGGAATGATTTTATTGCTATGCCTTTGCCACGGTTGATTGCTCGCCTGAGAATTAAAAATGCGCAGAGTCCGTCGACATCGTTGTCAAAAAAGAAGAGGGGATTTTGTGAATTTTCCAGGTGGTTTTTAATTTCGTTGAGTTGGATTTTGGTTAGCATGTGAGGGGGAGATTTGAGGAGATTTTATACTTTTTGATTTAACAAATTGTTTTTCCGTTTAGAACTTGTTCTCGGAGGTTGTGAATTTCGTTATGAATTGTGCTGGCGCGATTTTTTAGAATCGGTTCGAGGTGGGCTGGTTCTAGTTTTATTATTTTGTCTATGTTGTTGTGTTGTTTTATTATTTGAGAGATTTCTTTTTCTGAGAGGGTGAGATGAGACAGGAATCTGAATCCTTTTGGGGCGATGGTTTCTTCGAGGGGTTTATCTATGATTAATCTTGCGATTGAGTCGATGTCCTGAAGTCCGTCGAAGGTTAGGTTTGATAGGAGAGTTTTGGAGCGTTTTAATGGCAGGGTTGAATAATCTCTTAGTATGTCGTTTTCGGTTTTTTCGACGTCTTTCAAGAGTTCTCGGTATCGCATGTGCATGATGTTGCCTTCTTTTCCGAGCTCGGTGAAATTTCGTTTGATGGAGTTTGATATTTTTTGAATCATTTCGGTTCTTTGGATGAGTTGGCAAATGTCGCTGATGGAGACGAGTTCTGACATTTCGAGGAGATTGAGATTTGCGATATTTTCGTTTAGGATTTCTCTTTGTTTTTCCAGGAGTTGAAGGGTTGAACTGATGTTCCTGATTAGTTCGTCGGTGGATTTGAGATAGTATCTGGATGCGCCGTAATAGAGGGTTGTTTTTTTTCGTCGTTCGGAAATTGCGACGACGAATGTGTGAGCTTGTTTCGCAGTTCGTTCGGCCGATTTGTGTCGTGTGCCGGTTTCGGTTGTGTGAATTGACGCGTCGGGAGTTAGCATTACATTTGCCTGAAGGATTCTTTTTATGTCGGGGGATATTATCACGGCGGCGTCCATTTTGCAGAGTTCGAAAAGTTTTTGGGGCGTGAAACGGCAGTTGATTCTGAAGCCACCTTCGACGATGTTTTGAGAATAAAGTTCTGGGTTGTTGAATACGATTGTGCCGCCGAGGTCTGAGCGGATTAGGTCGTCGATTACGATTCTTAGCGGTGTTCCGGGTGAGACAAGTTTTATGAAATCCAGAAATGTTTTTTCTTTTTCTATTGCCATGAGTTAAAATGGATTTACTTCTATTTATATGTTTAGTGGTTAATTTTATAAAATTAGGTTTATTTGGTTGGGATGGTAATTTTGGGAATTGAGTCGACGGCGCATACTTTTGGTGTTGCGGTTGTGGATGGATGTGGGGAGATTTTGTCGAATGTGAAGGACTCGTATACCACTGATGGCGGCGGGATGATTCCGTTGGAAGTTCGGGAACATCATAAAAATGTTGCTGATGATTTGTATAAGAAGGCTTTGGATGAGGCGGGGGTTTTGGAGAAAGATATCGACGCTGTTGCTTTTTCGAATGCGCCGGGGTTGGCTCCTTGTTTATTGGAGGGAATGGAGTTTGTGAAAAAAATTGCGGGGCGGCTTGGTATACCAGTTGTTTGTGTTAATCATTGTGTTGCGCATTTGGAGATTGGAGAGACGGTTGGGGCGAGGGACCCAGTTATGCTTTATGCTTCGGGGGCGAATACTCAGGTGATTGCTTACGAGGCAGGGAAGTATCGGGTTTTCGGCGAGACGCTGGATTTAGGTGTTGGGAATTTTATTGATACCGTCGGGAGATTTATGGGACTTGGGTTTCCTGCTGGACCTAAGATTGAGAAGATGGCGTCTGAATACGCGCAGGTCGCAGGTCGCAGGTCGCAGGTCGCCGACTTGTTGGAACTTTCTTATTCAGTGAAGGGGATGGACGCGACTTCGTCGAGGTGTCAGGTGTCAGGTGTCAGGTGTCAGCCAGAATTAATTGACCTCCCTTATTCTGTCAAAGGTATGGATGTGTCTTTTAGTGGGATGCAGACGAAAATAAAAAGTTTGATTGAGAAAGGTGTTGATAAGAAGTGGATTGCGTATTCGATGCAGGAGGTTGTTTTTGGGATGTTGGTTGAGGTGGCGGAGAGGGCGTTGGCGCATACTGGGAAGAAAGAGTTGTTGTTGGGTGGCGGGGTTGCTTGTAATTCGCGGTTGCAAGAGATGTGTAGGATTATGTGTGAGGAGAGGGGAGGGAGTGCTTTGCTAAAGAAACGCTTTGCTAAAGAAACGAAAATTTCGGAGAAATTTTCTAAAGAGACGGCTTCGCCTAAAGAGGATTTTGCAACTAAAGAGGGTGTAAGACTATTTGTTCCGCCGAGGGATTTGTTGGTTGATAATGCGGGGATGATTGGGTATCT
>CAYXTT010000017.1:0-10685 GCA_964468545.1 Candidatus Woesearchaeota archaeon
TTCTCAAAAAGATAAATATAATCAAACTTATCCAAAAGATGCAACCTGTGAATCGAAGAAATAATCGTCTTCCCTCTAAACCTCGAAAAAATATTATCGTGAATCTTCATCTCATTCTCACTATCAACACTCGACGTCGGCTCATCAAGCAAAACAATATCACTCTTCTTCGCCGCCAACAAACCCCGAGCCAAAGACAACCTCTGCTTCTCACCCCCAGACAACGAAACCCCCTTCTCCAAAACATTCGTGTTCAAACCCTTGCTCAACTTCCCGACAACTTTCTTCAACTGCGCCATCTCAATAACCTCCAACAAATCCTCGTTCCTCGTCCGAATCCCCATCGTAATATTATTCCTAATTGTATCATTAAAAATCTCAGGGTCCTGCGAAATCAAAGTAATATGTTTCTTCAACCTCGAAAATCCATGGTCAAGCTTCTTCTCATCGCAATAAACCTCACCGCCATCAGGAGCATAAAGCCCACGAAGCAAAGTCAACATCGTACTCTTCCCCGAACCCGACTCGCCAACAAGCGCAATTTTCTCACCTCGCCTAAACTTAAAATCAACCCCCTCAATATGCTTCTCATCACCTTTATCATTATAAGAAAAATTAACATTCTTAAATTCAACACTGTCCCACTCCCTCGGCAAATCCATAGAAATATCTTTTTTAATTTCATTAAAGGCCTCATCAATCGGTCGCGCATTAATCAAATTAGCATTATACTTACTAATTTCTCCATAAAGACTAGCAAACTGATAAAATGTATCACCAACATATCTCAAATACCCATACAAAATATAAAGCGTTCCAACCATAATAATACCACCAGAATAAAAATCAGTATAAGCACTATAACTCAAAGACAAAACAATCATCACATTTATCGCGATACTAGCAAAACCCCATTTCGTCTCATTTAAAATCGATGCCTTCTTCGACAAATCCTCACTCTCCATTAATCTAGAATTAATTTCAACCTGCACAGTCTTCTTCAGCCTCAATGTCACAACCGTAATAATATTACTAATATAATCATAAATCCCCGCCGCAACCCGATTTGATTTCTTATTAAGAGCTTTGTAATAACCAACAAGCTTTTTATCCAACTTAAAAATAATAAACAAAACCACACATGAATAAATCAAAGCAAACAAAGCAATCTTAAAATCAACAAAAAATAAAATAAATAAAGAACCAAAAACACTAATAATAGCAGAAACTAATCTAAAAGTAATATAAGACGAAAATGAAAAAATCCCCGACGAGCCCTTGTTTATTTTATCAATCGTGTCCCCAGAATGATGATCCTTGTGCCACTTCACCGGCAACTCCAAAACTCTGTCAATCTTAGAATTAACATAATTCCGATTAACAAAAAAACCATTCCTCGTCTCAACATATCTCCCAATGCCATGAAAAATCCAAAAACTTACATTAACTACCAAAAGCAAAGAAATTAAAGAAATCAAATGCCACAACTCAACAGAAGTTGTCACAGATTCTTGAACCGAATTAAAAACCTTACCAATAATTAAAGGATTCAATAAACCAATCGCAGTTGCAATTACGAAAAACACCGACGCCAAAATAAAATAACCCTTCCTATCGCCAAGATAATTCCATTCTTCTCTAATCAAATTCAAAATCGGATTTAACTTTTTTTCTTCTTTCATAAATATGAAAAGAAAAATAAACTTATAAAACTAATCTTTCACACAGGCCTTCACAAAAGCATCAAACATCGGCGCAGGACTCAGAGGATAACTCTTAAACTCTGGATGAGACTGCGTCGCAAAGAAAAAATTATGATTCGGCAATTCAACAAACTCAACAAGTCGGCCATTCGGACTTTTTCCTGAAATAACCAATCCGTTTTCCTCAAGCGTCTCATGATAATCTGGATTAACTTCATAACGATGCCGATGTCTCTCGCTAACCTCCAATGAATTATAAATCCTAGCAATCCCACTTCCTTCTTTCAAAATCGCCGGATAACCACCCAACCTCATCGTCCCACCTTTATTCTCAATACCAATCTGCTCCGGCAAAATATCAATAACCTTATGTTCAACATTTGGATTAATCTCCGTCGAATTCGCATCAAGCCCGCAAACATTTCGCACAAATTCCACGACGGCAAGTTGCAACCCATAACAAAGCCCAAGATAAGGAATATTATTTTCCCTCGCAAATTTAATCGCCGAAATTTTCCCCTCAACACCCGAACTCCCAAATCCACCAGGAACAAGTATACCATCGTATACCGACAAATCGATCTCCCCATTTTCAATCTTCTTCGAATCAACCCAGCAAATATTAACCCCCACATTATTCTTCGCTCCCGCATGACTCAATGCCGCAGCGACGGACAAATACGAATCCTTCAACTGGAAATCTCCAATATCTAAATATTTCCCAACCAAAGCAATATCAACCTCTGGCAAATGATCCGACATCTTTCCAACCATCTCTCCCCACGCCGCCCAATCCGGCTCCCTCCTCTTCTTCAAATTTAACTTCGCCAAAATTTTCTCTCCAAAATTCTCCTTCTCCAAATTCAACGGCACAACATAAATCGTATTCGCAGTCCCCGGCCCAACAACGTCCGGCGTCGAAATAATATGCGTCGACGGAATATTGGAATAAGCACCTATCTTTTTTTTCCTCGGCTCATCCAGAGGCGACTTCCCACGACAAAAAATAAAATCAGGCTGAATCCCATTTTCCCGAAGCAATTTAATTGCTAACTGAGTCGGCTTCGTCTTCATCTCATCAATATGACTCGGCACCGGCATATAAGTAACCATAATATGACAAACATTCTCCGACCCCAATTCCAACTCCATACTCTTCGCCGCAAACAAAAAAGGGATATTCTCATAATCGCCAATTGTCCCACCAATCTCAATCAACACAACATCATAACCATCAGACACATCAATAATCCTTTTTCTAATTTCTCGAGGAACATGCGGAATAAAAGAAACCGTCTCTCCCAAAAAATCCCCACGACGCTCTTTCTCAATCAAATCCCGATAAATCTGCCCAGTCGTAATCGCATTCTTTTTCAAAATAGGAATCTCCAAAAATCTCTCATAATTCCCCAAATCCTGATCAATCTCACCACCATCCTCAGTAACCCAAACCTCCCCATGCTCCGTCGGTCTCATCGTCCCAGCATCGCAATTAATATACGGATCAATCTTAACCGCCGTCACAGAATAACCATACTCCTTCAAAATCCGACCAACCGAAGCCGTCGCCACCCCCTTCCCGACACCAGAAATCACACCTCCTGTAACAAAAATATACTTCGTCATCACACAAAAAATTTCCAAGCCATTATAAATATTTATATAACGAAAAGATAAAACTCAACACTACAAAAAAATATAAACTCAACAAACGTTTAAAACTTATATCCCAAATTATCTAACCTCTAAAACCTAATGCCTAATGCCTCGATGAAAATCTTATTTCCATCGCGCATGCCCAAACTGAATAATCAAATCCCAATTATCTTCTTGCGAACTGCGAACTGCGAACTGCGAACTGCCACACGCCAAAGGCGTGTCGCACGCACCGAAACACGAACCCAGCCAAACCCTAATCTCAGCATCACACTTCTCGCGCAAATAATCAACAATACAAACCGCCCACGGCTTCAACCCATCCGGCAACTGCAACAAAACCCTAACTTTATCCTGACGCCTGACGCCTGACGCCTGACGCCTAATTGAATTAACAATTTTGTCTAATTCGATTTCATAATCCTTCTCTAAATTCGCAATCGTATAATTCATAAAACAAAAACAAAAACCAATCTTAAAAACTTTACTCACCCCGCGGACTAAAAACATACTCACCATTCCTTGCAAAAAAAGGCTCAGATAAACTAAAAAAATTACTCGCGAAATAATTTGCATCTTTTTCATTCCTCGCAAAAAACCCAAAACTACCGTCGCTAACAACCGCCACACATCTACCTCCAACTAAAAAACCCCTCCCCCCAGAAATCAAATCACAAGAACAACCAAGATTAGAAACCTCGACAGCACGCTCTATACTTTTACTATCAGTCCAAACATAACCTCTAAAAAATTCTTCCTCACCTCTCATTAAAACAACAGAATACTGAACTAAATCCATCCAACAAACTCAAACATTAACCTTTAAAAATAAATCTATACTCAAACATATATGACAAACATCAGACAACCAATTGTAACAATCGCAGGACACGTCGATCACGGAAAAACATCCATCCTCGACAAAATTAGAGGAACCTCTGTCCAAGAAACCGAAGCCGGCGGAATAACTCAAAAAATTTCTTTCACAAAAATAAACGCCTCATTAATCCAAGAAAAAACCAAAGCCATCCTCGAAAAATTTAAAATCCCGCTCGAAATCCCTGGTATACTTTTCATCGACACCCCTGGCCACGCCGCATTCACAAACCTCCGAAAAAGAGGTGGCTCTCTCGCCGACATCGCAATCCTTGTAATCGACATCAACGACGGAATAAAACCCCAAACCGCCGAAGTCCTTCAAATCCTAAAACTAAACAAAACCCCATTCATAATCGCCCTAAACAAAATCGACAACATCTCCGGCTGGCAAAAATCCGAATCCCTGTTGTCATTCGAATCAATAAAAAAACAAACAACAAACGTAAAACAAAACTTCGACGAAAAACTTTACACAATCATCGGCTCCCTCCATTCCCACGGATTCAACGCAGAAATTTATTTCAAAATATCCGACTTCACAAAAAACATCGCAATCATCCCATGCTCCGCGCGAACAGGAGAAGGAATATCTGAAATCCTCGCAATGATAACCGCTCTCTCTCAAAAATTCCTAAAAGAAAGAATCAAAAACAAAGAACAAGGAAAAGGCGTAATCCTCGAAGTCAAAAAAAACGAAACGACAAATTTCCTCGAATGCATCCTCTACGACGGCAAACTAAAAAATACCGACGAAATAGCAATCGCATCAATGGAAGGAACCCCGATAACAACAAAAATCAGAAACATTCAGGAAGTCAAACCATTAAACAAAGGATTTGAAATCAAAAAAGAAGTCGAAGCAGCGACGGGAATAAGATTGCAAATAATCTCAAAAGAAGAAATCCTCCCAGGAATGCCTTTCCAAATAATAAACAACAACCTCGAAGAAATAACAAAAGAATTCAAAAAAGAAATCTCTCAAGAAATAAAAATCAGTAAAACAGGAATTATAGTCAAGGCCGACTCGCTCGGCTCTCTCGAAGCACTACTCGCCCTCCTTAGACAAAAACAAATAAAGGTAATAAAAGCCGGAATAGGCCCAATAACAAAAAAAGACATCTACGCCGCAAACACACTCCCCGAAGAAAACAAAATAATCTTAGGATTTAATATAAATTTAGCCAAAGACTCTCAAGTAAATGAAATAAAAAAAATCAAAATCCTAACAAACCCCGTCGTCTACAAACTAATTGAGAACATAGAAGAATTCAAAAAAGAAAAATTAAAAGAACTCGAACGAAAAAAACTAAACGAACTTCCGACAATTTGCAAACTAACAACACTCAACTTCGTCTTCAGAAATTCAAACCCAGCAATATTCGGAATCCAAGTACTGGGCGGAAAACTAAAAAAAAGCGAACGATTCATCAATAAAAACGACATCAAAATCGGACAAATCAAAGAAATCCAAGAAAACAAAACAAACGTCCAAGAAGTTACCTCAGGAAAAGAAGTCGCGATATCAATTCCCGGAATAAATTTCGAAAGGCAACTAAAAGTAAACGAACCTCTCTACACAAATCTATCTGAAACTCAATTCCGAAAATTCAAACAACACAAAGACCTTTTGTCGACGGAAGAAAAATCTATACTCCAAGAAATCGCCCAAATCAAACGACGAGAAAACGCAACCTGGGGAATCTAAGACGATAATAAATATAAACTCATTTTCTATAAAAACCCATGAAAACAAACTCGGCTTATTTAACAAGAGCGAGAAAATTAACCGAACTCGGACTAGATAAACAACAAAGAAGAGATATTTTGGTAAGAACCATGGGACTGTGTAATGTTATTAGAGGATACGCAACAGATTGTCTTATAGAAGAACTTAAAAAAACAAAACCCGCAAAAGAAAACGCATATCTTTCAATTATGCAAATATTAGAAAACTCCAATCACCAAATTAATTCATTTGATTATCAACCACCAACTTTTTAAACCCAAATCTTCACCAATAAACATGTTCAAAATAAATGTATCACGCAACGGAAAGACATTCAAAGTCGAGACTGAAAACGAAAACTTAATCGGAAAATCTATCGGCGACAAAGTAGACGGCAAGGAAATTTCCAAAGACCTCGCAGAATACGAAATCGAAATAACAGGAACGTCAGACAAAGCCGGATTCACAGGAATAAAAACCATCGACGGACCAAATCTAAAAAAAGTTCTCCTCGGTTACGGCAAAGGCATGCGTCAAAAACCAAAAGGACTAAAAAAAATTAACAAAAAACCAAACGGACTAAAATTAAGAAAAACCGTCAGAGGAAAAGAAATCTCCCTCGACACAGTTCAAATCAATTCCAAAGTTTCAAAAGAAGGCGCAAAAAAATTCGACTCACTCTTCGAAAAACCAGAAACAAAAACAGAAAATTAGAAATCTAAATAAAGCAATCCTTAAAAACTCATCCTACCTAACAAAACTATGACGGCGATAACAGAAATAATCAGCGCACTAAACGACATGACAGGCGCCTTCTCAAGCCGAACAAATCTCCTTTTCATCCTCGCGTTTTTCACAACCATCATGGTCATCTACTCCGTCTTCGTCTTTAATTTCTACCGATTCCTTGCCAAAAAAAACATCATCGAACTCAACCTTAACCAATACAATCAATACTCAAACCCCGCCACTGTCAAATTTTTCGCAATCATCTTTTTCATAATCGAATATATAATTCTCTTGCCAATCCTCACATTTTTCTGGTTCACAGTCCTCTCAGTTTTAATTTTAATTTTAGCCCGGGAACTCGAAGTAAACACCGTCCTTTTAATCTCCGCTGCCGTCGTCGCATCTGTTCGAGCAACCGCATATGTCAGTGAAAATCTCGCCAAAGACCTCGCAAAATTACTTCCGTTCACCCTCCTCGCAATCGCAATAACAACAGCCGGATTCTTCAATATTTCCGCCCTCGTCGCACGAATATCAATCATACCTTCCTTGCTCTCAAACATCCCTTACTACCTCCTCTTCATCGTAGTCGTAGAACTCATTATGCGAACAGGCGAATTCATTGAAAGCACCATAGAAACATCAAGAGGAACCGAGAAAGAAGACGAAACGGATTAAACCTTAGTTCACCAGAACTACCACTGGGTTAAACCAAAATTTTTAAGAAGTCTTAAAAACTCAAATTCTTACACCATCTAATGGAAGACATATCAAAAATAGACACAATTAACGTCGGCATAGTCGGACACATCGACCACGGCAAAACAACACTGCTCCAAAAACTTTCAGGCAAATGGGCAGACACACATTCCGAAGAACTCAAAAGGGGAATCACAATAAAACTCGGCTACGCAGACGCGATAATCAAAAACGATAACGGCAAACTAACAACAGACAAAAATTCAAAAGGCAGACCAATCCGTTACATAACATTCGTCGACGCTCCCGGACACGAAATGCTAATGGCAACAATGCTCTCCGGCGCGGCAATCATGGACGCAGCAATCCTCGTCGTCGCAGCCAACGAAGGAGTCAAACCACAAACACAAGAACACCTCGTCGCACTCAAGGCAAAAAAAATCAAAAATATAATCATAATCCAAAATAAAATCGACCTCGTCTCGAAAGAACAAGCCCTCGAAAATTACAAGACGATTAAAGAATTCACAAAAGGAACTATCGCAGAAAACGCACCCATCATTCCAATATCCGCAATACAAGAAATCAACCTCGACAAAATCCTCGATGAACTATGCAAAATAGAAATCACAAAACCAAACACAAAAGAAAAACCAATCTTCCTCATCGCCCGAAGTTTCGACATAAATAAACCCGGAACAAAAATCGAAAATCTACACGGCGGAATTCTCGGCGGCGCATTAAAACAAGGAACTCTAAAAATCGGAGACGTAATCGAAATCAAACCCGGCTACTCCACCAAAAAACAAAACCAATTCCAATACAAAACCATCCAGTCAAAAATAATCTCAATGCAAAAAGGCGAACATCAAATAATAGAAGCAACTCCCGGCGGAAGTTTGGCAATCGAAACCGAACTCGACCCGTCGCTGACAAAAGCCGACGCCATCTCCGGAAACGTCGCATCAACAAAAGGAATCCTCCCGGAAATCACAGAAAACATCGCGATAAAATTCACACTATTCAAAGAAATTTTCGGCACCGGGAAACATGAACCAGTCCAGCCACTAAAATTCAACGAAATGCTAATGCTAAGTTTAAACACTTCGATAACAATCGGGCAAATCACCAAAATAACCGACAACCGACAACAAGAAGTAGAACTTTCCTTAAAAATTCCAGTCGTCCCACTCAAGGGCGAATCAATCGGCATCGCGCGAAACATTAACAACCACTGGCGACTAATCGGCTTCGGCGAAATAATCTAAACTATCCAACAATTTATAAAATCAATTTCCCTAACTAATCCATGCCAAGCCAACAAAAAATAATTCCAACACAAAAACCCGAATACAAATACATTGGCAAAGAATCCTTAAGCGAAATCATCGCCAGAATATTTCCAAAACAACTCATCCCAACAAAAAGAATGAGCGCCATCTTCGGAGGAATATTTGTCCTCGCACTCGTCCTCGCCATATTCAACTTCCCATTAGATTCATTAATTTCCGGCAAGACCAACATCTCCATCGGAATCGGATATCCCTACCCATTTCTCGACCTCGGTCCAGCAAGCACAGAAAAATTCCCGCTAAAAATCTTCAGCCTCGTAATTGACATGATTCTATATCTAATCCTCGCCTATATAATCGACATAGCCCTAAACTTCATACTAAAAAACTTTTTCACCACATCAAAAGAAGAAATAGAAAAACGCCCCAAATTATTCAAAGACCAAAAACCAAAAAACACCGCCGAAACAATCACAAAAAAAATATTCAAAAAAACAAAATCAACTACAAATCAACAGCATACTCCGCCGAGTTCCCCGCCCCATCTCTCACAACAATCTTGATATTACTAAAACCATTCCCGACGCTAAACCGGCTTTTGCAAACACCATTTTTCAACCTACTACACAAACGAATCTCTCTCGCCTGCCCCCGATAATCATAATTAACAACGACCTCCTTAAAATTATCTTCCGTTATCAAAATATTAAAATTAATATAACTTGAAAACCACCGACTAATCTCCTCCCAAAACGAATCAGAATTCTCAACAACAGGCGCAATCCTGTCAACAACAATATTTTTCTTCTTCGACTCAGCAACATTTCCCGCAACATCCTCGACGACAAACCAATACTTAACACTTCCATCGGAAACACCCGGCGAAACATCACACCTCCAATTAGTCCCAACCTCGACACAATCATCAACCTCCTCGACAACTCCATTATAATTCAAAAAAACCTCCGACGGATTCTCTTCTCTAAAACTAACACTAAAACTCCCATCGGAAAAACCCCTGTTCGGCTCAACGCCAAGAATCACCGGCTTCAAACTATCCACAAAAAAATTAATTCTATGTTCCTCATCGTCGACAGAATCCGAACACCTCACAAGAACATCATGCTCACCATCAGGAAAAATCTTATTCCTCACATACCCATCGCAATTCCTACACAACTGCGTCCACCTCGGCATCGAACTCAAATAATCAATATACTCTATCTTCTTCAACTTATCAATCCCAATAATATTCAAAGGAACATTCCTCTTAGAAAAAACATCGTCGCTATTAGGAGAATTAACAACACACAAACCACCCGAAACACAAACACCATTCAAATCGTCGCACCCAAACTTACACTCCTCACAACTCTCAACTTTCTTCTCCTCGCAACGAGCATCCCTACTCCCGCCGTCAACGCAAGAATAACTCACATTGGCCTCGCAAAATTTCCCACTCTCGCAAGAACTCGTCATAAAACTCCTGCCACAATCAGCGTCGACAAAACACTCAATAGGACTAACCCAAATCGGATTCGTATAAATCCTCTTACTCCCATCTTCACTCACGCAATCAACACGATAATATTTTTTCCCCGTATCAATCTTTAAATCCATTTCCGAAAAAGTAACATTAATATCATAAGGATAAAGATCATCAAGCATCTCCGAATAAACCACGCGCTCAATTCCTTCGTCGATAATCCCTTCATAAAAAGAAAGATTACAATACTCTTGAATAAAAACATTCGCCATCAACTTCGCATCCCCACCCTCGAGAATATTAATTTCATCCCCAAACTTCGCGACATCCCCATGCAAATTATCGACGCTAAAAACAAACGCCCCAAAATTACTCATATAACAATTCCCACCCTCAAGCGCATCAAAAATACTCCCCTTAAACTCAGCATCCCCGACGGTATACGGCGAATAACAACAAGTATACTCCTTCCCAAAATTCTGAAAATCCCCGTGCGCGTCCGACCCCGCCGAAAC
>CAYXTT010000018.1:0-9991 GCA_964468545.1 Candidatus Woesearchaeota archaeon
GGCGGTTGTAGTTTAGTGGCAGAACGTTCGGTTGTGGTCCGAGCAGCCCGAGTTCGATTCTCGGCATCCGCCCTTGAAAGAAAATGGTGAGGATACAAACCGTTAAAGGATTTAGGGATTTTGTCGGGATTGACGCGCTTAAGCGGGCGAAGATTTTGAAGATTATTCGAGAGCAGTTTGAGCTTTATGGGTTTGAGCCAGCCGAGACGCCGATTGTTGAGTTTGAGGAATTTGTCGTCGGTGATAATAAGAATGATGATGCGGTGCGGGATGTTTTCAAGTTGGAGGACAGAGGAAAGAGAAAGTTGGCGTTGAGGTATGAGTTTACTTTTCAGTTGAAGCGTCTTGCGAAAAATCAGAAGTTGCCGTATAAGAGATTTCAGATTGGGAGTTGTTTTAGGGATGAGCCAATTCGTGAGGGGAGATTAAGGCAGTTTGTTCAATGTGATGTTGATACGGTTGGAAGTTCAGTGAAGGATGAAGCGGAAATCCTGGCGATTGTCGACGGTGTTTTTAAAAAGCTTGGAATTTCGGTTAAGATTTATATTAATAATCGGAAGTTGATTAATGAAATTTTGGTTTCGGAGAATGTCGAGGAGAAAAATAGGGAGCAGGTAATTCGAGAGTTGGATAAGTTAGATAAGTTGTCGGAAAAAGAAGTTGCGGATAATTTGAAAAAGTTTGGAGCGGAAAAGTTGTTGAAGATTTTTGGCGGGGACGAGAAGAGTTTTGAGAAGTATAATTTTTATAGAGAGGTCAAGGAATTGAAGAGGTATTGTAAGAGTTTTGGGGTGCGGGTTGAGTTTCGGCCGTTTTTGGCGAGGGGACTTTCGTATTATAATGGTTCGGTTTTTGAGATTTGGTCGAAAGATTTGGGAGTGTCGTTGGCTGGTGGTGGGAGTTATCTCGTCGATAAAGTTCAGGCGACTGGGATTGCATTTGGGTTTGAGCCGATTTGTTTGCTGGCGAAAATTGAGGGAGATGTGACGAAAGTTCAGGTTGTTTCCGTTGATGAGGACAAGACTGCGATTGAGTTGGCTGGGAAGTTGAGAGAGAGTGGTGTTAGTGTGAATTTGATTTTGGATAAGTCGGTTGGGAAGGCGTTGGAGTATGCGAATTCAAAGGGGATTGGGAAGGTTGTTATCGTCGGGAAAGATGAGGTTGCGAGAGGGAAGTTTAAGGTTAAGGATATGAGTTCTGGGGATGAGGAATTTTTTTCAAAGAAAGAAATTCTGGCGAAGTTCAACTGAAGTTGGGGGGGTTCGGTTTAGCTGGGGCTTGGGTTGGGATGCTTAGTTGAGTATACATATTTTTTTAAACTTATTTTACTTGAATATTTTATAATGGATATATATGAAATTGGGGCGCTTTATGTTTTCCCGGCACTGTGTGTTGTAGTTCCGATTGGGGCTTCTTTGGTTTGCCAATATGAATGGGGACAACAAAAAGATGGTCCATTTAAATCTGGAAGAGATTCTGTTGGTTTTTTGTGGGATTTGGCGAGCAAGGTAAAAATTTCTGATTTGCCTCATTTAGTTGAAGAGAGATTTATAGAAAACCATTATACAGGTATTTATCAAAATAGATTTAGGAATGCGCAGCCTCTTTTGTTTTAATCGGTTTCTTCGCTGAGTCCGAGTTCTTCTGTTAGTTGTTTGTGTTCGTCGGGATGGGGTTGAAATGTCATGTGGATTTCTTCGAAGTGGGTTTGTTGGCGGAGGAAAATTTTACCGTCGTTTGAAAGATGGAGAATTGGGACGAAGGACGCGAGTCTTTCTTCTTTATCTGGGGCCAATGTTGAGAATTTCATATGGTCGTTGCCGTCGCTGATGTGAGTTTTTATGATGCCAAAAATTGTTTTGATTCTGATTTTTAGTGGTATGAAGGAATTTTTTGGCATGACGTTTAGTGCGGATTTTTTTGCTTGGATTCCTTTTATTTCTCTTTTGATTCGGCGGTTCTCGGTGTCGATTGCTTGGTTGAGTGCGGTCATTAATTCTTGGAGTGTGACTTTTTTGTGGCGGGACATTGGGGTTTTTGGAATTAGAATTGGAAGTTCATTTTCGTCTATTTCGATTCTTTCGAGTTCGTATTTTTCTTTGTCTTTTCTGCCGTAGAGAGCGTCGTTGAGGTCTTGGATGTAGGAGTTGATTAGGATTTCGGATTTGAGACGGAGAAGTAGTGAGCAGGCGAGGAGGACTTTTGATGAGATGAAGAAGTCGGCGTCTTCGAGTTGTTGGATTATTTGGACGTATTTGTCGGCGAGAACGCCGAGGTCGATATCCCATGGGTCGAGTTGCTCCGTCTTGATTAGGTCGTAGATTATTGCTTGCCAACTTAGTTCTTCGCCGGTTATGAGGTCGAAGAATTGGTTTTGGTTTATTTTATTATCGTCTTTCATTTTGATTTATCGTCGGACTAATTATTAAATATGCTTGTGTCACTTGTAAATTACTACAATGGAAAGATTTAAAAACTATTACTTGTTAGTTATAGTATCACCTCTTTTTCCCCAGGAGAGAGCGGTAAGGCAACTTTTTAATCGCTTTATCGCATCTCCTAGGGTTATAGTTTTCAAATAATTAAATTATGTAAGACCTAAGATAAACGATTTAGTTTGGGGCATTAAAATTATTTGTTTTCTAACTTCGGCTCGATTTCTTTTTTGTCGAATTCGGTGAAGTGGCATCGTCCGCAGTAATTTCGACCTTTGCCGGCGGATAGAAAAATTCCGGGACCGCATCGAGGACAGCTTCGGGCTTTTTTTATTATTTTGTTGCCTTCGATTGTGTATTTTCTGTATTTTACCGATGTCGGTTTGTTGATGTGTTTTCTCTTCCCCTTGATTTTTGATTTGATTGCCATTATTCTGTTTTCTCTTCTTGTTTAGATTTTGTTTCAGCTTCAGATTTTTTTTTGGTTTCCTTTTCTGTTTTCTCGTCAGCTTTTATTTTTTTTCGGATTTTTTTTGGGATTGTTTCAATTTTCTTTTTTGCTTTTTCGTTGTCGTAAACCATTATCTCTGCGAAAGATGTTTGGCTACCGAAGTTTGTGTTTATTTTTTTGACGACGATTAGGGATGGGTCTTTTTTGACTAGTAATTTTACTTCATCGGCGCTAAGTGTCGTTTTGTTGTTGATTTCTAAGATGATTTTTTCGCGCTGTAAGAATGGATTTTTTTCCTGACTGATTATTTTAAATTCCATTATTTTGATTTAATTGCGAATTCACCTTCGCTGTTTATTTTCATATTTTCTGCGAGTTCAGATTTTTTCGCGTCGAAAATGTGGATTCTGCCCTTGAATGTTTCTGAGAATGGGATTTCGCCACACTTTGGACATTTGTCGCCGAAATAAATGGTTCTGCAATTTAAACATGATTTTTCTTTTTGTGTCATTTTATTTTTTCTTTTCTTTTTTAGTTGTTTTAGTTTCTTTTGTGATTTCTTGTTTTGATTTTTTTTGTTCTTTTTCTTTTTCGGCTTTTATCCATTCGAGTTTTCCAAGGCCGGGTTGCCGCATTGTCAATCCGATTTTTGGTTCTTCGCCTTTGTATGAAATGGCGACGATTCGTGCGATGCATTTATCTCCTTGGGTTAGGATTTTTTTGCCGTCTTTGCCGGTTAGGACGCCGGTGTCGGAAAAGGATACAAAGTCATCCATTGTTTGTGAGATATGAATCATACCTCGGATTGGGCCCATAGATATAAAGGCGCCGAAGTTTGTGATTTCTTCGATTGTGCCGTAAACGATTTCTTGGAGTTCTGGTTTGAAGACGATAATTTTGAAAGTTGATTCGTAGTATGCCGCGCCGTCGCCTGGGATTATAATTCCCTCTTTGACTTCAATGACGTCGAGGACTGCAACGACTGTGCCAATGTCTTTGTCTTGAAAACCAGAGTAAGATTCTTCGAGCTGAGCTCGAACAGCTTCGTCAGTATTCATTCCGAATTTGTTCGGCTCTACTCTTACGTGGTCTGTTACTAAAACTTCGTAGAACATATTCTGGAGAGAGAAATTTGATTTTTAAAGTTTGCTATACGAGTTCCAGATTTTTTTTGTTTCTTATTGTAAGGATTTTATTTTTTATGCGGGATTTTAGGTTTTTGTCGAGGGTGGCGAGAACGACTGGTTTGTTGATTATGTAGTTTACGATTTTGATGTCGATGTTTGGGTTTTTAGTTTTTAGCTGTATTATTTTTGGGTTTAGGTTTTGGAGAATTTGAAAAGATAGTTTGGCGGCGTTTTTGTCGTCGGTCTTTATTCCTTTTCTGTCTTTGAGGTTGCCGAGTTCGTTGAGGACGTCTTGGGGAATTAGGTATTCTATTTTTTCTGTTGTTATTTTATTTAGGGAGATGTCTATGTCGATTTTTTGTTTTGCGCAGGTTAGGATGAAGTTGGTGTCTAGTAGGATTTTCATGGTTAATTTAGGTTGAGAAGATTTATATAAGTTGGGTTCTTGTTTGATAAATGAGAGAGATTGAGAATGTTTTACGGATTTTACGGGATGCGAAGAGGTTTTTTGAGGAAGATAATATTGGGGAGTTGAAGTTTTTATCTAATCAAACTATCCACGCGGCGGCGATTTTTCAGGATGGCGATAATATTATCGTTGCTGTTTTGGTTTATTCTTTGGGGAAAGTTTTGGAGCGAAATAATTATCGTTCGATGGAGGGCTGGGTTGGTTTTCACGACGCTGTTGTAAAAAATCTGGAGTTGACGATTTCAAGTTTAGAAAAAAATAATATTGATGGGGCACGGGTTTATCTGGGGAGGATTAGGAATTTTTTGAATAAGATTGATGGGGATTTAGGGGAATATATCAAGGATGTTTTTAAGAAAGCGGAGATTAATAAGGCGTTCAAGTTGTATGAGCACGGTTTGTCGTCGGAGAAAACGGCTGAGTTACTTGGAATTAGTCTTTGGGATTTGGCTTCTTATGTTGGGCAGTCGCATATCAGCGACGCGAAAGTTGGGATTTTGGTTCCGGTTAAAGAAAGGTTGAAGATTGCGGAGGGGATATTTGGATGATAGAGAAAAATGGCACGCAGATAAACACAGATGAACGCGGATTAAAAATAAGGAAAGCTAAGAGAGATGATTTAAAAGAGGTTGTCGATATTTTTATAATTGAAAATAAGAAAAAACCTTATTCTCTTAAATGGAATAAAAAAATTGCGACGAATGATTTTAGGGATGTAATAAAGAAAAAAGAGATGTGGGTTGGATTGGTGGATAGTAAACTTGTCGGATTTATTTGGGCTGGAGTTACTTCTTATGATAATAAGATTTTGTATGTTAGTGAACTTTGGGTTAAAGAAAGTTTTCAGGGTTGTGGTTTTGGTAAAAATCTTTTATCTGTCGTTGAGAAATATTATAAATCAAAAGGTGTGAAACTAGTTCGACTTACTACAAATCAGAAGGCGAAGGCATTTGGATTTTATAAAAAATTAAATTACAAGTCTAGTAAGGAACTTATTTTGTTGGAGAAGAAATTATGAAATATTTAATTTTTGATGCGGGGCCGATAATTTCGTTGACGATGAATGGGATGTTGGGTGTCGTCGAGAAGTTGCGGAAAGTTTTTGATGGAGAATTTATTTTGACGCCGGCGGTGAAACGGGAAGTTGTTGAGAGACCGATGAAGATTAAAAAATTTAAGTTGGAGGCGATGCAGGTTGAGGATTTGATTAGACGTGGAATTTTTAGGATGGCTACGGATTTTGTTTCGCAAGGTAAATTAAATAAGGAGACGAGGCGGATTTTGAAAATTGCTAATGGGGTTTTGCGGGTGACGGAGACGGGAGAGAAAATTAATATTGTTCATGATGGCGAGGCAGAATGTCTGGCGTTTGCGAAATTGTGCAAAGAAGATAATGTGATTGTGATTGATGAGCGGACGACGAGGATGTTGACGGAGGCGCCGGAAGATTTAGAGAGAATGATGGAAAAAAAATTGCATACGCCGTTGGACGCTGATTTGAAGTTGTTGAATGAGTTGGAAAATATTAGGTTTATTCGGTCGGCGGAGTTGTTGTATGTTGCGTGGAAGAAAGACTTAGTTCCTGTTGGTAATAATAAGGATTTATTGGATGCTCTGCTTTACGGTGTGAAGTTTAAGGGATGCGCGATTTCGTCGAGGGAAATTGAGGAGATGAAGAGACTGGTTTAATGGTTAGATTTAAAAGTTTGTAATTCTAAATTATTAAATCGGGTTCATAGTTCAAAGGCAGAATAGCCGGCTCCAGACCGGCCGATTGGGGTTCGAGTCCTCATGAGCCCATCCCAATACTTTTATAAATAATGTGTTCTTAATTTTGAGATGGTAAAGAAGGTGGTGAGTGGTGATGATTCTGAGAATGCGAAGGGCGAAAAGAGTTCTAAGAAAAAAATGACAGCGTCGGAAAGGGAGGAATTGTTGGTTGAGAATTTTGTGGGATTGCAGCATGCGATGACGAATTTGTCGATTAAGTTTGGGGCGTTATCTGATAATATTACGAAGCTGTTGGGCATTTTTGAAGAGGCGGCGAAAAATTTTGTTTCTGGTGGGAGGAGTGATGATAAAGATTTGTTGAGTAAGATTGATTCGTTGTTGGAGCAGAATAAAACGATTGCGAAGGGGTTGGTTCTGATGGAGGGGAAGTTGCGCGGGAGGCAGGAGACACAGTTTTCTGGGGAGTCGGGTTTTAGGAGTCAGGTTTCAGGATTACCTACGAGACCGAAGCCGTTGCCGAGTATATGAGTTCCGAGAAAGTTTCTTTGATGGCTGTGCATCCTTTTGTGCAGAAATTTGTTTTGGCGATTTTACGAAATGTTGGGGCTAAAAGTTTGGTTGTCGACGAGAAATATGTTATTCATACGGATTTGGTGCCGAAGGTTTCCAAGAGAATAGTGCATGCACCATTTAACGAGAGAGCAAAAAAAATTATGAGGAGAAATTTTGTTGTTGCGTCGCCGCGTGTTCCGATTAGGAATGTGATGCATGTACCACCTGAAGGGGTAATTCATAATAGAAAAGAAAATTTTGTTGTTGCTTTGCCTAAGGTTGCGAGAGATGTTGGGTTGAATCAGGGTTATGGAAAGATTACCTTGTTGCTTGATGATGTTTCGGTTTCGACGATTGAGTGTTATGGCGCTGGGAAGCCGTTAATAGTTATTAGAGCCGGACAGAAACAGATGACGAAAATTGTATTAAGTGCCGACGAGATTAAAAATATTTTGGAAAAAATTTCTGATAATGTCCATATCCCGCTTTTGGAAGGCGTGTTTCGAGCGGCTGTTGACAATTTTTCTATTAACGCTGTTGTTTCAGATATTATTGGTTCGCGGTTTGTGATTAAAAAACAGAATGCTTATGCGTTGCTTGAAAGGTAGTTTTAAAAAAGTTGGTTTAGTGTTTGTTTAATGGAGAATGAGATTTCGCGGGAAAAACTTGATAGATATTTTGATTTGACGGAGCGGGGGGTGACTGAGGTTAAGAAGAATATTATTGAAGGGAAAAGAAGCGAAGCGAAGGAAATAATTAGGATGGTTGAGAATTATGTTTCTGACGCGAGGTATTTTAAAGAGAAGGGTGATTGGGTAAATGCTTTTGCGGCGTTGGCTTATGCGCATGGGTGGATGGATTGTGGAGTTAGGTTGGGAATTTTTGACGTCGATGATGATGAATTATTCACGGTTAGATAATTTTTCGGAATGTATAAATAGCTGTTAATCGTTGATTATTAATTATTAGAAAATGTTGCGCGGTTCTCCGCGCTTGGGGAAAATGGAAAATAAAAAGATATGGGTAATTAGTTTGGGCGGAAGCAGGATTGTGCCGAGCGATGTTGATAGTGATTTTTTATTGAAATTTAAGCGGTTATTGGATTCGCATAAAGACAAGAGATTTGTCGTCGTGACTGGGGGTGGAGCGACGGCGCGAAAATATATAGGAGCGCTGAAAAAGTTGGGCAAGGGAATGAGGTTGCAGTCGATGGAAGGGATTGCTGTGACGAGATTGCATGCTGGATTTTTGGCGAGAATTTTTGGAAAGGAAGCAAATGAAGATATGCCGTTGAATATGAAGAGAGTTAAGAATTTATTGAGAGGGAATCGGATTGTGTTTTGCGGGGCGTTGAGATATCAAAGTAAGAATACCAGCGACGGGACCGCGGCGAAGTTGGCTGGATATTTGGATTGTCCTTTTATTAATTTGACAAATGTTCGAGGACTTTATAGTTCTAATCCGAAGACGAATCGGAGAGCTCAATTTATTTCTTCTATATCTTGGGGGAAGTTTTATGAGATTGCTTCTAAAGTGAAGTTTGAGGCGGGGCAACATTTTGTTTTGGATGGGGCAGCAGCGAGGGTAATTTGGGGGAAAAAGATTGTGACTTATATCGTCGGTTCGCTTGGGGCGATTGATAATATTTTGCGCGGGAAGAAATTTATTGGGACGAGGATTGGGGAGTAGGACACTTTGTTTGTAAAACGGAAATTTTGTTTTCGGTAGAATGGCTGTGTTGGTAGGGCGAAAAATTTTTCGAAATTTTTCTTGTAGATGACTTGGTGGTGGGGTATTGAGTTTAATGGAAAGGATAAGCGAAGTCGCCGAAGGCGATTTGGGTGGAGAAACCTGCAAGGTTTCGGAACCGTTAAATTCCTGTTAGTTTCGTCTGACCAACGGGAAGATCTAAAATTTAGTGCAACGTTCCGTAGGAAAATTTTAGAGTTTTTTTGGGCAAAATTACATCTAGCACGAAGTGCCTTAAAATTAAAAGAATAAAGGGCAAGAATTACAATTTATGATAAAATTGAACTGCAACTGGAAAACCATTTTGATAATTTTCTCCGGGATTTCCAATAGCATAAGCATTTGCAGATTCAGGTCTTTCCAATTCAGCTACTAAATTTCCAACCTTATGTGATTTGTCAGTTGGTATTTTAAGAACTTGAGGAAGACCAACAGCTAATGCTTGAACAGGCTTTTGCTCTGTTCTTATTATTCCATCTAAATTTGGAAATCTTAATGATTCATACAAAATGTTTTCCTTTAATACTAATTCTGAAAGTTCCATTTTATATTTGTAACTATTAAGTAGTATATAAACCTTTTGGTTTATAAATTCTTGCCCCTTATTTTATTTTGCCCAAAAAAATTGAAACTAACATCGCGATTAAGAGAAGTAAATCCGAAGGATTTATTTCCCCGTAGGTTTTGAGGCAACCCACAAAACCGAAGGGCGTAGCGAACTGCAAGTGAGCGGAGTTTTAATCGCTGTTAAGAAATCCGAGCCAAAGGCGAGGACGAGGAATAACTGCAAGTGGTTTTTGCAAAGCAAAAAATTCCGAGGAGTAAGTGCAGATTTGTGGATGGCGGGACGCAAGTAAATCCCAATAAATAAAGAGAGTTTGCCGATTTTTTGCTTCTTTGATAAGAAAGCAGATTCGGAAAAAATTTTTTAACTTCTTGAAATTTCAAAGAGACATTCTTTCTTTTCAGTAGGTCCAGGCGGAGCACATCTTTCAGAATATTTTATTATTGCCTTTTCTCGAGTTAAATTGAATAATTCAAAGCCAATAATACATTCTTCAGTAGGACGAATGATTAATTCTTGATTGAGGTGCAGTATTGCATCCTTATTGTAAGCATTGTAAGCTATCGAACCATTCTTATTGAATACTTCTGGTCCTAAAAGATTAAAATTTCCTATTAACGTAACTTCGTCCTCCTCAAAGTGTACTTGTTCGATATAGTTAGCAGAGTCACAATTATTTTTTGGTACAATTGTTAGTTGTTTTTTTTGAAAACCCAATATTCCAATTACCACAAAGGCTATAACAAGTATTATCATGATTAATACAAATGCTCTTTTTTTTATCATATTAAGAATTAGCCAAGGCTATTTAATAACTTTTCTAAATTGTGCGAAGCACTAAGGCAAACCCTCTCTATCTAGGGGTGGGTGGTCGGGGGATTTACAAATCTGCACTTATTGAGTTGAACATCG
>CAYXTT010000019.1:0-9847 GCA_964468545.1 Candidatus Woesearchaeota archaeon
TTGGAGGCGGCGGGGATTTATGATTTGATGGGGTTGGCGGTTTTGACTCCGGCGGGTTTGTCTGAGTTGGCTGGGATGAGTGAGGCGGTTGCGAGGAAGGCGATTCAGGCGTCGAGGAAAATGATGGATTTGGGTTTTTCTGACGGGTTGGCGCACGAGGAGAAAAGGAAAGAGTTGTTTCATATTACGACGGGCTCGAAGAATTTAGATGGGCTTCTTGGTGGGAAGGGGATTGAGACGAAAGCGATTACTGAGGCGTTCGGGGCTTTTGGTTCGGGGAAGACACAACTTGCTTTGTCGTTGGCGGTTAGCGTTCAGTTGCCGGTTGAGAAAGGTGGGGCGAATGGGAAGGCGGTTTATATTGATACCGAGGGGACATTTCGTCCGGAGAGGGTTAGGCAGTTTGCCGAGGGGATTGGCGCTAATGCGGACAAGGTTTTGAAAAATATTTTGGTTGCGAGGGCGTTTAATTCTGACCATCAGATGTTGTTGTTGGAGAAAGTTGCTGAGATGATTAAGGATGGTGAGCCGATTCGTTTGGTGATTATTGATTCGTTGACGGCGCATTTTCGGGCGGAGTATTCTGGGCGAGGGCAGTTGGCTGATAGGCAGCAGAGGTTGAATAGGTATCTTCATGATTTGATGAAAGTTGCTGAGCAAAATAATTTGGCGGTTTATGTTACTAATCAAGTGATGTCTGACCCGGCGCAACTTTTTGGGGACCCGACGAAGGCGATTGGCGGGAATATCGTCGGGCACGCTTGTTTAACAGGGGAGAGTATTATTCAATTGGGAGATGGTAGTTTTAGAGACATTAAAGATGTTAATGGTGATAGGGTTGTTTGTGGTGGGTTTAGGGATTTGAGATTTGGTAATTCTTTGTCAGGGGTTAGGTCGATTAATAATCAGGTTGATAAAATTTATGAAATTGTAACTACAAATAGAATTAAGAGTTCTGGGCTTCATAGGTTTTTTTGTGTGGAGAATTTTGGTGTGATTGAGAGAGAGGCAAAAAATTTGTTAGTTGGGGATTTTGTTGCTATGGCTGGTAAAATAGATATTGGAGGGGTTGATGTGGAATTGCCTTGTTTTGATGTTAAAAGAGTGGGGCAGGTTTTGGATTCTGATGGTGTTAGGAAGGCGTTGTTTGAAAGTGGGATTAGTAGAGAGGAAATTTGTTCTCAGATTGGGATTACTCAAAGACAGTTTCGAAGAGTTTTGAATGAGGGGGCTTTGACTAATATAAATGTTATTAATGGGTTGAATAATGGGCTTGGTCTTGAATTACAATGTGTTCCGGTTGTAACTTGTAAACATAATGGATTGATTATTCCGACGGTGATGAGTGTTTCGTTTTCTCAGATATTAGGATATTTTATGGGTGATGGAAATTTTGAGGAGCGTGGTGTGAGGTTTAGAGATGCCCGACGGGAAGTGTTGGAGTGTTATAATAATTTGTTTGTTGAGGTGTTTGGTCGTGGTGGTAGGATTTCCAAAGTGAAAAATAAAAATTGTTTTAGTTTGGATATTAATTCTAAAGAGATTAGGGATTTTATGAGTCAGATTTTAGGAGATGTCTATAATTATGTTGGACGAAGTTCTATGGAAGTTGTTGGTGGATTTATTCGGGGATTTGTTGATGCTGAGGGGCATATCGATAAAGGAAGAAGTAGGATTAATATTTCGCAAAAGGACAAAAGGGTTTTGGAGTATTTGCAGTTGTTTTTGCTTAGGTTTGGAATAAGGAGTTCGTTTTCTATTGATGTTGGAGCGAAAAAGATGAGCTATCTTTTGATTGATGGTAGGGATGTCGAGGGGTATTTGAATATTGGATTTAGTGCTTTGGATAAACAAGAGAGGTTGAAAGAATGTGTTTTTAATATTAGGGCGACTTATCAGAAGGAGATGATGCCTGTTTCTCGTGGGGATTTGTGGGAGTTAGTTAAGGATGTAGGATTGAAGCCGTCTTTATTTTTGAAGTCCCGAGGAAATGAGTATAAGTGGGTTAGTAGGGTAGAGTTGAAGAGGGTGTTTGGTGCTTTAATGAATGTTTCTGTGGTTGATAGGCAGATAAAGAGAAAGATGGATTTTATTGCTAATTTGTTGAATGGGGATTTTAGGTTTGAGAAGATTAGGAAGATTAGCGTCGAGAAAAATAAGGACGAATTGTTTTATGATTTTTCGGTTCCGGATGGCGAGAATTATGTTGCTAATGGGTATGTAGTTCATAATTGCACTTATAGGATTTATCTTCGACGGGGGAAAAAGGATTCGAGGATTGCGAAGTTGATTGATAGCCCGGATTTGCCGGATAATGCAACGGCGTTTATGATTGAGTCGGATGGATTGAAGGATGTAGAGGTTTAATTTTAATTTCTATGGATAAATTTTTGGTAAAAATTTTCTTATGTGCGAAAGCACACTGCGAATTTCTCTCGTATAAATTAAAATTTGGAAGTTTTGTCTGTTAGATAATTTTAATAATGCGTTTGGGGTTTGATTTTTGGCTCTCGTAGTTTAATGGATAAAACATGGTTGCGGTGAGCAAAACACTTTGAGAACAATAGGCGAATAGTTTAGCTGGATAGAATGCAAGCTTGCGGAGCTTGTGACCGGGGTTCAAATCCCCGTTCGCCTGTTCGAAATATATTTTGTGAAAGGTGTAATCGGGGTTCAATTCTTCGCGAGAGGTTTTGGGAAAAGTTTAAATAGTAAAGTGTTTTATTTTTTTAGAAAATGGGTGTGATATCGTCGAGGATTTTTTTATTTTATTTGGTTTTAATCGTTGGTATCTCGTTTGGTTTTGGTTTTGTTTCTGCGGTTTGGGTTGATTGTTATAATTTGGGTCCTTATACTGGAGGAAGTGCGCAGGCGTGTAGTTCTGCGGGGTGTATTGTGACTTCTTCTTCGGGGAGTATATCTAATCCTTCGGTTTACGGAGGGGGTTATTCTGGGAGTGTTGTTTTGGATTCTTGGTGTGGTACTGATATGCCTTATTGCTGTTTGCAAAAAGAATGCTGGCAATGGGACGCGACTGATGAGTCAACTTGTGTGGCGAATGATGGGACTTTGAATTGTACATGGAATGGTTATTCGATGACGAATTATCTTCCTAATGGAACTGCTTATACGATTAATGGGACTTGTATGATGGATTGGGGTAGTATGGGGGATGATAATTTTGGTGGTCCGATTAGTGGTTGTTGGAGCAATGATGGAAATAAGCAACAGTGTTTGAGTAAAGATAATTCTGCTACTTGTGAGTGGAAGGCGAATGGTCAAAATCAAAATCCGTGGTGTTGGATAAAGACGCTTGGGGATGCTCAGAATTAAAATTCTCTTGCGACTACGACGGATATTGGATGTTGTGACCAGAAGGGTTGCTGGAGTTATGATGGGAATGAAACTCTTTGCGTGAATAATACTGCTTTTTCTGGAGCTTGTACTTGGGCGAGTAAGGCAAGTGACCCATGGTGTCCTAATTCTGTTGGGTGTTGTTATACGAAGTCATGTAATGAAGCGGGGAGTAATGGAACTTTGTGCAATACATTGAAAACGCAAATGATGATGCCTTGTACTAATGTGAGCGGGACTTGTAGTGATATGGCGGGGGGAGGTTTTATGTTTTTTAATGATACAGATTCGTGTCTTAATGTGGGTGGGTGGTATAATTCTACTGGTGATTGTGTAATGCCGTCGGGTGCGGGTTTTGGAACTGGTGGCGGGGGATTTATGTTTGGTGGTGATGCTCATTGTTGGTTTGCGGATAATCAGCCGTTGGTTTGCGGGAATATAACTGGATGTGCTTATTGTGTTGCGGGCGGTGGCGTCAATGGGATAACAAATAATAGCGCGAGTAATATTTGTTATACTAAAAATGCAGGATATTGCGAGGGGCATAATGTTCAAGATGTTGATGTTTATGCTAATGCCAATAATTCTGCTAATTTGGCTTGTGCTGATATCAATGTGAAATCTGCTTGTAATTATGGTCCGTTGCCTAATTGTGTTTGGAATTCGTCGGTGAATTTGACTGGCGCGTTTTGTGCGGCGGGAAAAAATTCTGTAGTTAAGAGTGCGCCGCCGGTTGGTTTTTGTGAGCATCCTGATTCAAAGAATAATTATACTTTGTGTATGAAATTAATTCAGGAGTATATGATGCCTTGTATTTGGGATAATAGTTCTGTGGTTGTGAAGAATTGCACATTTAATTCTGGGGCAGTGTTTGGTTCTGGAGGAGATAGTGATTTTGGTGCGGTTGGGAGTGAGACGGCTTGCACAGCGTCGGGTGGGACTTGGCAGACCGAATATTATATTGATGGTTCTATTTTGAAACAGGATTCGTGGTGTGAGATGACTGGGTTTTTTAATGTAGATGATGGGGGGCAGGAAGCAAATAAGGCGAGTTGTGATAGTTCTTGTTGGGCTTGTGAGTTTAAGTATAATGGAAGCGCGTGGGACAATGTTTCTGTGGCTGAGGCAGCCTGTGTTAGTTCGGCGTTGGGGTATTGCCAATGGACAAATGGGAGTTCTGCGTTTAATGGTTTGGGTTGGTGTGATTATCCTCAAGAAATGGAATATTCGGGTTCGTCTGATTGTAATGTGAAATGTCAAGATTGCGATTTTATGAATAATCCTTATAGTGCTTGTGTTGGCAGTGTCGCTAATAGTGGGGTTGGGTGTCAGTGGGTAAATAATACGGGTGCTGGTGCTGGTTCTGGTTATTGTGTTGATAAGACAAAGAAAGTTTGCAATAAGGATTGTTTTTCTTGTTTTGATGTGACTGCTTGTCAAAGTAGTGCGATTAATTGTTCGTGGGATAGTGCGGACGGCCTGTGTGGTCCTAGTGGGTATACGGGAGAGATTTGTTTTAATGGGAAGGATGATGATGCGGATGGAATGATAGATTGTAGCGATCCTGATTGTGGATTTGATAATTTTTGTGGGGGTTCGGCGTTTGGCGGAGATTGTTTTGCTCAGGCGACACAGGGGGATTGTAATTCTACTGTTGCGTTTGGAGAGTTGAACTGTTCTTGGATAACTGATAATTGGAATACTGCAGGATGGTGTGATATGCCTGGGGCTAATTGTTGGAAGTATGATAGTAATTTGACTGCGTGTGGTAATATTCCGGGATGTACTAATGATACTGGTTCGAGTTTTAGTGGCGGGATGTGTGATATAAATAAGACGACGATGGATAGTGCTAATTGTTGGCAGTATGGGGCTAATGAGAGTTTTTGTAATGCTGGGAGCGTTAATTGTCAATGGAAGAATGATAGTTGGTGTGCGAATAATCCTTCTGATAGTTGGTGTGCTCAGCAATTAGCTTTGAATATAACTCCTGGTTGGTGTGATTTTAAGCCGTTTTCTATTTGTATGGATTTGAATGAGACAGGGTGTGGTTTAAGTAGTAATTGTACATGGAAGATTGATAATTATTCTATGCAGGGAGGTTGGTGTGATGTTGCGTGTTTTGAAATGGATTTGAACGAGAGCGCTTGCGGAGGGACTGGTTTGGGGAATATTTGTGAGTGGAGAAATATGAGTAATACTTGTCAGCCGTCGACATTTATAATGATGGGAACTGGTGATGGGGGGAAGAAGGGGTGTTGGCAGTATAATGGGAATGAGACGGGATGTGCTTTGAATAGTTTTACTTGCCAATACAATAATGATACATATGCTAATAATAATTTGTCAGCGACGGAGCCGAGTGGTTGGTGTATGGATAAGGCGGAGTTTCAACATTTTGGGACGGTGCAGGGTGATAATATCGAATTAGCGATGGATTCTGGGAATAGTATGGGTCCGTCTGGTCCGAGTGCAGAAGCAGGGGTTAGTGGAGAGGTTGATATAATGGGAATGGGAATGAGGGTTACGCCTGATGGGTTTAATTTTGGTGCGGGTATTTTTAATATTAGTAATTCTATTTTATGTAATGGTTATAATGTTTTAGCGAAGATGCAGTCGAATGGGACGGTAAGTTCTGGGGTTACCGGGAAGGGAAATGCTTCGAGTAAGTTTTATTGGTATTTAGACACGGATGGGAATAATACTGGTGCTTGTAATGCAGTTGGTGATGCGAATTATGCGGGTTATGATTTTATGATTAGTTATGTGGCGAGGAATACGACGACGGGTATTGTTGAGACGAAGCAGTTGATGAGATGTAGTAGTGGGAATTGGACGGCGACGAATGCTCTGGTAACTACGAGCAAGAAGATGGGCTGTGGAGAGATTGGTGGAGTTATGATTGGAGTGGCTCGTCAAGATTTGGAGTCCTTTCCGGAGTATGATAAAACATCGACGATGAAAATTTATATGGTGAGTGCAAATGTGAGCAGGACGAGGACTAATCCTTCGGATTATGTTGGACCGGGGTATTATACTCCAGGGACGGTTGATTTTGGGTTTGTGGATTGTTCTAATCCAAGTACGAAGGACCCGAAGTGTAAGAATATGCAGAAGTTTGGGTTTAATGTTTTTGAAGAGTGCATGAATGGGATTGATGATAATGAGGATGGGTTGGCTGATTGTGCGGACCCTAATTGTGTGTTTACTCCTAAGTGTGCGACTGGAAATGCATTCGCGTTTGGTGTTGATGTTTTAGATAAGGTTTCTCCGACGGTGATGTCTAGCAAAGTGGACAAGTTGGGAGATGGGGCGTTTATGAGAATTGATACTAATGAACCATCAAATATGAGTGTGCTGTTTTATTTGACTGATTCGACTTGTAAGATTTTGAATAAGACCATTAGTGATATAGGGATTGAGGCGTATCAGCAATATGCGAATTTTAAACCGTTTCATTCTATTGATTTAATTGATGAGAGTTATAGTTTGGGATATGCGTTGAGCAATGGGACGACTTATTATTATAAAATTAAGACCTGCGACCCGTCTGGTAATTGTGGGACATCCGCTTGCGCTAATTTTACGACGAAGAAGAGTCTTGTTGCTAAGTCGTTTATTTTCAAGCTTGATTTGCCAGATGGTTATACCGTCGATATTCCTGCATTGAATAAAACTAATTATAATTTTACTGAGACATTTACGATTAATGGGGTGCCTACTGAATTTGATGTTGGGATTAAGACCAATACTTCGGTTACGAAAAAAATGAATATGACGGTGCATAGTAGTTGTGAGAATGGTTTGAGTATCGGATTTTATGGGATTAATATTTATGAGCCGGTGAAGATTGATATGAGCAAGGCATTTGTTTGTAATGCGACGGCGGATATGATGGGAATGAATTCGAGTTTAAAGAAATGGGATAAGTTGATTGATGAAATGCATCTTGGGGGTGCTTCTGATTATATTCAAATGAATATGCCGGTTGCTTATAGTTCTTCGAATACATTTAATTTTGTCGACGATAATGGGGCAAATGCGAAAGATGTTGATGATTATGTAAATTGTTCTTCGGGTGGAGCGAGTTCTACGGCTTGCAAGATTCCGGTGTCATTGGGGCTTTAGGATGGGAATGAGAAGTATTTTCGTTTTTTTATTGGTTGGATTTTTAATGATTGGTTTGGTTGCGGGGGCTGGATATTCTATTAGTGTTCCTGCGGCAACGGTGCCTGCTGCTACGACTGATTCTTCGGGCGGCGGAGGCGGCGGAGGCGGAGGCGTGATTGTTAATGCGACTGCTAATGAAACGAGTGTTGGCAATGGTGCTGTTGTTGGTGATTCGACATCGGGCAATGGTTCTGTTTCTGAAGGAGTGGAAAAGATTGCAGAATTTGTCGAGGGATTTGAATGGAAAATTATTTTAGTTGTTCTTGGTGTTTTAGTTGTTCTTGGTGGAATTACTTGGTATTTTTTGAAGAGTGGGAGAAAGAGTTCTGTTAGGGTTAGAATGAAGAGGAGATGATTGTTTTGTAAGAATGCCGATGTTTTTTATCAACCTTTTTGAGTTGGTGATATTCTTATAAATTTATTTTAAGCGTCGCTGTCATGCTTTGTGCAGTTCTTTGATTAAATTTTAATTTGTTGGAAGCGGGTTGATTCGGAAGTTATTTAATTTGGAGATTATTTATTTTTTTATGGAGTCAAATAAAAGTAGTTCGGAGTTTTTTTTCTATGAGGCGGCGTTAGTGAAAAAGACAGAGCCGTTTAGGAATTGCACGAATATTGTCGTCGGTAAAGGGAATTTGAATGCGGATATTTTATTTGTTGGTGAGGCGCCGGGGCGAAACGAGGATGAGCAGGGAGTTCCTTTTTGTGGGGCGGCTGGGAAGAATTTGGATAAGTTGTTGGCGAATGTTGGGTTAAGTTTAGACGATGTTTATGTTGCGAATATTTTGAAGTGTCGTCCGCCGGAAAATCGCGACCCGTTGCCTGATGAAATTAGAGCGCATACGCCGTGGTTATTGAAGCAGATTCGGGAGATGAAGCCGAAGGTTATTTGTTCGCTTGGGAATTATGCGACGAAGTTTTTTTTGGCTGGCGGGAATGTTGACAGGATGGGGGAGCAGAATGGGATTACACAAGTTCACGGGAAGATTCGTGATGTTGAGATTGAAGATTTGAAGTTTAAGCTGATTCCGTTGTTTCATCCGGCGGCGATTATTTATAAGAGAGCATTGATTGATGATTGGGAGAAAGATATGGAGATTGTTAAAAATGAAATTTTTAACAATCGGGGATTAGGTATTGGGGATTAGGTATTAGAATTATTTTTTAAATGGAATTGAGCGTGGCGGTGCGTTTTTGATTTTGATAAATTTGTAACTTGCTGGTTTTGTTTCTTCGTCGCAGATTGGGCATTTTTCTTTTAGGGTGTATTTATTACAGGATGGGCATTTTTTTAGATTCATTTTTCTTCGGAGGCAAAAAATTCGCAGTTGTTTTGTTTTGCGCGTTTTTCCAATTCTTCTATAATTTCTGTCATTTGTTTTTTACCTTTTTTGAAATCGCCGATTTTTAGTTTTAATTTAAAGTTTCCGGCAGAGATGTAGGTGATTGATATATTTTTGTTATTTAGGTCGAAGATTTTTTTTATTTTTTTTATTCCGTCTTCTTCTAAACATTTGATTTTAATATTTTGTTTTAGTTCTATGTTTTTTCTTTTTCTCTCGAGGGCTTTTTTGATTGCTTCTTGTTTTTCTTTCGGAATATATTTTGATAATATTTTTTCGTCTTCCTTAATTTTGTTTGCGAATTCTGTGAGGTCATTGAAGTCGTGTAGAATTTTTTCTTTTATCGATTCTTCTTCTTTACCGAGAATTTGTTTGAATGCGACATTGATGGCTTGGGTTTGTTTATATTTTTGCATTACTTCGTTTTTTTCTTTTGCTGTTACTCGTCTTAGTGAGAGGTGGGCGTGGTTGCCTTCAACTTTTAGAACCTTGCAAACAATTTGTTTGTTTGGAATGACATATTGTCGCATTAGTTTGATTCGGCCAGGGGCGATTTCCGACGATATTATTGTTCCTTCGTGACCGTCTGGCATTTTTACAGATGTGATTGTGTTTGTTACTTGTTCAACTTTGCATAATATTAAGTCGCCTTCTTCCATTTTTGTTTTTAGGTTTTTGATTATTTAAATCTATAGAACTTCTTCTACTCTTGAGCGGATTTTTGCTTTGCCAGATGATGGTAGCGCGAGTATTGTGTTACATTCGAGGCATCGAACTTTTGTTGAGGCCTTTCCGAATATGATTTGTGATGCTTTACATTTGGAGCAGTTTACTCTGATAAATTTTCCTTTGGTTTTCATAATTGTTTGTGGAGGGAAGGGTTTTTAATGTTTTTGTTATGTTGTTTTAGAGAATGGAGTAATTAGTTTGCGTATTTGTGCGGATTTTGTTTTGGGTTTGGGGTTTGGGTTGTTTTGGGA
>CAYXTT010000020.1:0-6880 GCA_964468545.1 Candidatus Woesearchaeota archaeon
TCCACATCCTTCCCCGACGCTGTAATCAAAACCTTCTTCGCCCCCGCATCTAAATGTCCCGACGCACTCTTCCTATCTGTAAAAAAACCCGTCGACTCAACAACAACATCAACACCCAACTTTTTCCACGGCAACTTCCTCGGCTCCTTCTCATTAAAAACCAAAACTTTCTTTCCTCCAACTTTCAAATAATCACCCGCACCTGAATTCTGACGCCCGACACCTGACACCTCGTAACTCATCGCGCCATAAACCGAATCGTGTTTCAACAAATAAGCCAAACTTTCCACATCCGCCAAGTCATTAACAGCAACGACATTCACACCTTTCTCCAACGCTCGTCGAAAAACCGCCCGTCCTATCCGCCCAAAGCCATTTATCGCAACCCTCATCTTGCCCAATAAAACTCAATCAAATTAATAAACCTTTCCAAACCGAACTCTGACAAAACCATAAACTTAAAAAGAAAGAACCCAACCAAACAATACAAGATAAATATTGAGTCCAACGACAAACAAATTATTTCTTGAAATGGAAAAATTCAGAAAACTCGGCTTAAGCCAAAAACTAATAGAAGTGCTAAAAGAATTAAAATTTGAAAAACCTTCAAAAATTCAACAAGAAGCAATCCCGCCAGCGATAGCCGGCAATGACATTATCGGCAAATCAGCGACGGGAAGCGGAAAAACTCTCGCCTTCGCATCACCTATAATAGAAAATCTCAAACCTAACGGAACAACTCAGGCGTTAATTCTAACCCCAACTCGAGAACTAACAGAACAAGTCGCAAACTCAATCAAAAAATTTTCCAAAAATAAAAAACTAAAAACACTAACGATTTACGGAGGAGTAAGTATTGGAGAACAAATAAGAAAAATCCCAAACACAGACGTCATCGTTGGAACACCTGGCAGAATTTTAGACCATTTAGAAAGAAGAACCCTAAACCTAAACAAAATTAAATTCCTCGTCCTCGACGAAGTCGACCGAATGTTCGACATGGGATTCCACCGCGACGTCGAAAAAATAATCGCCAAATGCCCGAGAGAAAGACAAACAATGTTATTCTCCGCAACAATCTCCGCCGACATCGACCACCTCGCCAAAAAACACACGCACAACGCGACAAAAATTTCCGTCGAATCTTACATTGACAAATCAAAACTAAAACAAATTTACTACGACGTCCAAAACAACGCAAAATTTTCATTACTAATCCATCTACTCAACAACGAAAAATCAAATCTAATAATGGTTTTCTGCAACACCCGAAGAAACGTCGACTTCGTCGAAAAAAATCTAAAGAAAAATAAAATTGACGCAACAGCAATTCATGGCGGACTAACTCAAAGCAGAAGATCAAAAATAATGGACAACTTCCAAGGTGGAGGCGTCCACGTTTTAGTTTGCACCGACGTCGCCGCAAGAGGACTTGACATTCCAGGCGTCAGCCACATTTACAACTACGACCTCCCGCCAACCAGCAACGACTACATTCACAGAGTCGGCAGAACCGCACGCGCCGGCAAAGAAGGAATCGCAATCAATCTTCTCTCAAACCGCGACTACGAAAATTTCGACAACATCAAACGCGACGACTCGCTAATTATCGAACCACAAGAACTCCCGCAATTCGAAATGATTTACCTCAAACCCGAATTCGACAGAAGAAGATTCGAAAGCCGAAACGGAATCAATGGAAACCGACGACATCACAACTCAAATCAAAGAAGCCCACCACGAAGAAAAAATTTCAACCGCCCAAGAAGATAATAACCAAATTTAAAATCAAATTAATTCATTTGGATTCAACCATCCATCATAGCCCGATGTATCAATAGTAAAATCCGGTTCTTTTTTTCCATTCCTTAATTCTTTAAGTCCTTGTTTTGGATTATGTATTCTTTCACAATAACCAAATTTCCACTTTATTCCTCTTCCATTTCCATTTCTACACGACGTATTATAATCCCAAAGCGCTCGCGAATCAAAATTTTTAACAAATACTTCAATAGCTTTCTTGCCTTCCATTTTTTTTGTGCTTTCTCTTAACTCTTCTTTAGTTTCAAATATTCCTAATTGATTATGCATATCTCTTAACTTATCCATCCACAATTCTTGCCTATCGATTATTTTCCCAAATATAGGTTCAATTCCATATTTATCCATAAAGGAACAAAATTTACCAACATCTTCAGTCCCTATTTTATATCCCACTAATTTTTCCGGATGAAATTCTTGATAATCATTTTGACCACTCATTAAATAACCCCACCCCTCGATATAACTTATCCTGAAATAATTATGCTCAACACTTGAAACTTTCCTCAACTTGTCTCGAAAAAAGAAATTTACCCTTTCTTTTAATGTTGATTTGGGATTATTTCGCAAGCTAACTGAAGGATTTCTTTCTTCCATTTCTTTGAGTTTCGTCTGTAAATTATCCATATAAAATTATGAATCGTCTCTTTTTTAAACTTTTCGTTTGTATCTATTATACAATAATAACACAACACTTGAAAAGATATAAAAACAATTATTATTAATTATCTATAAGCGAAATTGGTTTAGTGGTAGAACGTAACGTTGCCAACGTTGAGACCCGAGTTCGATTCTCGGATTTCGCATCGAACTCGGGTCTGACCCGAGCGAACAATTCGCTTCGAGCAAAACGCTTCAAGCGACAAATAAAACAATAAACAAATAAATTTGTCGCGAGATGCATTTTGCGAATAGGATTTAACACTAAGGAAAAAATAGTTTCCCAATATATGTTTTACACAACAAATAAAGAACAACAAACATCAAAACCAATCCTATCCAAAACCCATGCTTCTTCATAAAATCATTAACACTTTTCCAACTCATAACTAAATCACTAATTCATTATATAAAAACCTACTCATACCCTTCCATCCCACCAAGTCCGCGACCTGCGACCTGCGACCTACGACCTGCGTTCGCGGAACGCGAAGCAATCACATCATCAATTCTCAAAATCATAATCGCAACCTCGGTCGCCGAAGCAATCGCCTGCGTCTTCACCTTCAACGGCTCAACGATTCCATTCTCTAAATTATCCTCAATACAGCCACTGAACAAATTCAAACCATAATCCCTATTCCCAGCGTCGTGCATCGCTCTCAACTCTGTTAAAACATCAATCGGGTCCATCCCCGCATTCTCAGCCAAAGTCGTCGGCACAAACTCCAAAGCCGAAGCAAACTCATCAACCGCCAATCTCTCACGCCCCTTCAACCCAGAAGCAAACTCCCTCAACCTTTTCGCCAACTCAATCTCAACCGCACCGCCGCCAGCAACAACTTTAGAATCCTTAACAACAGCCGCAACATCACCCAACGCATCTTTCACCGCCCGCTCAACCTCATCGACAATATGCTCCGTCCCGCCCCTAATCAAAATCGTCAACGCCTTCAGATTCTTACAACCCATAACATAAGTCATCCCATCATCTCCGCTCCGTCTCTCCTCGACATAATCCGCAAATCCCAAATCTTCTTTCCTTAACTCGCTCAACTTCGAAATAACACGCCCGCCTGTCGCCTTCGCCAAACCTTGAATATCCGACTTCGCAATCCGACGAACAACATAAACCCCCGCCTTCGCCAAATAATATTGCACCAACTCATCGACGCCCTTCTGCGCAAAAACAACATTCGCCCCAGACGACTTAATCGCCTCAACCTTCTCCTTTAAAATAAAATCCTCCTGACTCAAAAAACTCTGCAACTGCTCCGGCGACGACACAGAAATTTTCGCTTCCATCTCCGGCCCCTTAACTTCCAACGCTTCCTCTATCAAAGCAATCCGCGCCCCATCAACACGCACCGGCATATCCATCGAAATCCTCTCCTTGTCTAAAACAATCCCCCTAATTAATTCACTATCCTCAATCGCCCCACCCTTCCTTTTCTCAATCCTGATATTTCCCAAATCAACCTTCTTCCCCTCGGCGACAACATCAACAGCATCGACAACAATCTCAGCAAACTTCTCCCTCAAATATTCAACACCCTTCCCCGTCATCGCCGTCTGCGCAACTTTCACCAAATCCTCTTTCAAAGCAATCTCAAAAGCCAAATCCCTCAAAATTTTCTGCGCCTTCTCCTCGGCCCATCGATAACCCCGCGTGATAACCGTCGGATGAATTTTCATATCCAAAAGTTTCTCGGCATTCTCCAAAAATTTCCCAGCCAACATCACCGCCGTCGTCGTCCCGTCGCCAACCTCAGAATCCTGCGTCTTCGCAATCTCAACAACCATCTTCGCCGCCGGATGCTCAATAGCCATCTCTTCCAAAATCGTCACCCCATCATTTGTTACAATAATATTACCCGCTCGATCAACCAACATCTTATCCATTCCCTTCGGTCCCAAAGTAGTCTTCACAGTCTCAGCAACAACCCGCGCCGCCAAAATATTATTCCTCTGAGCATCCCGCCCCAAAATCCTCTGCGCATCTTCAGCCACAATACCTTCTGCCATAACAAAAATCCATCAAATCCATTTATAAAAATTATTATACTCCAGTGTCATCCTAAAATACTAACCAACATATAAATACTTCTTCAACCTACAATAATTATGGACACAGGAATTAAAGTTGGTGATTTAATGACGAGAAATTTCGTCCACGTCACACCTGACACAAACCTCCGCGACTGCGCCAAGACGATGGTTAAAAAAAGAGTCGGAAGTTTAGTAATCAAAGAAGGCGACAAAATCAAAGGAATTCTCACCGAAAAAGACATCATTTGGGCAATCGTAAAAAAATCAAAATATGATTTGAAAAATATTCCGGCTAAAGCTCTAATGAAACGAAAAGTCATCACGATAAAACCATCAGAAGACATCACCGACGCTCTAAGAAAATTCAAAAAGAAAAAAATCCGAAGACTCCCCGTCGTCGAACACGGAAAAATTATAGGATTCATCACCACAAAAGACATCCTCAAAATCGACCCCGGACTTTTCCAAGTCATCGCCGAAACAATAAAAATAAAAGAAGAAACTGAAAAACTAAACCGAAGTAGCATAATAGCCCCGCGGAAGCAAGGCATCTGCGAAGAATGCGGAGAATACGAAATCCTCTATCACGACGAAGCCCAATGGCTCTGCGACGACTGCTACAACAAAAGATAATTACCCAACAAACTCTCTAACAAAAAACCTAGCACTCAAATTTTCACCAGTCGCTCGCCGGATTAATTCATCCCATCTATATCTTGCCCCAACTCGAAAAATCTTCTCCTTGAAAAAATCCCCAACTTCACGACTCCCAAAATATGAATCTCCGTCGACAGAAAAATTCTCCATAATATAACTGTGCAACTGCGAAGCCAATAATTCCCCCAACATATAATTATGATAATAAACCGGAGAACTCACAATATGAATCTTCGACGCCCAATCCGGCTTATCCCTGTAAAAATCAATCAGCTGATATTTCCTCACCAAATCCCACCAAACCTTATTCAAATTCTGTTCGGGATTTTTATAAAGTTCCCTTTCAAATCTGAACATAACTTGCGTCCACCTCGAAAAAACAATTTGCTCAAGCCGAAGAATCTTCTTGATAATTCCCCCATCATCAAAATCCTCTCCACAAACTTTCTTAACAAAATCCAAATTACTCGCCTTCCTCCCAAAAATCATAGCAACAGCCTCGGTAACAAAGGTATGAGCCGTATCTCTCAAAACAATTGGCAAATCAGAACTCATATACTTCCAATAAACACCATGCCCCAATTCGTGCAACAAAGTCGACATCCCATTTTCATCGTTCTTCAAATTCTGCATCGTCCGAACATCCCCGCCCCTATCCATATCCATACAATAAGCATGTTGATATTTCCCCTTCGCCTCAAACAAACTACTCCTCTTTAAAATATCATCAACGCTCAAACCCAAACTCTCATAATATCTCCTAGCCTTCTCCAAAATATCATCCTTATAAAAATCATCTAAATCAACAGAATAAATTTTCGGCGCCTCTTGAAAAAACAGATCTCCATAATGCCACGGCTTCAGACTCTTCACTTCAATCCCAAATTTCTTCGCCAAATTCAAATCAATTTCATTTTTCAAATCTTCAAAAGGTTTCGCAATCAAAGAATCAAGCTCGTCAAAAATCTCAAAAATCTCGCTCTCTTTCTGCTCACTAACATCCAAAGAAAATTCATAATAATTCTCAAACCCTAAACTCCTCGCCAACTTATTCCTCAATCTCACAACCTCCAAAACATTATCCTTAACAATTTCGCCAACTTTTTTAAAACCACACCAGGCTCTTTCAAGTTTCCCAGAATCAAGTTCATCTCTCAAAATTTTCTTTATCTCATTATCAGAAACCTTTTTCCCGTCGACGTCAGCCCTAAAAACATTAAACTTCCTTTCAACCTCACTGCTCTTCTTAGAAACCTCACTCAACAAATCCAAACTCCCCTGATTAGAAAGATAAGCATCATAAAGCAATTTCAACTGTCTCTTCAAAACCTCGTCCTTCTCATCCCTCAAAAATTCCTTAGCCTTACCAAAATTTTCTTTATCATTAAAAAACTTCTTCAAAGCAATTTCTCTTTCAGCGACCTCATTGTACTTATTTTCCTCGCCAGTTAAAGTCGCATTCCAATAAACAGAAGTCAAATTTTTATACAAACCCAAAAACTCCTTCGCCTTCTCCTCAACAAAAATCTCAGCGCCCATAAACAAGAACACAAATAATCGTTTATATTTTTATCGCTCTCGAAATCTTTATATAATCCAAATCTATATAATTTAAGATGGCGCAAAAAAAAGAGGTCTACAAAGAAAAACTCAAACAAACTGGACACTGGAAATATAAAGATGTTTACGACCT
>CAYXTT010000020.1:6980-8560 GCA_964468545.1 Candidatus Woesearchaeota archaeon
ACAACAATGCTTATAAAATAATCAAAACTCTCTACCCCATGAAACTATCATTCTTAATATTAATACTAATCTCTCTTAGTTTCACCTCCGCACTAAACATCTCAGCTGAATACAACTCGAACGTCCTTGTTCCCGAAATCGATTCATCAATCGACATAACTCTCACAATCACAAACGCAACATCAGGAACATACAACCTCTACACCCTCGCCGACGTCTCAATCAAACCATCAGAAACATTCATAATATCAAAAGACCTATTCATAAAAACATTCACAATATCTCCAACAGAAAATCTCGACGTCGAAGGATACTACACGTTCACATACATCCTAAACCATCGGGGCTTCGAAAAAACAGAAAAAAAATTCCTAACCAAAATCCTACAACTCGAAAACACAATAGAAATCAATTCTGACACAATCGACCCAACTTCAAACAAGGTAAAATTCTACATCAAAAATCTCGAATCAACAACACTCAAAAACCTTTCAGTAAAATTTTCATCAATTCTATTCAACACCGAAGCAACATTCGACCTCGGACCAAACCAAAAACTCGAATTCACAGCAAACGTCAGCGACGACAAACTCAAGAAAACAAAAGCCGGCGTCTACATAATCGAATCAACCTTCCAAACCAAAAACGGCAAAAAGAAAATCAACGGCAACCTTTACCTCGGCGAAAAAAAAGGGATAACAACAACCGAAGACAAATCCGGACTCCTAATCCGAACACAAACTATGACAAAAACCAATACAGGCAACGTTCTCGAAAACACACAAATCGAAATTACAAAAAATATCTTTTCCCGACTCTTCACAACTTTTAATATTGAACCAAACACCGTCGAAAGAAAAGGATTAACCGTTGATTACACTTGGATGAAACAAGACTTAGCCCCAACTGAAACATTTACAATCAAAGCAAAAACAAATTACATTCTCCCATTCTTAATAATCGTCGTCGTCGCACTCGCACTCATCGGCCTCAAACGATTCACCGAAACAAAAATAGAAATCAAAAAATCCGTCCATCACGTCCGAACAAAGCACGACGAATTCGCACTTAAAATAACCCTATCCCTCAAAGCAAAAAAGAACGTCGAAAACACGACACTAATCGACCGCATCCCAGCAATCTTAAAAATCTACAACAAATTCGGAATAGTTAAACCCGATAAAATCGACGCTGAAAGCCGACGAATACACTGGAACATCGGTGACCTCAAAGCCGGCGAAGAAAGATTGTTTACATACATAGTCTATTCAAAAGTCGGCGTCGTCGGAAAATTCTCGCTCCCAGAAGCAACAGCCGTTTTCGAAAAAGACGGCAAAATCCACGAGGTCGAATCAAACAAAGTCTTCTTCATGAGCGACCAAATTAGAAGGGATTAAACAAAAAACTCTCTATCTAAACAACAAATAAAAAACAACCAAAACTAAAACCAATCCTATCCAGAAACCATACTTCCCCATAAAATCATTCGCCTCGTCCCATGCCATAAATCAAACACAAATTAGAACTATAAAAATCTATCCCCCCACCAAGAATCGAACTTGGACATCGCGGGCTCTGCA
>CAYXTT010000021.1:0-8194 GCA_964468545.1 Candidatus Woesearchaeota archaeon
TCGTGGGGGCATTTAATTTTTTAGAATAAATTTATCTAAATTTTTTTTGGCCTCTTCTTTTTTCTTTTGATGTTCTTTTAGGAACGCGTTTATTTTTTCGATTAGGATTGCCTTGAGTTCGCCGGTGAGCATTTCGCCGGATTCGTATTTTTGTTTTATGTTTTCGAGTTTTTCGTCGGATGGTTCGAAGAGATATTTTAGATATTGGAATGAGACATCGACGTCGGTGTTTCCGCCTTTTTGCCGGTGCTCTTCGGTTGTTTTTTGTCCGCCCGAGAATGCGTATTTATTTATTTTTTTCTTGACTGTTTTTGGGTCGTCCGACAAGAGAATTACTCCGATTCCTGACGACGACATTTTTGCCGAGCCGTGAAGGGATGGGATAAATTTTGCGTGGAGCGCGGCGGGTTTTTCGAGGTTGATGTCGTTGTGGGTTGCGATGTCGCGGGTTAGTCGAATGAATGGGTCTTGGTCGATTCCGACGGGAACGACTGAGATATGTTTTTTTGAATGAAATTGTGGAAAGAGTATGTGGGCGGCTTGCATCGCGGGGTAGAAAGACCAGCCGATATTTTTTTCCGGAGTTAATCCGAATGTTGCTTTTGCGACTGAGTAGGTTATTCGTTTCGCGATTTGGGCTGCGTATTTGTAGATGTCAGTATGGATGAAATCCTCGAAGATGAAAGTTTTTTTTGGGTTGAAGCCGAGTGCGATGAGGTCGAGGATATTGTCTTGCGAGAATTCTATTGCGTCTTTAATTGTTAGATTTTCTTTTATGAAAAATTTTTCATCGTCGGAGATTGGGATGTAGACATCGCAATTGAATTTGTCTTGAAGTGATTTGGCGACGAGAAATGGGATTAGATGTCCGATATGCATTTTTTCCGACGGACCCCTGCCGGTGATTACGGAAACCTTTTTGCCGTCGTTGTGAGCTTTAAGCCACTTGTCGAAATCGCGGTGAGAGAAATACAACCCTCTTCTTAGGAGCGGGTGGCAATCTTTTAGTTCCTCGTAAATTTGTTTTGATATTGGAGTTGTGCCGAATTCTTTTATAAGTTTTTCGTAATTGATATTGCCCTCGACTTCCCAAGGTGTTACTTTCATTTTTTCCATCAGTGATGTTATGGAAGATTGTTTTTATATTTATGGAATATTAATCCCTTAATAATTTAGCAAGATGTTTTTTGGCACGATAGAGTGTGCTTTTCACTGTTCCTTCTGGGACGTTAAGAGTATCTGCTATTTGTTGATATGAGAAGCCTGATGCTCTCAATTCAGCGGTTTTTCTTGTGGTTGGTGAAAGTCCGGCTATCGCTCCTCTTAATTTTTGTATTTTTTCTTCCTCTTCGAGGGTTTCTAATGGTGTTGGCTGGTCGTCTGATATGATGTCTGTAAGCGTTGTTCCTTCTGGGAAGTTCAATGATGTAAAATTAGGTTGTCTTCTTCTTCTTAAATAGTCCATACATTTATTTTTTATACACTCATACAAAAATGCTTCTTGTGTTCCTTCTTTTGGTTTATATTTTGGATCGGTTCTTGCAGTATGCTCTATTACTTCCTGAATAATATCTTCGGCGATGTCGGGTCTGAACCCGAAACGATAGCATAGTTCAATAGATGATTTGTAAAAAATTCTTCCATTATTCATATCTTGTTCTAAGAATTCCATGAATTGATTTCTTTGCTTGCGTTTCATATTTTGATATAGAGGGATATTTTTTAAAGATTTGTGGGATGGTTCATAATGTTTAAATAGTAAAAATGTCTTTGATGTGTATGAAAAAATGGGGATGTTTGGTTGTGTTCATGTTTGTTTTGGTTTGTTCTTTTGTTAGTGCGGGGATTTCTTTGTCGAAGCCGTTGGATGTATATAATCTTGGTGATAGGTTGGATGTTAAGACGAGTGGTATCGTCGGTGCCGAGAATGGTAACTTGAATTTTGGTTTGGTTTGTGGAAATCTGACGACGAATTTGGCGCGACTTCCTGCGACTTCTTTTCCGTCGGATGAAGAAAGTGAGTGGAATTTTTATAAAATTTTGAGGTTGGATGATTTGGAGATTGCCAATTATAGTGATATTATCGGGGAGTGTCAAATTACCGCGAAACTTGGAGAAGATGGTTGCTCGACAAATGTTTTTACAATTAGCGACGACGTGGCGGTAACTGTTTCTTTGGATAAGACAGCTTATAACCCGGGTGAGGCGATAATGATTCGGATTTTGGCGACGAAAACGAATGGGGATTTATTGAACGGGTTTGTTGAGGGTTCTAATATTACTTCTTTTAGTAAGGCAATTAGTGATGGTGTTGTTAGTGAAGTTTTTACGACGTCCGACACAATTGAGGCCGGAAATTATTATTTAGATGTCAGGGCTTATGATACGGGGAAGAGTGGGATTTTGAATGAAGGTTCAGCCAGTGCTGGGTTTAGTATTAATCAGGTTGCGTCGTCACTTGTTATGAGTTTGGGGAATGATGTTGCTGTGCCCGAGGAGAGTTTTAGCGTCGGAGTTGAAGTTTATGACCAGTCTGGGGTTGAGATGAGCGGGACTGTTGATGTTAAATTTATTTCGCCGAATGCAAAGGAATTTGCGATGATTGTTCAGACTGGCGATTTTGGTGAGTTTAATTTTAATTCTAATGCGACGGTTGGGACATGGAGAGTTATTGGTTCTTTTGGCGGGATTATAGAAGAAAGGGAATTTGAAATGGCGGGAGTTCAGAAAGCTAATTTTAGTTTTGAGGGCTCAGTGCTTACTGTTACGAATATTGGGAATGTTGTTTATAATAGAAGTATTAGTGTAGGGATTGGGAATGAGAGCAAGGTCTTGAATCTTAATATTGGTTTGGGTGAGGTTAGGAAATTTAATTTGAAAGCGCCGAGTGGGGAATATGATGTTTCAGTTGATGATGGAGTTGATTCTTCGAACCATCAGGTTTTGTTGACGGGGAAGGCGATTTCAGTTAGTGATTTGAAAGATGTTGGAATTTTTAAGGGTTATTCTATTGTGTGGGTTTTTTTGATTATTGTCGTCGGTGGAGTGGGTTTTGTTTTGTTTAGACGATATCGTAAAACGAAAACTGTCGGCGGGAAGGTTGGAATTATTAAAAGAATTTTTGGTAAAGTTGGCGTCGCAAGAAGGAAGGGCGGGGTGCCGTCGAGAATTAAAACGAGGGGTATCCAGGAATTTAGTGATGGACCTAATTTAAAAAATGATGGGATGGCTGATTTGTCGAGGGGTGATATTGGAAGTGCGGAAGCAACTTTAGTTTTGAAAGGAGAAAAGGATATGTCGGCAGTTGTTGCTATTAGTGTTAAGGATTATAATAAGTTGAGCGATGTTGCGAAAAGTGCATTGCAGACAACGATTGAAGGGGCTCGTAAAATGAAGGGGCTGATTGATTGGAGGGGCGATTATATTTTTGTTGTGTTTTCTCCGGTTGCAACGAAGACATACAAGAATGAGGACTTGGCGGTTAAAGCCGGGATGGGAATATTGAATGGGCTGAATAGTTATAATAAGAAATTTAGGGACAAGATTAAGTTTGGAATTGGGATTCATGCTGGGGAGTTGGTTGCGTCGAAAGACAGGGGAAAATTGAAATATACGAGTATCGGGAATACGGTTTCTTTGGCGAAGAGAATTGCGGATTCTGGCGACGGGAAATTGTTGATTTCGGATGGAATTAGAAAGAAGTTGATTCGAGATTTAAAAATTTTAGGGAAGAAAGAAGTTGCTGGTAATCAGGTTTATGAAGTTAGTGAGATTAAAAACAGAGCGGCTGATATAGCGAAGTTGAAGGATTTGTTGAAGAGACAGGGCAATTAGATTTGATTAAGTTTTTATAGTTTGGAATTGATTTGTTGGGGATGAGAGTGAAATTTTTTAGGAAGAATGAATTAGGGTTGTTGTGGCCGTTTTATTTGGATGCTATTTTTTCTCCTTTATTGTTTTTTGCTCCGATATTTATTATAGTTTTTTTAAATAATCTTGGACTTAGTTTCTCTCAGATAGGGATTTTAATAGCTATTTCTCCTTTGGCTGCTTTGTTATTTGAAATACCGACGGGCGCTATTGCTGATTTATATGGGAGGAAGGTTTCGGTTTTATTGGGATATGCCATAGAAAGCGTTGCTATGCTTAGTTTGTTTTTTCTTCAAAGTTATTATTCTATTATGATTGCTTTTATTGTAATTGGATTTGCCTCTACTTTATCGTCTGGAAGCAAGGAAGCATGGATTGTTGACTTGGTTAAAAGTAAGAAAATTTCAAATAATTATTTCCATAAATCTCAAAGTTTTGATGCGTTTGCCTTGATTATTTCTGGGTTTCTTGGTGTTATATTAGTAAAGAAATTTGGTATTTCTAGTGTTTTTGTTTTTGCCTTTTTTTCTTATATGATATCTATTTCTATTTTACTTTTTGCTAAAGAAAATTATATTAAGAAGAAAGTTAAAATTAAAGAATCGTTTTTTGAATTGTTTAAGCAGACTAAAAAAACTCTTTCGTACGGCTATCGACATCATGTTCTTTATTATTATCTTGTTGCTACTTTTGTTTTTGGGGTTGCATTAAGTTTTGGTATGAGTATGACATGGACACCACTTCTTCTTGAATTGAATTTTCCTCAATATGCTTTTGGATATTTGTGGTCTGCGATTGCGTTTATTACAATGATAACCCCTATTTTTTCTGGTAAGCTATTGAAGAAAAATAAAGAAAGACGTTTTATTATGATTAGTTTATTTCTTTCTGCGCTTTTTACTGTACTTATTTTATTCCCTAAGACTTGGCTTGTAGCATTAATTTATTTACTCGTCATAGATTTCTTTTTGGATTTAATGGGCCCTGCTTCTAAAATTTATTTTCATAGATTTGCTCCTTCTAAGTTGAGAGCCACAATGGGAAGTGTTGATGCAATGTTGGTTTCTTTGGCTGCAGTTATTACTCTTCCTGTTGTGGGATATTTGGTAGATGTTATTGGCCCTCGATATGCCTTATTTATCTATGCACCTCTGATGTTAATTGTAGTTTTTATTTACTCCAGGATAAAGGAAGGTGAGAAATGATAAAGGTGATATTTTTGGATTTTGATGGGACGATTTCGGATGCACGGGAGATTGCGGTTGAGTCGTTGGTTCGGGCTTTGAATGATTTTGGTTATAAGTTTAACAAGAGGAAATTGCAAGGTTTGTTGGGGAATAAGATGAAATTTATTTTTGAGAAGTTGGGATTGGATAGGAAGTATTTTAGGAAATGTCGACGGAGATTTTATAAATATTTTATTCGGGCTGCGTTGGCTGGTGGGATTAGGCGTTGCGTTTCGGTGAAACCGTTGTGGGAATTGAAAGAGGAATATCCGTTGGTTGTCATTTCGAATAGTGAGACGAAGTTTATTCGGGCGTCGATTAGGAAGTTGGGATTGAAAGGTTTGTTTAAGAAAGTTTATGGGGCTGACAAGTTTTCGAGTAAGGATAAGTTGCTGAAGAAATTGTTTAGGAAATTTAGGATTAAGGCGAGCGAGGCGATTTATGTTGGCGATAGATTTTCTGATGTTAAGTTTGCGAGGAAGGCGGGGTGCGTTGCCGTTGCTATTCATAATAAATGTTCGTGGTCTACGCTGAGTGCGATTAAAAAAGAGAAACCCGCTTTTATTATCAAGAATTTTTATGGGCTGAAGAAGATAGTTGTGAGAATGCTTTGAGAATGTTGAGTTCAAGGTCTTGGTTTTTGTTTAGGAATTTTTGAAAGAGTGATTGGATTTTTTTATTTTGTTTTCTTTTTGTGCCTTTTGTATTTTTGAGTTTTGCATAGAGTTCGAGCTCCTTATCTGAGACAAGTCGCAGTGGGTAGTTTGTAGTTTGTAGTTTGTAGTTGAAGTTGCTTTTTAGGATGTTTTTGAAAATGTCTTCGGTGATTTGGGATAAGTTGTTTGAGTTGTGAGTTGTGAGTTGTGAGTTGTGAGTTGATTTGATTTGGAATTTTGTTTCGAGGATTTTTTTTAGAACGGCTGTGTTGATGTCGTTGGATTTTTTGAGAGTTATAATTTTGTTTTTTTGAAGCATCGAATATTTTCTGATTGTGCGAAAAACTTTTCTTTCGATGTAGTTGATAAATTGTTTTTCGTTGAGTTCTTTTTGATTTGTAAATTTCCAGACGGGCTTCATTCTATCTTATTTTTTCAAACATTTGTGATAGTTTGTCGCCGATGGTTTTTTTCAAATCCATCGGGTGTAGTTTTTTTGATAGAAAATCTTTTTCAAGTTCCGTATATGAGTTGTAAACTTTGTCTCCGCCGAATTTTTCTGGGCGTGATATTTTTATTTCATTGTAAACCGGAAAGATTAGAATTTTTGCGATGTCGATAACTGGGTTTGATTCGCCTTCAGGACAATATGCTTTTGATATTTTGTTTTTGATTTCGGTAGAAGAGTCGGCGATGGAGATTAATCCGTTTTTGTCTGATGATGACATTTTTCCGGTTTCTGCTCCTTTGAGTGATGGGATTAAAGATGTGTGGACGAATGTTGGGACTGGGAAGTTGATTTCTTTTAGGGATTCTATTGCTATCATGTGGATTTTTCTTTGTTCCATTCCTGCGACGACAGCGTCGACGTTTAGGTGTTTCATGTCTGCGACTTGCATGAAGGGGTAAAAAATTTGTGTGATTTTTGCGTGTTCGATGTCTCTTGCTACGCCTTGCATCGCGCGGATGCCTCGGTTTAATGTTGAGTTTGATGAAAGTATGAAAAGGTCGTCGAAGTATTCTGGTTTTCTTTGAAATGAGGTTCCGATTATTATTTCGGGATTTTTTAGTCCAATTTTTTTGAAGGCCTTTTCCCATTTTTTGACTTGTTCTTTTATAAATTTCCAGTCGCCTTTTTTGTTTAGCCATGCGTGCCAGTCGGCTAATAAAATTTTTACTTTGAATCCGGCGTCTTCGAAATCTTTTAGTTTTAGAATTGTGACGTAATGTCCTATGTGCAGGTCGCCTGATGGTTCATAGCCGCAGTAGACGATTGGTTGTTTTTTCTTTAGGGACGATTCTAATTTTTCTTCACCAATAACCTCGACGGTGTTTCGTTTTATTAGTTCAATTTTTTCTTTTGTGTTCATGGTTTAATTTAGAGGAGGAGTTATTTAAAGTTTTGTTAACGGAGTTCCCTAAGATATAAAAAGTCTTTGCGCTGGATTTGGTTATGGAAGAAATTTATGATGTTGTGATTTTGGGTGCTGGACCGGCTGGGATGACTGCGGCGATTTATGCTGGACGTTATAATTTGAAGACACTTGTCGTCGGTAAAAGTATTGGTGGGACTGCGAATTTGGCGGGTGAGGTCGAGAATTGGCCGGGGTTTGCTGGTTCGGGTATGGAGTTGATGAAAAATATTCGGAGTCAAGCAGAGAGGTTTGGGGCGGAGTTTTTAGAAGGTGAGATTCTTCGAGTTCATGGGTCGCAGGTCGCAGGTCGCAGGTCGCAGTTTGTTGTTGATGTTGATGGGAAGGATGTTTTTGGGAGGAGTTTGATTGTGGCATTGGGGACAGAGCATCGGCAGTTGAACATTCCGGGTGAGAAGGAATTTTTGGGGAAGGGTGTGAGTTATTGCGCGACTTGTGATGGGAATTTTTTTCAGGGGAAGAAAGTTGCGGTGATTGGCGGGGCGGACGCGGCTGCGAAGGCGGCGCTTTATTTGTCGAGTATTTGTGAGAAAGTTTATGTTGTTTATCGGAAACACGAGATGAGATGCGAGCCGATTGCGTTGTCGAAGATTTGTTCGACTGAGAATATTGAGATTATTTATTATTCTGTGCCGACGGAGATTATGGGCTCAAATCGGGTAGAAAGTTTGAGGATTGTTACCGATTCGAGGGGGCAGAAGGATGTTGAAGGTGAGGGCGAGATTAGTGAGAGAGTTTTGGATGTTGATGGGGTTTTTATTGAGGTTGGGGCTACGCCGGTTGTGAAAGTTGTTAAGGATTTGGGTTTGGATTTTGAGAAGGGTTATATTGTTTGCGGGAAGGATGGGCGGACGAATGTCGAGGGTGTTTTTGTTGCGGGGGATGTTGGTAATAATGCGATGAAGCAGATGATTACTGCGGCGGGCGAAGGGGCTGTTGCGGCGAAGAGCGCGTATGAATTTTTGCAGAATTTGTGAGAGGTTAGGGGTTAGGTAATAGAGATTAGGCG
>CAYXTT010000022.1:0-7148 GCA_964468545.1 Candidatus Woesearchaeota archaeon
GGGCTTATGACCCGTGTATGAGTTGCGCTGCGCATTTTTTGGAAGTGGAGTGGGAAGATTAGAATTTTAGCCGCAGGATTTTCGCGGACAAGATTTGTTTAGTATATAAATTTTTAAAAATGAGACTAGTGCTTTTTGTATATGGATAATGATTGGCATAGTTGTTTGCGTGATGCTAAGGATTTTCTTGATAAAAATGGAGAGCATATGGGGACTGGCGAGATGTTTAGATTAATTCTTTTATCTAGAGATGAGCTTGTCAAAATGAAAATGGATTCTTATCTTGTAGAGAATAAAAGAGAAATTTATGATGCTATATATTTTGGGATATCGGGTTATATGAAGGAATATTGTTAAGGAGTTTTGAGATTTGTTTTATTGCTTCATTTTTAGAAATTTCCATTGGCAATCCGATGATTTTGACTAATTCTATTTTGTTGAGTTTTTTTAGGAGTTTGAGGTTGAGAGCGAGGTCGAAGTCGTGCATTGAGTAGAGTTTGTTGGCTTTGAGTTTGTTGATGTCGTCGATGATTGTGATTTTGTCTATGTTTTTTATTGTGTCTAATATAATTAGGTGTTTGCCTTGGGCTTCGAGATTTTCGGTTGGGTCGATTTCTTTGAATTCTATGTTTGGGTAGAGTTGTCTTAATTTTGGTAGAAGTTTTATTGGCAAGGAATCTTCTTTAAGCAGCGGATTGCCGAAGACGAGAATTTTCATTTTGGTGTATATATTTCATTAGTTCGGCTCTTGTCATTGTGTCGACGGGGAGTCCGGCGTGGAAAATTACATATTCTTCTAATTGATTAGGTAAAGATATTCCTCGTTGTTTTAATTCTTGTAAGAACCCTGGGGAGATAGCTTTTGATATTGTTTGGTCGGTGATGTGGTAGGGTTTTACTTTGTGTATTTCTTGTCTTGCGTTTTGATTGTGTTCTCTGAACATATAAGTTCTGATTTCATCGTCGGTTGAAAGTGAGGTGATTGTGGTTTGCATTCTGGCACTTGTTTTACCTCTGCAGCCCATTGTATAATTTTTGAATAATCTGTTTTTCATTTAATTGTATCGGTAGAACTTTAATAAACCTTTCGTGTCGTAAATATAGATGGAGTCGCCGTCGGTGTTCCAGATGCGTGCCTTCGGCGAGGTATTAGGGCGCTTCGCTTTTAGGTATTAGGCGATGGGTTTTTAGTATCTGTAAAAAAGTAGTAGTCCTTTGTTGTCTCTGATGTAGATTGAATCTCCGTCGTCGTTCCAAATGTGGGAGAAGTTTTGGGTGAATGTTGAGATTGGGTTTAGGGTTGCTTGATAGATATGGTTTGCGTCGTCCTTGAATGTGATGTTTAGGATTTTGTCGCAGGAGTTTTGGAGAACTAGGGTTTCTGGTTCTTGGTATTGGAATTCAATTATTTTGATACAGTTTTTGTCTGGGGATTTTTGCCATAGGTTTTTTTGGTTTAGTCTTGCGAATTCTTCGGCTTGTTTTAGGTCGTTGTAATATTTGTCGTGTTCGTAATAATAGAGAGTTGCGAGTCCTTGTTTGAGGATTTGTTCATTTATGTTTTTGTCGTCGAGGAATATGTATGCGAGGGTTCGGCTATATTTGTCGGTGCCGTAGATTTCGGCTTGGATTGATTCGTTTTGGGTTAGGTTTGTTAAATAGGTTTTTGCTTCGGTATAAAATGGTTGTGATTTTTCTGGGGTGTTGATGCCGAGGAGACGGATTTGGATATTGGTTGAGGTTTCGATTGTGTCGCCGTCGATTATTCGTGAGACTTGGAATGTTTGTGTTTGGATTGGGCTGGTGATGTGGTAGTAGAAGATGCCTGAAATTACGAAGAGAATTAGGATTATTAGATGTTTTTTATTCATGGTTGTTTGAGGTTGGAAAGGTTTAAAAGTGTAATTTTTGTTTGTGTCTTATGACGAAGGTTCGGATAAAATTGCAGAGTGTCGAGATTGACAGGTTGAATGAAGTTATCGGGCGGATAAGTACGATTGCGAGTGGAGCAGGGATTCCGATTTCGGGGCCGATACCATTGCCGACGAAGAGGTTGCGAATTACGGCGAGAAAGTCGCCGTGCGGAAATGGGACTGCGACTTTTGACAGATATGAGATGAGAATTCACAAGAGAATTATTGACTTGCCGGCGAACGACAGGATTTTGCATAATATTATGAGGATTAATATTCCTCGAACAGTCAAGATAAAAATCGAAATGGTAGATTGAATTCTAATTCTCAGTGTTTATTTCTTGGTAAAATTCTCCTTATGTATTGATATACACTGCGTCGAATTTTACACTGCGAACTAATCTACTAAGAATAAGAATTTATTTAGTGGTTAGTTTTTTAAAGTTGGGTTTTTTGATTTATTATGTTGCCCGTATCGCATAAAGTAACATCGGAGATGTTTCATGGATGCGATTCTAGTGAAACAAAAGCCCGTATCGCATAGTGGTATTGCACAAGACTGGAAATCTTGGTCCTTCGGGACACCCAGGTTCAATTCCTGGTGCGGGCGTATGAATTGATAGATTTCCTTATAGCGACGGTAAAATTATTGGTTTAGTTTAATTTTGAGTTTAGAACTCTGATGTCTGGTGAATAGAGATTTACTTTGTCGCCTTTAAATCGGATGCCTCTTGCGATTTTTTGAAATAAATCTCGTCTTGCTTTGTCGAGATAAAATTCTGTAAATTTTTCGGGCTGTTCTTTTTTTAGGATTTTCCAAAAGAGTCCCTGGATGTTTGGGTAGGGAAATTTTGTGATGACGATTGAGTTGCATTTGTCGCCGGGAAAATCGACGCCTCTTGCGCATTTTGTCGTGAATAAGATTTCTGTTTCGCCTGACGCGAATTCGTCGACGGCGGAGTTGCCTTTTGATTGAATATCTCTTAATCTTTCTTGTGTAATCAAGTTTTCGAGTTTCAGGATTTCGTTTTCTGCTTGAGTTGGAAGGTCGCTGAACGCGGAGATGTGAACGAGCGTCGGTGGTTTTGCTTTTGTCATGCACATATCGAGAATTTTTAAATAATTATTTCTTGTGATTGTTCCGTTCTTGAAATTTTGGAATGCGCAATTTTTTTCGAGTCCGGTTCGCTGTTTATTGATTGTTCCGGGATTTTGTGTTTCAGCTTCGATAATTTTGAAATCTTTTAGTCCGAAGATGTCTTTCAGGACTTGCTCGGAGTGGAGCGTGCCGGACATCATTACGAGGACATTGTTTTGTTCGATTAGTTCTTTTAATTTTTGGGCGAGATTAATTGAGACGATGTCTACGAAAGTCGCTGGTCGCTGGTCGCTGGTCGCTGGTCGACTAAATAAGTGGCTTTGTTTGGCGTCTTGATTTATTTTTGTTATTGAGATGTAGGTTTCGTCGAGGAGGTTTTTGAAGGATTGGACGATTTCGACGAGGGTATTGTAGTAGTTTAGTTCTTCGTCTTCGGCGAGGTTTGGGTTTTCGATTGCGATTTTGATAATGTTTATGACGGGGGATTTTTTTATTTTTTGGATTTCGACCTCTTTTGAATAAATGACGTCGTTGATTTCGCGGATTAATTTTTTGATTGTTGTTCTGTCTGATTGTTTTTGCGGGGTGAGGTTCGTGAGGGCGGTGTGGAGTCGGGTGAGATTTATTTTTCGTTCGTTGGCGAAGGAGTCGAGGAATTCGTCGCATTCGTCGATGATGTCGAGTTCGGTTTTTGGTTTTCTTCCAATCATTGTTTCGATTTGGTATTTCGCTGAGTTGAAAATCAGGACATCGGCGGTGGCGTAGGCCTCGCATTGGTCATAGTAGGCGCAACCTTTTTTTCGTTGGAAGAGTGCGAATTCTTTTCCACAGGTTGCTTCGTATTTTATTTTTTTGAAGTCAGTAAGTCCTTTTGGTTTTATGTCGGCGGGGATGATTGGGGACCAGTAGGGGCAGGCGGGGGCGATGTTCATTCTCTTGATGTCCGATGCTGTTTTGAAATCTTCGTGATTGACTAACGGATTTCTGTCGATGTATTCCAAAAGTTTTGCGGTGTTTTTTTCCCGGATTTCGATTGTGCAGGGGAGCTCGGGGTCGTCGGCGCGTTCTCCGTCGAATGGGCATCGGAAATTGTTTCTGCCTTTTATGACTGTGATATTGAGTGGTTTTTTATTTTGCTTGAGGATGAATTTGTTTTTGGTGTAATCTTTTTCGTATTGTTCCTGAAGGGATTTGATTGGGACGACTATTGAGGTTTTTTTGAAGTGGCGTGCGAGGTTCAGCGCGATTGCCGACTTGCCTGTTCCGCAAACTCCTTTTATGAAAATTAACTTGTTGCCGTCGGTGATTGCGTCGAGGATTTCTTTAACGACATCGGCTTGGGTTTTGTTGTTTGAGAAAACCATAGGGGGCAGTTCTTCGCCGTTGTCATTGAATGGACTTGCGAATTCGCTGTTCGCTGTTCGCTGTTCGCTGTTAGAAGTTCGTTTATATAATGACCACATTTTCGCCTCGTTTTAGAATCGGTTGATTGGTTTTTAAATTAATTGTTAGGGTAGGGAAGGGAATTGGGGAATGTGTGAAATTATATAGCGTCTCTTTTTTCTGATTCTTTTTTTAATTGTTTCAAAATTTCGACGGTCATATTATAAAGGAAAGGATTTGCGATGACGACTTCGTATATAAAATTCGTGGTAAGGGTTTGCCGATTTTTTCTGAGTCCGAGATTCCAGATGTCTCGAAATCTTTTTGCATAACTTTCTTGTTTTTCAAAGTCCGAATTTTTATCTCTTGACCATTTAATCATCCCCTGCTCATAATCTATTGGCATTTGTTTTTGTTTCCCGAGGTCCCATATAAAAATACTTATGGCTTTGAATTGAGCGGCGGTGAAATCGTCGTATAACGACCTCATCGCGGCATATTTTATAGGACAAGTTTCGTCGTATCCTTGTCCGCATATTTGTTCAATTGTTTCTCTGTGTATATGTCTTTCGGGTATTGGAAGGTCTAACACTTTTAATTTTCTTTGTTCTTTGGTAAGAATTTTTTCAAAGATGCAATAATCACAACCGAGGGGGCGTTGTATGATATCTTCTTCAGAACCAATTAGTTCCAATTTCATTTAGTAAAAAAATTAGCTCATATTTAAAGTTAGTCATTAGTTGTTATCTTTTAGCTTTTATCTTTTAGTTATTAGGGGTTAGGAAAGAGGATTGAAGAATAGGTGTGGATTTGTTAGTGTGGATTTGTTTGTCGTTAGTAGTTACATTCTTGTTTTATCGTCGGTGATATTTTTTTTGTTGGTCGGTTTTTTTTGGAGAGGTGTATGGTTGATAATATACGTTGAAGTCGCTAAGTGTTTAAATAGAAAATTGATATAATTTTTTTATGGGTGATGGGGGAGGATTGATTTCGTCGAGGATGGTCGTCAGTTGTTTGCCGTTGACCATTAATTTTATTTCGCTTAATTTTTTGAAAGAAGCGTCGAAGACGTTTCACTCAAATTTCTTACTTGAAAATTTGAAAGGAGGTTTTAAAATATGAAAAAAACTTTTAGTTTATTGACGATGGCTCTTTTAGTGCTTTCGGTTGCTCCGGTAGTTTTTGCTGTGAGTGTTGGAAGCGGAGTAACGCCATCTATTACGACCGAGGAGTTTGCTCCGCGAGTTTGGATGTGTGATAATAGAATTGTTAGTGATGATAACAACGAACCAGGGAGAATTTTTCTCGGGGGTCAAGAATTAGTTGAAAGAATAAATAACTATGCTTTTGAAGGAGAAAGAATATCTTGGAATGTTCTTGTAATGGATAAAAACAAGATAGACCAAAACATAGATGTTTATGCAACTATTGGAGATGTTCAGGGCGAAGGAAATGATATTGAAGTTAATTGCAAGAGAGTTTCTTCTGGTAATATAAGTTCTTGTAATGCAAGAATTGGTGAAGAAAAAATTACCAAGTTAAATTCAGACACAATGTCGTTTTTTCAATGTACTTTGACTGTTGAAACACCAGAGTCTATGTATGGAGAATATTGGATGACTATTGAGGCACAGGATGGAGAAGGCAATATGGGAACGATGGACGAGAATGAGTATTGGTTTCTTAATCCTACTGTTGCTTTGTCAATCGACGGTGATTTAACATTTGATGATGTTAGACCGGGAACCGCTGCTTATTCGGATACATTGTTAATTGGTAATGACGCTGATGATAGTTCGGGGGTCATGCTTGATATGTTTATTTCAGGTACTGATTTCTATGACTCATCGAGTTCGGGAGCGAGATGTTCTGATGATACAAACAAGTTATCTTTGAGTGCATTTAGATATTATGTAACCAATGGTGCTTATAATAGCAAAATGGATTTAGGCACGGGTCGAGGAGCAAATACTAAAGATGCAGAAGGTTATCTTGGAATAGGATATAGTGCGGGTCCTGGAGATATGGCACATTTTGACTCTACTTACTATAATAGCCACGAGATTCTTCAAGCACAGCAAGTTGGTGGGTCATACTATACTGCTAATGTTTTAGCACCAGGTGCTGAAATGGCATTAACATTTAAGTTAAGCTTGCCAGAACCATGTGTTGGTGATTTTGACACGGGACAGATTTATTTCTGGGGAGAAGCTATCTAAGTAAAAATTTTATTTTTATTTTTATTTAATACCCTCGAGGGAGGGGGAATTCCCTCATTTATTTTCATGTTGGATTGTGGAAATAAATGAGGGAATCGTTGTTCGCTTTTGGCTATTCGCTGGTCGGTAAAAAATAGTAGAGAAAAATGGGAAATAAAGAAATGTTGATGAGGGGAGTGGTTTTGGTTTTAGTGGTAAGTTTGATTTCGTTTGTGGGTGCGAATAAACTTTTGTGTTTGACTAATGGGCAGAGTGTGCCGTCGGAAGAGAACAAGAGATATACTTGTTGGCACGATGTTTGTCAGGTTTGCGTGAGTGATAATAATTTTCCGGGGGTTGACCCGAAAAGTTGTACTGAGGCGTGTGTGCCTTTCGGGAATGTCGAGTTTGATGTAACGCCGCCGGAGATTGTTGTGAACTCGCCGGTTGAGGGTGGGTTGTATTCGTCGAGGAGGGTTTTGTTTGATGTCGATAGCAATGAGCCGTTTTCGCTTTATTATATTGATAATGTTAATGGGCGGGGATTGAAAAGAT
>CAYXTT010000023.1:0-7009 GCA_964468545.1 Candidatus Woesearchaeota archaeon
TTGGTTGTTTATGGGGTTGGCGGGGGAGAGACAAGGTATTTGGATGATTCTGAATATTCAGTGGTTGATGATGCTGTTGATTCTGAGTATAAATTAATGAAGTCTGTTGAGGTTCCTGTTTCGAGTGATGTAGTTAATGTAAAGTTTTCTGGATATATTCAATCTGGAGGGTATTATTGGAGTTGGAAAATTACTAAGAATGGTGGGACTGCTCTTGCTCTTGCAGAGGGGGGCGTTGCACAGGGGTCTTTTGCCTCACATCTTGATACGGGAGAAACTTCGGCTGTTCATTCGTATAGACGATTTAGTATAGATGTTCAGGGTTTGGAGTATGGAGATTTGTTGGAACTTTGGATGGTGTCGAGTACCGCTGGTGGTTTGCCCGTTAATGGTAATGGTCAGATTTTGTATGTTAAAGATTTTGAAGTTTCTTTTGATTAATATAAGTAATGTGTTGATTATTTGGGAGAGTGATGTAATGATTTATAATCGCGCACTTTCTGTCGACGGGATGAGGGCGATTTATGATGTGGAGAAGAAGTAGAATTATTTTGCGATTTTTTTGAGGGCGTTGTAGTTGTCGATTAGAGGGTTCATTAATTTTGAGACGGTGCCGTGGAGGTTGTCGAGGTCTTTGTGAATCATTTCGTTGTTCTCGTTGAATTCACCGATTTTGCCGAGGATAGATTGTTGGAGGTTATCGATTGTTTTTTCGATTCGTTTTAATCTGTCGTCGATGTCGTCGACTTTGTCTTGGATTGTTGTCTTGAAAGAAACGACATCGCCGATTTTCTTTTTGAATTCGTTGAGTTTTTCTGTCGCGACTTGTTCGGCGATTTCTGATATTGTTTCGGTGTCCGTTGTTTGTTGCGGCGCGTAGTATTCTTGTTGTGGGTATGACTGCGGGGTTTCTTGGTAGTAATCGTATTGGGGTTGTTCTTGGAATTGTTCTTGAGGTGGGTAGATTTCTGGTGCTGGTTGTTGATAATTTTGTTGAGGTTGATATGTTGGTTGTTGCGACTGTATTTCTTGAGTTGCTGGTCGACGTGATGCTTGTTGTTCTGCGGCAATAGTTTGTCCTGCTGGATTTGGCATAATTGATTCTTGCATTTCTTGTGGAGCGAATTGTCCATTTGGCGAGACGGCGTTTTTGACTCTTGCTTGATTTAATGAGTCGTTGATTTCAGCTGGGCGTATTCCCTCGTTTTGTAATTGCGTGAAAATTTCATTGTCAGACATTCCTTGTCTTTGCATTTCTATGACTTTATCTAATGTTGACATGTTAGTGTATGGGTTTTGTAGTATTTATTTGTTTCTTCATTTTGTTTTCTATTAGTTCTTCTACGTCCTTTTTTCTCATGAATTCCAGAGGTTGAAAATCCTTAAGCATTCTTTCAACTATTATTATTTCTTCTCTTTTGACGAATTTGCCGGATTCTGATATTAATTTGCCGGAAATTTTTTTTATTTCATTGAGGTCTTTTTTTATTTCTTGGTTTTCTTTTTTTATTTCTTTTAGTTCGTCTTCGAGTTCTTGGCGGGAGGAGATTAAGTTTTTGCCCAATAATAAAACTCGTTCTCTGATGAGTCGGTTTCTTTCGTCGATGTCTCGTAGTCGTGTGTTGAAATCTGTCAGGAGAAATTGGATTTGACCGCTGGTGTCTTGTTGTTCTGGCATGGAATTTTATAGAAGAAGAGATTTATAATTGTTTAGGATGAATTTTAGTATAGATATCTTTTAATAGATTGTTTGTTTTGTTGTGAAATGAGGGGCGGGTGTTGGAAATGATGTTTAAGGCGGATGCGCCGTTGTACTCTTATGAGGTTGTGCGTGAGAGTGGCGAGAATGTTATGTTTGTGAATTACCTTGGGGCGAATTTTGTGCCGTCGTTGATTGATTCGGCTGAGGTGATGGGGAGGACGATTGATAATTTGAGAGAGGACCCGAATATTGCAAGGATTGTTTTTGTTCAGCAAAGAAATTATTCACATAATTTTGAGCAGGTCAAGATGTTGGTTGAGGTTGGCGGTCTTTATGATTTTTTGACGAAGCAGGAAAAACTTGTTTCGCCCGAAAAGTTGGCGTCGCTGGGGACTTTTTATTATGATGCTTATGCTTTTTTGAATCGGGTTATTAATGAGATTTTTGTGAGCGACCCGGTGAAAGCATATCGCGAGTTAAAGGGGATGCTTTTTGCGCAGAGAGCTAAACTGGAAGTCGCAGGTCGTGAGTTGCAGGTCGCAGATTATGTTAGGATTTTAGAAAAGGTCGTCGGACTTTTTGATGGGCTTGAAATTATTAGGAAGTTGAAGGATTTGTTTGATTCTTATTCTGCTGGTGATAGGAATATTTATTCCGAGGTTTTTCGGGCGGATGTTATGCCGAATTTTACTTTTACGAGGATGGTTGCACGGATTCCGGATGATGCTGAGATTGTGAAGCAATATTCGATTGCGAGGGGATGTGATAAAAGTTTGGTTACGATTTACAAGATGCCGGATAAGGCGAAGATGGTTTATCATTTGTCGCCGCCGGAGTATTTGCTTGACGAGGACCATCATATGTTGTTGAATTTGGCGAGGAATGTTATGATTGAACATCGGCCGACGGCAGAGGAGTTTAATGATCCAGAGAGGACGAGACAGGTTTTTTTTAATGTGGCGAGAGATTTACTGAGTGATTTGGCGGGGAATAAAAATGTTAGTTTGAGTCATGGGGAATTGTTGAAGCTGGCGAATATTTTAGTGAGGCACACGATTGGGTTTGGGGTGTTAGAGGTTTTGTTGGAGGATGAGTCGTTGCAGGATATTGTTGTGAATGCGCCGGTTTCGTTGTCGCCGATTTTTGTCAGGCATAATGATTTTGATGAGTGTATTACGAATTTGGTGCCGTCGAGTGAGGATGCGGATTCTTGGGCGGCGAAGTTTAGAATGATTTCTGGGCGGGCGTTGGATGAGGCGAATCCAATTTTGGATACTAATTTGGAGTTGAGTGGGATTAGCGCGAGGGTTGCGATTATTCAGGAGCCGTTGTCGTCGGGCGGGCTGGCTTATAGTTTGAGGCGGCATCGTAGCAAGCCGTGGACGCTGCCGTTGTTTGTTAAGAATAAAATGATTGATAGTTTGGGGGCGGGGTTGTTGAGCTTTATGATTGATGGGGCGAGGACGATGTTGGTTGCGGGGACGAGGTCGTCGGGGAAGACATCTTTACTTGGTGCGTTGTTGTTAGAGATTATGTCGAATCACAGGATTATAACGGTTGAAGATACTTTGGAATTGCCGGTTGCGGCGATGAGGAAATTGGATTATGATATTTTGTCGATGAAGGTGCGGTCGGCTTTGGCGGGTGAGTCGACGGAGATTGCGGCGGAGGAAGGTATTCGGGCGTCTTTGCGTTTGGGCGATTCGAGTTTGATTGTCGGGGAAATTAGGTCTGGCGAGGCGAGGGCGTTGTATGAAGCGATGAGAGTTGGGGCGTTGGCGAATGTTGTTGCTGGGACGATTCATGGGGCTTCGCCTTATGCGGTTTTTGATAGAGTTGTTAATGATTTGGGTGTTCCGGTTACTTCGTTTAAGGCGACGGACTTGATTGTTGTTGCGAATCCGATAAAGTCGGCGGATGGTTTGCATTCGTGGCGTCGGGTTTTGGAGATTGCGGAGGTGCGGAAGCATTGGACGAAGGATCCGTTGGCTGAGGGCGGTTTTGTTGATTTGATGAAGTATGATGTGAAAGCGGACATGATGAAACCGACGGAGGATTTGATTAACGGGGACTCGGAGATTATGAAGGCGATTGCTGGGAATGTGAAGGGTTGGGCGGGGGATTGGGATGCGGTTTGGGATAATGTTGTTTTGCGTCAGAAGATTAAGCAGGAGGTTGTTTCTTTTAGTGATAAGATTGAGAAGCCGGAGTTGTTGGAGGGAGAGTTTACCGTGAGGTCGAATAATGCTTTTCATCAGATTTCGGATTCTGTTGTTGAAGAGATTGGATTGCCTACTTCTGATAGAGTTTTTCCTCTTTGGAAATCTTGGCTTGAGAGGGAATCGAAAAAATTAGGGCTCTAATTTTTTAGGAGGGTTCAGCGACTTTGTCGCTGGAGGGTTCGCCTTTGGCGGAGGGTTCAATCGCTTTGCGATTGGAGGGTTTATGTTTTTCATGGAGACTTGGTAGTGGGAAAGTTTTTATTTATTGATTGTTCTTATCTTGTATGTGGAAGATTGATAATTTGGAAGTCTACAAGAGAATGAAAAAGTTGGTTAAAGATGTTTATGGGTTTATTGAAAAATTGCCGAGTGAGGAAAAGTTTGCGCTTGGTGATCAGATGAGGCGTGCAGTTGTTAGTGTTAGGTTGAATTTTAGGGAGGGTTCTGGGAAGAGAATGAGCAAAGAGTTTGCTTGTTATTTGGATAAATCTTTGGGAAGTCTTAGAGAAGTTTGTGAGTGTTTTGAAGTTGGAATTGATTTAGGATATTTTGACGACGAAGGCAAGGGAGAAGTTAGCGAGATTAAGAGGATAGAGAGATTGTTGGTTGGGTATAGAGATTTTGTTTTAGATAGAGGTGTTAAGTAGGTTTGTTCATTAAAAATATAAAGTCTTTTTGTGTTGTTGTTTGGGTGATATGGTTTCGACTGATGATATTTTGAGGAAGTATGGGTCGCGGATTGAGTCGCAGATGCGAGGGGACGCAGGTCGCTCGTCGCAGGTCGCAGGTCGCGGGGTGGGTTTTAGTAAGAGTTATGAGCAGTTCAAATCGTCGATGATGCCGGAGTTTTCGCGGTATGAGAGATGGTGTAAATCGTTGGGAAATTTTTTTAAGATTAAGGTTGGTGATAAAGACAGGAAAAGGATAGAGAGGAATGTTGAGATTGCGCATTTGAGCTTGACAGCGTCGGAGGTTGTGGTTTTTTCTACGATGGTTTTGTTTTTGACTTTGTTTGCTGGGATATTTTTGCTTTTGGGAATTTGGTTGTTGGGTGGGCCGTTTTCGTGGATGATGATGTTTTTTATTTTTGTGTTTGCGATTTTTTTATTTTATTATACTTCGGGGACGCCGGAGAGGTTGGCGATGAAGTGGCGGTTGAAAGCGTCGAGCCAGATGGTGCCGGCGATTTTGTATATTGTGATTTATATGAAGCATACTTCGAATTTTGAGAAGGCGATTGAGTTTGCGGCTGAGCATTTACAATCTCCGTTGAGTTTGGATTTTAGCAAGGTTTTTTGGGATGTTGAGGTTGGGCGTTTCTCGACGATAAAAGATAGTGTTGATAATTATTTGGAGGGGTGGAGGGATTATAGTTTGGAATTTATCGAGGCGTTTCATTTGATTGAGTCGAGCTTGTATGAGCCGGACGAAGTTAGGAGGATTATGGTTTTGGAGAAATCTTTGCAGGTTATTCTCGACGGTGTTTATGATAAGATGTTGAAATATACGCACGAGGTTAATGCACCGTTGACGAATGTTTATATGTTGGGGATTGTTTTGCCGACGCTGGCTTTGGCGATTTTGCCGTTGGCGTCGACGATGTTGGGTGGTGCGATTAAGTGGTGGCATGTTCTTTTGATTTTTAATGTGATGATTCCGTTTTTGGTTTTGTATCTGACTAATAATGTTATGATGCAGAGGCCGGGAGGTTATGGGGAGACGAGTTTGCTCGAGAAGAATCCGTTGTATCCGAAATATAAGAGTAATGCTGGTTATTGGAAGGGATTTTTTATCGCATTGCCGATTTTTGTCGTCGGTATAATTCCGATTTTGTGGAGGTATACGAATTTGCCGATTTGGCTCGGGATGGCGAGGGATTATAGCTGGAGTAGTTTGGGGCTTGGGTTTTTGGGGAATAGCGGTGTGTTTGGGATTATGACAGATTCCGCCGGAGTTGTGAGCGGGCCGTTTGGTTCGTTGGCTTTGTTGATGAGTTTGTGTATTCCTGTTTCGATTTCGATTGTTTTTATTGTTGCGTTTAGAGAGAAGACGAGGGATATTTTGGAGACGAGGAATAAGTATAAAGAAGTTGAGAGTCAGTTTACATCGTCGCTGTTTCAACTGGGGAATCGGATTGGCGACGGGTTGCCGGCTGAGATTGCGTTTGCGAAGACGGCTGAGTCGACGAGGGGAACTGCGACTGAAGGATTTTTTAAGATTGTGAATGAGAATATTCAGCAGTTGGGGATGAGTTTGGAGCGGGCGTTGTTTGACCCGAAGAGGGGTGCGGTTGTGTTTTATCCGTCGCAGTTGATTGCGACTTCGATGAAAATTTTGGTTGAGTCGGTGAAGAAAGGGCTGAGGGTTGCGGCGAGGAGCTTGATGTCGATTAGTGATTATGTGAAGAATATTAAGAAGATTAATGAGAGGTTGAATGATTTGTTGGCGGGGATTGTTTCGGATATGAAGTCGAACATGACTTTTTTGGCGCCGTTGTTGGCGGGGATTATTGTCGGGTTGGCGGGGATGATAACGACGATTTTGGGGAGCTTGTTTGCGATGTTGAATAATGGTGAGCTTGGGAATGTTGCTGAAATTGGGAGCGGCGGGATTGTTGGGATACTTTCTGTTTTTGATGTAACGAAGATGATTCCGACTTATTGGTTGCAGGTTGTCGTTGGTATTTATTTGGTTGAGATAGTTTTTATTTTGAGCTCGACGCTGGTTACGATTAAGGCGGGGCGGGATCCGTTGATGGCGACGGCACAGACGGGGAAGAATTTGAGGACGACGATTATTTTGTATGCGATTGTCGCGGTGATTTCGATTGTTGTACTGACGGTGATTGGGGCGGTTGCGTTGGCGAATTTGGTTTAATTTTTATTTTCGGTAGAATGTGCTTGGGCTTGTGGGTAATTAGTTCGCGGATTTGCGCGGATGAATGCGGATTGTCGCGGTATTCTTACTAATTTATTTTTAAATTAGTTGGGCGTGCTAATTTTGTTTTGGGTTTGGGTTGTTTTGGGAATGGGGGACAATTAGCACACGAACTAACACGGACTAACATGGATTTGATTTGTTGTGA
>CAYXTT010000024.1:0-6928 GCA_964468545.1 Candidatus Woesearchaeota archaeon
GCGAAGGCGATTAAAGATATTATGACGGAGAGAGAAAAGACGGCGTTTGTTGTTGAGCATGATTTGTTGTTGGTTTCGTATTTGGCCGATTCGGTTATTAATTTTTCTGGGGAGAGTGGAGTTAGGGGCGAGGCGAGTGAGATTAGGAATTTTGAGGATGGGGTTTCGGAGTTGTTGAAGTCGTTGGATATTACATTAAGGAAAGATAAGGAGTCGGGGAGACCAAGGATAAATAAGAAGGGAAGTGTTTTGGATAGGGAGCAGAAGTCAAAAAATCGTTGGGTGATTTTTTGACTCGCCTGTCGCTATTCGCTATTCGCTGGTCGGCGCGTTAGGATGGGAAGATTAATAAGTTTGGTTTTCTATTTTGTTTTATGAAAGAAATTATTGTTGATTTGTTGGTTGGCGAAGTTGGATTGTCGAGGGATGAGGTTGTGATGTTGGTGGAGGTTCCGTTGAAAGATGAGCTGGGTGATTTTGCGTTTCCGTGTTTTGGTTTAGCAAAGTCGATGAAGAAAAATACTTTGAGTGTTGCGGAGGATGTTGCTGAGAGGATTAGGAAGAAGTTGCCGAAGGAAATTTCTAATGTTGATTTCAAGGGAGGGTATGTTAATTTTTTTATTGACAAGAAAGTTTTGGCGAAAAAGGTTTTATTGAAAGGTAGCGGGTTGCGGGTTGCAGGTGGCAGGAAACGGGGGAAGATTGTGATTGATATGTCGTCGCCGAATATTGCGAAGCCGTTTGGGATTGGACATTTGAGGTCGACGATTATCGGGAATTCGATTGGAAAAATTTGTGAGGCGAATGGGTTTGAGGTTGTGAAAATTAATTATCTTGGGGATTGGGGGACGCAGTTTGGGAAAGTTATTTTTGGGTTCAAGAAGTGGGGGGACGAGGAGAAATTGAAAGAGAATCCCGTCGAGCATTTGTATGAGTTGTATGTTCGAGCAAGTACGGATGAGTTTGAGGATGCGGCGAGGAAAGAGTTTAAAAAATTGGAGAATGGCGACGCTGAAAATGTTGGGTTGTGGAAGAAGTTTAGGAAGTTGTCGTTGAAAGAGTTTGAGGGGATTTATGATTTGCTTGGGATTAAATTTGATGTTGTTTCGGGGGAAAGTTTTTATAATGATAAGATGGGTGCGGTCGTCGAGGAGTTGCGAGAAAAGAAATTGTTACATAAGGATGATGGTGCGGAGATTGTTGATTTGTCGTCGGACGGGCTTGGAGTTGTGTTAATTGAGAAGAGCGACGGGACTTCGCTTTATGCGACGAGAGATTTGGCGGCGGCGATTGACAGGAAGGAGGAATATAATTTTGATAGGATGATTTATGAGGTTGGGGGTGAGCAGAGTTTGCATTTTAGGCAGTTGTTTAGGGTTTTGGAGAAGATGGATTACAAGTGGGCGAAAGATTGTGTTCATATTTCGCATGGGTTGTATCTTGGCAGCGACGGAAAAAAACTGGCTACGAGAAAAGGGAAAACGATTTTTATGAAGGATGTTTTGGATGAGGTTGTTGAAAAAGCCAAACTTCGTTTAACTTTTTCAGGTGGCAGGTTGCAGGTAGTAGGTGGCAGAAGGCGTGGGGCAAAAGAAGAGGAAAAGGAATCGAATTTGAAAGCGCGGAAGATTGCATTGGCTGCGATTTTTTATGGAGACTTGAAAAATTTTCGAGAGAGTAATGTGGTTTTTGATATTGATAGATTTTTGAGTTTTGAGGGGGATACGGGGCCATATTTGTTATATTCGTATGCACGCGCGTCGTCGATTTTAGGGAAGGTGAAGTCAAAGAAGCGCGAGTTGGAAGTTGGAAGTTGGAAGTTGGAAGTGCCGGAAATTAGATTGTTGAAAAAAATTGATTCGTTTGGCGAGATTGTAGTGAAAGCTTATGAGAATTTGGTGCCGAATTTGGTTGCGAATTATTGTTTTGAATTGGCGACGCTGTTTAATGAATTTTATCATTCATGTCCCGTGATTGGTTCGGAGGAGGAAAGTTTTAGGTTGGCGCTTGTGAAAAAGTTTGGGGAAGTTTTGAAAAGTGGTTTGGAGTTGTTGGGGATTGAGACGCTGGAGGAGATGTAGGGCTCTTTTTAGAAAAAAGACACCTGGGAGAAAAACTTGGTTTGCGATTCTTTCAAATTTCATTTTCTAATAAAAAATAAAATTTGAAATATCGTATTTAATGCGAAACAAAATTTTTTAACGCGTCTGTCCATTGCTTCGCAATGGACAACCTAACGCTAAAATTTTGTTTCGCTGACTTGGCTAATATATTTGGCGATTAAACTAATTTTGTCTTGACGATTAATTAATTCATAAAATTTTTTGGCATATTCGAGGGGCAAAATTGGAATTTGTAAATTATTCCATAAAAAGTTTTTGGTTTTATCAAACATGTTTAATTCTTTGTTATTATAAGAGTTTATTTCAACTTCGAAATTGTCGATGTTACAAATTAATGATTGACTATTTATTTTTTGGTTGAAAAAGTCTTTGATAATAAATTTTTTCAAGGCATTTCGAAAGTTTTCAATGCCACTATCGTCAGTAGATATATCTAAATCCTTGACGGAAACATCGATGCCTTGAATTTTGAGATTTGCACTTCCTTCAAGTCTCCAAATAAATTTTTTGCCTTGAAGATTATTTAAAATAATTTGTAAAATATCTTTGATATTTTTTTCATTCATATTGCTAATTTTTTTTCACTTAACTTGTTTAAAATTATTCCAGGCTATTTCGAAAAGTTGTTCTAATGCTTGAGCGAAGAATTTTGTGTTTAGCCATACTCCTAAGTCGTAGGATGGGTGGACGTCTTCGTCGTTGAGTAGCATGAACATTAATTGTTCGCTGTCGATTATCATAAATCGCGCTTTGAGTGATTCGACATTTCTTACTTCGGCTACTTTTGCAAAATCTTTTGCGATTTGTTTGTTGTCTTCGGTGATTGGCGCGGCGATTCGAATTGATATACCCCGTTTTTTTGCTTTTTCTAATGATGGTAATAGGATTTCAAGTTTTCGGCTTAGTCCGTCGGCGGTTGTTACGAGCGTTATTGTATTTTGTGCTTCTCTAATTAGCATATCCAAGTGATTGTAAATGTTTTGTCGCCCTTTGAGTGCGCCGGATAGGTCGGTCGGTTCAATGTATTTAATTCCGTCTGAGAATAAAGTTTTTAGTTCTTCAAGAACGTCGTTGCCTTTTAATTTTTCTAAGTTTTTTGATTTTTCTTTTGCTGTTATTATGAGGTTTTTCTTTACTCGTTCGATTACTTCTTCGGGTTTTAGCGCGATGAATTTTATTGGTTTGCCGAGTTTCATTACTATGAACCCCTTTTTTTCGAGAGATTCTAATATGTCGTATGTTCGGGAACGTGGGACGTCGGAGATTGATGATAGTTCGCCGGCGGTTGAGGTTCCTCTGGATAAAAGTGCCGTCCAGACTTTTACTTCGTAAAGGTTAAGATCGAATATCTTTCTTAGCCGACTTAAAAATTCCTCTTTGACAATCATGAATGTTTTAGTGTTGAATAGTATTTAAATGTTTCTTTGAAATGTTTTGGAAGAGAGGGGTAAAAATGTTTTGTCGACGCTGTTAGATTTGGTTGAATTTAATTGTGAAGGATTTGCCCTTTATTTTTCCTTCTTCTAAGTGATTAAATTTTTTATTAGATTCGGTAAAAGAGATTGTTTTTGCTCCGACTCTTTCTTGAATAATGGCGAGTTGTGATTTTATCTTGTTGCTAAATTCTGATTTTATCTCGAGTTCTATGGAGTCAATTTTTGAAAGTCCTGCTTTTTTTCGCATTGCTTGAATTTTTCTTGAGATTTCTCTCGCGAATCCTTCAGCTTCAAGTTCTGGTGTTATTTTTGTGTCGAGTTTTATTTCTATTTCGGTTTTTTTTGTTTTTACAAATTGAATTTTTTTAATATTTAATTCATTTTTGATTATTTCGTTTAATTTTTTATTTGGTTTTATCGAGGATATTATTGTTGCTTTTTCGAGCGGCCACTTGATTCCGATTTGGGCTTTGTCCCTTTCTTTTAGTGCGGTTGAAACTATTTCTCTTGTTGTTTCCATTTCTTGTTCGAGATTTTTGTCGATTGATTTTGTTTCTGTTTTTGGGTAATCTTGGAGATGAATGGATTCTTTTTTGCCGTTCATGTCTTGATAAATTTTTTCTGTGGCGAATGGAATTATTGGTGCGAGAATTTTTGTTGTTTTTTCCAGGACATATCTTAGCGTTGTTCTCGCAGATTTGTCGTCGCTGTTAAATCTATCGCGTGAGTTTCTGATGTACCATGTTGAGAGGTCGTCGATGAATTTTTTTATGAATGCACAGGTCTTTGTGGTATCGTATTTTTCGAGATTTTTTTGGACTGTTGCGTTTAGGTTTTCGGTTCGTGAGATTATCCATTTGTCCATTATGTTGTTTGATTTTTTGTAGTTTTTGTCGTCGGTTTGCTGGTATTCTTTGTAAAAGTTTGAAATGTTGTAGAGGAGGACTGTTATTTTTTTATAGGTTTCTTCGAGTCCTTTTTCTGAGAAGTTGAAATTTTCGGCGTTCATTAGCGGAGATTGGAGGAGGTAAAATCTCAGGGTGTCTGCTCCGTATTTGTTTATGACTTCGAGCGGGTCTGGGTAATTTTTTAGGGATTTTGACATTTTTTGTCCGTCTTCGGCGAGGATTGTTCCGGTTGTCAAAACGTTTTCGAATGGGATTTTGTCGAAGAGAATTGCGGAGAGGACTATCATATAATAAAACCATGCTCGTGTCTGCGCGATGTATTCGACGACGAATTGTGCTGGGAAATTTTTTTCGAAGTATTCCTTGTTTTCGAATGGGTAGTGGAATTGTGCGAATGTCATTGCGCCGGATTCGAACCAGCAGTCGAGAACTTCGGGGATTCTTGTGTATTCCTCTCCGTTTATTTTTAGTTTGATTTTGTCGAGGGTGTCTTTGTGTAAATCTATTTTTTTTGGTAGGGTGGTGAATTGTTTTAGTTCTTCGATTGAGCCGATGACTTTTATTTTGCCGGATTTGGATTTCCAGATTGGGATTGCGGTTGCCCAATATCTGTTTCGTGTGATGTTCCAGTCTGGTGCGGTTGAGATGTTGTGTTGCATTCTGCCTTCTTTGAGATTTTCTGGAAACCAATTTATTTTGAGATTTAGTTTAAGGAGTTTTTCTTTTATTTTTTGGATGTCGACGAACCAGGCAGGGAGTGCGCGGTATATTAATTTTGTGTCGCATCGATAGCAGAATGGATATTCGTGTTCCATTTTTTTTATCATGATTGTTTTGTTATTTTTTTTGAGGTCGATTGCGATTTGTTCGTTTGTGTCGTGGATGAATTTGCCAGCGTAGTTTGTTACATGTTTTGTGAAGTTTCCATTTTCGTCGATGGGATTTACGAGCGGGATGTTGTATTTTCGGCAAATGATATTGTCGTCTTCGCCGAACATTGGAGATGTGTGAACGATTCCGGTTCCGTCGTCGGTTGTTACGAAATTTCCGAGGAGGAATTTGAAAGAATTTGGATTGTCTTTGAAGTAGGGATAGAGCGGTTCATATTTTTCGCCTTCGAGTTTTTCGCCTTTGATTTCTTCAGTGATTGTATATTGGTCTTCAGATTTGTAGAATTTTGGTATTAGTTTTTTTGCGAGGAGGTAGGTATTGCCGTCTTGTTTGTCTTTGACATATGCGTAGGTTATTTCTGGATTGACTGTGAGGGCGAGGTTTCCCGGGAGAGTCCATGGTGTTGTTGTCCATGCGATTGCATAAATATTTCCTTTGGAAATATTTCGCTTGTCGCTTGTCGCTTGTCGCTTGTCGTCGTTAATTAGCTTGAATTTTACGACGACGGTTGAGTCTTTTATTATTTTATAAGAGTTGTCCATTGCGATTTCAGATTTTGATAATGGGGTTGAGCAGTGTGGGCAGTAAAGTAGGATTTTTTCACCTTCGTATAGGAAACCTTTTTCGTGGAGTTGTTTGAATGCCCACCAGACGGATTCGATGTAATTTGTGTCCATTGTTTTGTAGCTGTTTTCGAAGTCGACCCATCGTCCGATTTTGTCAATGTATTTTTTCCAGTCGTCGGCGTAGGTTAAGACTTTGCTTCGGCAGAAGTCGTTGAATTTTTTGATGCCCATTTTTTCGATTTCATCTTTTGAATTTATTCTAAGTTCTTTTTCGGCGATATTTTCTATTGGGAGTCCGTGGCAGTCCCATCCCCAGTTTCGTTTGACGTATCGGCCCTGCATTGTGAAAAATCTTGGGAAGACATCTTTTAGCGTTGAGGCGAGGAGATGTCCGTAGTGCGGGAGCCCGGTTGCGAAGGGTGGGCCATCGTAGAAAATATAGGGTTTTCCTTTTTTGGTTTGCTTTAATGATTTTTCGAATGTCTTGTCTTTTTTCCAGAAGGTTAGGATTTCATTTTCTATTTCTTTTATGTCTGTCATGGTTTAGTTTGGTGAGGAGGATATTTAAGATTATTGGGTTGAGAAAGTGTTATAAGTTTATTTTTCTTTTGTGTCATATGGAGTGTGAAGAAATTACTGGTAAAATTATTAAGGCTTTTTATAAGGTGTATAATAAGCTTGGTTATGGATTTTTAGAGAGGGTTTATGAGAATGCTTTAATGATAGAATTTGATGAGCTTGGCTTGAGGTATGTTAATCAGCATCCTATTGTAGTTGTTTATCGAGGGAAAGTTGTTGGAAATTATGTTTCTGATTTTTTTATTGAGGATAGGGTTGTGGTTGAAATTAAGGCGATTAGGGAGATTGGTGTTGCTGAGAAGAACCAGTTGTTGAATTATTTGACTTGTTCAGATAAAGAGGTTGGGTTGCTTTTGAATTTTGGGTTGAAGCCGGAGTTTTGTCGGAAGATTCATTCTAATTCTTTGAAGAAGAAGTATTAGTTT
>CAYXTT010000025.1:0-3323 GCA_964468545.1 Candidatus Woesearchaeota archaeon
CAGGCGAAGATTGGTTTTTTTGTTTTGAGTAATGTTTGAGCGGTCTTTAGGGGTTCGGTCATTTTTTGTGGGGTTAGGAGAATTATGAAGAAGTCGAAGTTTTCTTTTTCGAGGATTTGAATTGTTTTTTCGTAGTCTTGGGCTGATGCGTTGCCGATGAGGTCGATTGGGTTGTTGTGACTCCAGTTTGGTGGGAGGATTTTGTTTAGTTGGTTTATTGTTGAATCTTTTAGTTGTGGTATTATGATTTTGTTTTCTTCGCAGGCGTCGGTTGTTAGAACTCCGAGCCCGCCGGCATTTGTTATGATTGCGGCTTTGTTTCCTAGTTTGTCATATCTTTCTAATATTTTGGCGACGTCGAAAAGTTGTTTGATTGAGTCGACTTCGATTATGCCGGCTTGTTTTAGAATTCCTGAGTAGACGCCACTTTCGGAAGCTAAGGCTGCGGTGTGGGATTTTGCGGCTTTTTGTCCTTCTTTTGATTTTCCTGATTTTAGGGCGATGATTGGTTTTTTGCATTTTTTGCAGGCGTCGATGAATTGTCTTCCTTTGTTTGGTTTTAGGGATTCGATGTAGAGCGTGATTATTTTTGTGTTTTTGTCGTCGGAGAAGTATTTGATGAAGTTAGTGAAGTCAAGTTGGGTTGAGTTGCCGATTGAGACGAAGTTTGATAATTTTATGTCGGTGTCGAGGATGGCTGAGCCGATTGCGCCGGATTGGGAGATGAAAGTTATGTTTCCTTTTTGTGAGTTTTTGAATTCTTGGGAGAAGTAGGTTGTGTTTAGTTTTTGGTTTGTGTCGATTATTCCGTATGAGTTTGGTCCGAGGATTGTTATGTTTGCTTTGTTGGCTAAGTATTTTATTTCGTCTTCGAGTTTTGAGTTTCCGATTTCTGAGAAGCCGGCGGAGAGGATTATTGCAGATTTGACTTTTTTTCTTTGGGCTTGTTGTAGGATTTGTGGGACTAGTTTTGCCGGAACAGCGATGACGATTAGGTCGAGTTCGTATGGGATTTCGAAAATGTCTTTGTAGGTTTTTCTTCTTAGGATTTCGTTGGCGTTTGGATTGACTGGGAATATTTTTTTGTTTGAGGAGAGTAGGTTTTTGAAAACTGCGAAGCCGACTTTTTTTTCGTCGTGAGATGCTCCGATGACTGCAATTGTTTTCGCGTCGAAGAAGTTTGAAATATCACCCATTAGTAGAAGTGATTTTTAGAATATATAAAGTTTACATTAGGCCGTCTTCGTCGATGCCGGCATCTTCGTCGTCTATTGTTGGTTTCTTACTGGTTGTTGGCTTTTGGTCGTCGGTTGTTGGTTGTGGAGTTGGTTTTTTTGATTGGGGATTTAGGTCGGCTGGGTTTATTGAGTTAATCATTTTTTTAAATTCGTCGAATTTGTCGGCTGGGATTCTTAGTCCTTTTTTTGTCGGGCCGGTGTATGTTTCGCTTTTTGTGAATTCGCGGATGTCGACGCCAGTTCGTCCGTTGTATTCTTTTAGTCCGACGACGATTTCGGTTGCTGTTCCTTGGAATTCGCCTTTTGGGATTTTGCCGATTTCTTTTTCCATTGTTTTAATTAATTGATTTGGTTTATAAGAATTTTGGTGGTGTACGCCCACAGCAGGAATCGAACCTGCGAGCCCCGGAGGGCGCGGATTAGCAATCCGCTGCAATACCATTATGCGATGTGGGCTTGAGTATCTTGAGAGATTTAGGATTTTAAAGGTTATGTTTGAATGTTTGTTAATTTGCAATGAGTGGGACTTCGCTATTTGATTTGTTTATTCTTTCTATTATTCTTTTGAGGAAAGCCTCAGCGCATTCAGCACTTGTTATTTGCGAGTATGATTCGTGAGGTGATTGGGGGTTTTCTGGAGCTATTGATGGAACGTGTCCTGCGAAACATATCCCAGAAATTCTTGTTTGCCGAGTTTTGAATCTGAGCGTTTTTTTTTCACGTGTTGTTTTATCAGTTATGCTTCCAAATCCTTCGTAGTGGTGTGTGGTATATGGGTATTCGAAGTCGGCAGCTTCACAGTTGCTTGATGTGCTTCCCTCTTTTATTTTTTCGCCTTTAAAAATTCCTGTTAAACTTATTCCTTCGAGAGTTAATTGCTCTATCATGATTTTGATTATTTAATTGGGTTTAAAACTATTATTGTAGTGGAGCTGTGGATAATAAGTTTTTTAAAGCTTGTATGAGTTGTTTTTTTGTAGGCAGGTTGGCGAGTTAGCCCCTCGCTGTTCGCAAACGGGCTTTATGGCGGACCGCAAGGCAAGGCGTGAGATGAAGCTGGCAATGTTGTTGATTTGACGTTGAAGTTTTGTCCTTTTTGATCTTGTCTTGATGAAGCGGGTCAGGTCGGGAACGAAGCAGCCCTAAGTTAAGGTTTAGGTGCTTAAAGGGTTGCAGAACCGAGGATAATTGGCGACCGCTTGACTGTGGATTTGAGCAAATTGCTGGCCTACGCTAAATGCTTTGTATTTAGCGGTCAAGAGTTTTACTTTTTTTGTCGCTGTTCGCTCGTTGGTTCGCTTCGGTGGTTTTGTTGTGTGGGGACTGGGGTTAATTTTAAATAGTTGGTTTGGTGGTTAGATTATATGGTGATGAATAGGCGGGGGCAGTTTTTTTTGTTGGCGGCGGTTATTATTTCGGTGGTGGTAATTAGTCTCGGGGCGACGGCGAATAGAGTGAGTGTCAAGAAAGAGTCGAGAGATTTTTATGATTTTAGTTATGATGTTAAAAGAGAGGCGGGAGAAGTTTTAAATTATGAAATTTATAGTGATATTGAGGGCGGGACGCTGGACGCGTTTGTGCGATTGTTGGCGGCGGATATTCGCGATAAGGAGCCAGATGCAAATTTTATGTTTATTTATGGAAATAATGTTGAGATGAATTTGAGAAATTATGGAGCGAGCGAGGCGTTTACCGGGGGCGAATTGATTCCTGGTGCAGGGACGAGTGTTATTAGCACGATTTGTTTTGGGAAATATTGTCAGGATGTTAATGAAACAATTAGTGATTTTAACGACGGTGCGGGTTATGTTCGGCTGGACGAGGAGGATATGGCGGGGAGTGATGAAATTAGCGTGACGGTTGAGGGGAGCGATTTTTCGTTTCCGATTTCAGAGCAGAGGCAGGTTGTTTTTATAATACAGAAGGAGGTTGGTGATGAGAGCTTTGTCGCGGTTAAGTAAAAATAAAAATGCGGTTAGTATTATGGTGGCGTATGTCTTGTTGATTTCCATTACGATAGCGTTGTCTGTTTTAATTTATAATTGGTTGAGGTTTTATGTCGGTGAGGAGAATATTCCGGAATGT
>CAYXTT010000025.1:3423-6747 GCA_964468545.1 Candidatus Woesearchaeota archaeon
TTTGATTTTTTTGTGGGCTCGTGGTTTTGTTAGTGAGCAAGTTGAAAAGTTTGGAAAGCCGATTGAACAGATTTGCTCGTCGGTGGATTTCGAAGTTCAGAAATTTGGCAGTAGTTTGGAAGTTGTTAATCGAGGGAATGTTGATATTACTCATTTGGATATAAAAATGTTTAGTGGCGGAGATTCGGAGGTTGAGAAATTTAATTTTAAAGTTGATGGTGGAGCGTCTGTTCGAGAGGATGTAACTTTGTTAATGAGGGGTAATGTGATACCGGATAAGGTGATTGTTTATCCTGCGTTAATTGGGAATGTAAAAGGAGGCAGTTCTAATAGGGTGTTTACTTGTATGGACGCTGGGAAAGTTTTGTAGGCATGGAAATTTTTAAAAAGATTTTAATATTAAACATTCAAAGAAGTTTATGAAAGGGGGTCGATATGAATAATATAAGTAAGAATAAAAAGGCGATTAGTGCGGTTGTAGCGACGGTGTTGATAATTTTAATAACAGTTGCGGCCGTGACGATAATTTGGGCGGCGGTGATTCCGATGATTAGTAATAAGCTTGAATCGGGAACTGTTTGCTTGGATGCTGTGTCGCAGATTCAGTTGTTGGATGAAGGATACACTTGCAAGGCGAGTGATGGGAGGAACGTATCTATTCAGGTTAAGCATTTATCTAAGGATTTTAAGTTGTCGGATATTCAGGTGTTGGTTTCGGCTGGCGGAGATACCAAGATGTTTAAAATTTCAAATGATACGAGCACGATTATTCCGATTGGTACTAGTATTCCTATGCCGGGTGTGAACGAGGAAAAAGTTTATGTTATAAATACCAGTTCAATTATGGGAACGATTACCGATGTTCAGATTGCACCTATTGTTTCTACTGGGAATACTCAGGAGATATGTGATGTTTCTAACAAGAGAACCTTACTAAATTGTCGTTAGTTAATTTTTTAATAGCCCCTTCGGGGGCGTTTAGAATTTTAGGAAGTTATATAAATAATAGTTTTGTTTTAGTGTGATGAGTTCAAGAAGAGGGCAGGTTTGGGTTGAGACGGTGATTTATACTTTGATTGGTTTGACGATTATTGGATTGGTCTTGGCTGCTGCTTTGCCGAAGATAAATGAGAGGAAGGATGAGATTATAATTGAACAGTCGATTGAGGCACTTGGGAATATTGATAATAAGATTTATGAGGTTATTAATGGGGGCGTTGCGAATAGGAGGAGTATTGATTTGGAAGTGAAAAAGGGAGCGATGATTATTGATATGGAGAGGAATACGATTTCTTGGGAGATTGATTCGAGTTTTGAATATAGCGAGGTTGGGGTTCCTGTTCCGTTGGGGAAATTAAATGTGATGACGACAGCGGGGAATCCGTGGAAGGTTGAGTTGAAGTTGTTTTATAATGTTGATTTAAGATTTGATGGGAAAGATTCTGGGACGAAGAGAATTGATGTTTCACCGACGCCGTATAAATTTATTATCGAGAATGTAGGGAAGGAAAATGGGAATATTGTTATTGATTTGAGAGAAAGTTGATTAGATTAGTTATAGTTATTAGTTGTTAGCCATTGGTAAATTGTTGATAAACTTAATAAACTAAACTTTCTTTTGTTTGGCATGAGTGATATTAGTATTAATCTTAGTCCGAATGTTCCGTCGCTGCCGAGGGTTATGGATAAGACAAAAATTGATGTTAGGTATATGGTGATTGCGCCGTATGTTTCGATTCATGTTTATTGGGATGAGAAAATTAGAGAGGTGGTTTATGAGGTTGAGGAACCGTTGCTTTCTGATGAGGATAAGAAAAATTTGAATAGGATTGAGCAGGCGATGAGAGAGATTGTTAATGTTAATATGGTTGGTGATGACAAGTCGCTTGAGGGGTTGCTGGATTATATCGACAAGACGGCGAGGTTGATTATTTCAGAGTTGGGGATTCCCGTCGAGGAGGAGAGTTATAGGAATATGTTTTATTATTTGTATAGGAATTTTATTGGGCTGAATGAGATTGAGGCGATGATGCAGGATTATTTTATTGAGGATATTGAGTGCAATGGGATGGGTGAGACGGTTTATATTGTTCATCGGGTTTTTAGAAATGTTCGGACGAATGTGAAGTTTAATGATATGGATAGCTTGTCGAATTTTGTTGAGAAGTTGGCGCAGAAAACCGGGCGTTATATTTCGTATGCGTCGCCAATTTTGGATGGGAGTCTGCCGGATGGTTCGAGAGTTAACGCGACTTATACTCAGGATATTACTTCGAAGGGACCGACATTTACGATTAGAAAGTTTACGAAGACGCCGTGGACGCCGACACAGTTGCTTGGGTTTCATACGTTGAGTCCGGAGATGCTGGCCTATTTTTGGATTTTGTTGCAGTATCAGTCGAACATGATGATTATCGGTGGGACAGCGTCGGGAAAAACGACTTTGTTGAATGCGCTTGCGTTTTTTATTCCGCAGGAGAATCGGGTTGTTTCGATTGAGGATACGCGCGAGTTGAATTTGCCGAGGGAGAATTGGTTGCCATCGGTTGTTCGTGGCGGGGTTTCTTCGGCGGGGATTGGAGAGGTTGATATGTTTAGTTTGTTGAGAAGTTCGTTTAGGCAGAATCCGGATTATGTGATTGTTGGTGAGGTTAGAGGGAAGGAGGCGTCGGTTTTATTTCAGGGAATGGCGTCGGGGCACGCTTCGATTTCGACGATGCACGGGGATTCGGTTGATTCGATTATTCGAAGGTTGGAGACGCCGCCGATTGATTTGAGTCCGATGCTTGTTAATGGGATGGATGTGATGGCGATTATGACTCACGCGATTGTTGGCGGCAAGGAGACGAGGAGGTTACGAGAGATTGTCGAGGTGATTAAGGTGCAGCCGGACGGCGTGGCTTTGACGAATACGCCTTTTGTTTGGAATCCTGCGGATGATAAATTTTATTTTAAGAAAGATAGTAAAATTTTTGATAGGATTGCGAAGAAGGTTGGGTTAACGAGAGAGAGTTTGGAAACAGAGTTTGAGATTAGGACGAGGTTGTTGTATGCGTTGTTTCAAAATAGGATTTTTGGATATGAGGATGTTCAGAGAGTTATTAATGATTATTCTAAGAATCCCGAGGGTGTTTTGAGAAAGTATGGGGTTAAGTAGAACGCTTCTCTTGTAGAATAGAACTTCGTTTCTGGTAGAATGGTTGCGCTGGTAGGACGAAAATTTCTTTGAAATTTTTTGTAGATGGCTTGGTGGTTTGGTTTTGGAAATGATTAGTTTGTGGATTGGCGTGGATTTTGTTTTGGGTTTGGGTTGTTTTGGGAGTG
>CAYXTT010000026.1:0-6156 GCA_964468545.1 Candidatus Woesearchaeota archaeon
GTTGTTAATATTCGGAAAGGTTTGGCGCATAGGATTTTTTCGAAAGGTGGGAGGGTTGATGTTTTGGAAATTTCGTTTGGGACTTTTGATGAGAAAGATGAAGTGAGATTGGAGGATAAGTATGGGCGCGCTACGTGAGGTATTGGGTATTAGGAGATAGGGGATGTATATGAGAAAAGAATTTGAAAAAATAAAGGCGATGAGAATTGATGATGGGCGGACGAAGGTAATTGCGATTGATTTAGGTGGGACGAATTTGAGAATTGCGATTGTCAAGGATAGAAAAGTTTTGAAGTACTGGAAAGAGAGGACGCCGAAGACAGCGTCGGAGATTAAGAAAAGAATTTTTGGATTGGTTGAGAATTTTATGTCGGACGAGGTGAAGGGAATTGCTGTTGCGTCGCCCGGGCCGTTGAGAAATGGGACGATTCGTAATCCGCCTAATTTGCCGTTGAGGAATTGGAATTTAAAAAGGGAGTTGGAGAAAAAGTTTAAGGTGCCGGCGGTTGTGAAGAATGATGCGAATTGCGTTGCGTTTGCTGAGTTGAAACTTGGACACAAGAAAAAGAATTTTATTTTGTTGACTCTTGGGACGGGGATTGGTGGCGGAGTAATTATCGACGGGAAACTTTATCGAGGGTGTGGTTATGCGGGTGAGCTTGGGCATATTGTTTTGGATGGCGGAAAGGATTTTGAAAGTTTGGCGGCGTCTAAGAGGTTAGTTGCTTTGACGACGGATGTTTTTGGTGAGCCGAAATTGTTTCATGATTTAATGAAGATGAAGGATGTGAGGGCTAAGAAAATTTTGGGCGAGTTCGTGGAGTATTATGGGCAGGGAATTGCGTCGCTGATTCATTGTTTTGACCCGGAGATTGTTGTTTTGGCTGGTGGGGTTTCGGAATGTGGTGAAGGGTTTTTAAGAATGATTAGGAAGAGTGCGAGGAAGTATAATAAGTTGCCTAAGACGACGCCGATTGTCTGGACGAAGTTGGGGCATCCTGGGGTTTTGGGAGCTTCACTTTATTTTGAGTAAGATGAAAAGCGAAGAGATTACGAATGAGATTATATCGGTTTTTTATGACGTTTATGGTTTTTGGAGAAGGTTTATGTGAATGCGATGTGTGAGGAGATGAAGATTCGTGGGATTGATTTTGTTAATGAATTTTCTATTAATGTTATTTACAAGGGCAAGGTTGTTGGGGATTATTTTGCTGATTTTGTCGTCGGTGATGTTGTTGTCGAGGTTAAGGCAATTCGTTCATTGGGCGACGCGGATGAGAGGCAGTTGTTGAATTACTTGAGGTGTACTGATAAGGAAGTTGGGTTGTTGTTGAATTTTGGCGAGAGAGCGGAAATTAAGAGAAAGGTTTATGATAATGAGTTGAGGGGAAGTATTGGTTTTTGTTGATATTGGGATGAAGCATAGACACGGACATGGCACAGAAAACACAGAAGACACGGATTTTTGGATAGGTTTTTATATGTTTGATTATTATTGTTTTTATGAAGGTGAAAAGAGTTCGTGCGCCGGTGAGGGTTGATTTTGGTGGGGGGACGACAGATATTGAGCCATTTTATTCGAAGTATGGCGGAGCGGTTTTGAATTGCGCGGTTAATAGATATGTTGTCGGAGAAATTGTTTCGAGTGACAAGAAAATTAGTTTGAAGTATAAGGGAAATATTCCGACATCATCTGGATTAGGAACTTCTGGGGCTATGACTTTGGTTTGGTTGGCGTTGATTACCAACGAGAAGGATAAGAGAAAATTGTGCGAGTGGGTTTGGAATGTTTCGCAAGCGAGGGAACTTTTTGATGATGGGAAACAAGACCAATATGCTTCGGCGTTTGGCGGGATTAATTTTTTTGAGTTTGACAAGAAGGGGAGAGTGAAGATTGAGAGATTGAAGTTGAAGAAATCTGTGGTTAAAAAATTAGAGAGTAGTTTGGTTTTGGTTTATACGGGGAAGCCGCATTATTCTGGAGATACAAACGGGGCGGCGATTGATAATTTAAAGAAGGGTGGGAATGTTGAGAATTTTTTGGCAATAAAAAAAATTGCTTATGAGATGAGGGCGGCTTTATTGAAAGGGGATTTGGATAAGTTTGTTGAGTTGATGAACCGCGAGACAGAGCAGAGGAAGATGCTTAGTTTCGTCGCTGTTCCTTCTAAAATCAGAAATTTGATTAGTGACGGAATGAGGAATGGGGCTCTTGGTGCGAAAGTTTGTGGGTCTGGCGGTGGCGGGAGTATTTTGTTTTTTGGAGATGTGAAAAAATTGAAAAGGAAATTTGGTTCGAGTGTGATTGACTTTAAATTTGATTTTGGTGGGCTGAAATGGGACAAATAAAAATAAAGAGACGTCTTTTTATGGAATCTTCTGGATGTGATTGGGAGGCGAGGGCGGTGTCGAATCCGAGTGTTTTGAAGGATGGGGAAGTTGAACATATGTTTTATAGAGCTATTGCGAAGAATGGAATTTCGAGTGTGGGTTATGCAAAAATAATTAGAGGAGAGATTGAAAGATTTGATGAACCAGTGCTTTTTTCGACGGAGGATTATGAAAGTAAAGGAATTGAGGATCCGAGAGTTACCAAAGTTGGGGGCTGTTATTATTTGTTGTATACTGCTTTTGACGGAAAGGATGCGCGAATTGCGTATGCTGTTTCTAAAAATTTGAGGGACTGGAAAAAGAAAGGGATTATTAGTCCTAATATTTCTGTTAGTGAGGCGAGGCGGTTAGTGAAGATAAAAAAGTATCGGGATAATTGGAAGCGGTATCAGGATTCGCATGGGAGTAGTGTTTTGTTATGGGACAAAGATGCGGTTTTGTTTCCGGAAAAGATTGATGGGAATTTTGTGATGCTTCACAGATTTTTGCCGGACATTCAAATTGTGAAATTTAAGAATTTTTTGAAATTGAAGAGTGATGATTTTTGGAGGGATTATATTGTTAATTTGAGCGAAGCAGAAGACAAAATTTCTTTGTATAGGAGATATGGTTGGGAGAGTGAACATATTGGGACGGGGGCGGTGCCGATAAAGACGAAGGAGGGTTGGCTTTTAATTTATCATGCGGCTGAGTTGCAGAGAAAGGATATTTCTTCGAATTCATTGGATAGGGTTTATCATACTGGGGCTGCGTTGTTGAATTTGAAAAAGCCCGAGATGGAAATTGCGAGATTAAAAGAGCCGTTGTTTTCTCCTAAATATAATTGGGAAAAAAATGGTGAAATTAGTAATGTTGTTTTTCCTGAGGGTGCGGTTGTCGACGGAAATAAGTTGAAAATTTATTATGGATGTTCGGATTCGAGAATTGGTTTGGCTGAGTTGAGTTTAAAGGAATTGATGAAGAGGTTTAAATGATTTTGTTGAATTTTTTTGATTCTTCTATAAACAATCTTGCTGTGAGGTAGGAGAGTGTTGATTCGGCGCCTTGGTTTAGGTTTAGTGAGTGTTCTCCGACGCCGTCGAAGCACCCGCCTGTTGTTTCGTCGTAAACTATTTGGTTGAGGTGATTTTTTCCGAAAAACCAGTTGAAAGAGAAGATTGCTTTGTCGTAATATTTTTTGTTGTTGGTTATTGAGTAAGCTGTTAGAAATGTATGGACTAATGATGACGCGTCGACTGGCTGTTGGTCAAAGAATGCTCGTTTGCCGTTTTTTTTGCACCAGCCGTTTTGTCCAATTAAGCATAATTTGTCGTCGATAAAAATTAATTCCGTTAAAAATTTTAGGGATTTTTCTGCGATTTCGAGATATTCTTGATTTTTTGTTGCTTCGTATGCGAGGTAGAGGGATTCTGGTAGTTTTGAGTTTGAGTATGTTAGAATTTCTTCAAACCATTGCCAATCTTCTGAATTGTTTTCTTTGTAATATTTAACGAGTTGGTCTGCGAGTTTTTTTATTAGAGTTAGTGTTTCTTCTTTTGGAATTTTTTTGTTGTAGTGATATAGTCCGATTATTGAGAAGGCGACGGCCCTTGGGGATTTAATTATTTCTAAGAAGTTCAGGGATTTTTTTAGGAGGGTTTCGGCTTTTTGAATTTGGTTAGGGTTTTCTGATTTATTTATAGTGTATCCCAGTGCCCAAATTGTTCTTCCGAAGGCGTCTTCGCTTTTGTCGTTTATTATTTTATTGTTGTTTATTATGTTGTTGAACCATCCGTTTTCTTCCTGACAATATTCTATAAATTTGAGGTAGGTGTTTGATAGAGTTAAGGAAATTTCGGAGTTAAAAATTTTGTTATGTAAGATTGCCGTTATCAGTGCGCGTGAGTTGTCGTCGATGGTGTAGCCGGAATTTATGTCGGGTGTTGTGTTGTTTGCGAATTGTATTATGCCGAAGTCGTTTGTCATATTTATCATGTGGTCTAATTTTATTTCGGGGAATTCATTTATTATTTCGTCTTTTAGTTTTAGAGCTTTGTTGAATGTTTTTAGATAATTAATTGCGACATTCGGCCACGTCATTGAGCGCGTGAAAGCGTAGGCGCTTCTTTCAGTTGTTTTTTTTAGTTCTGGGTTTGAGAGTATGTAATCAATTTTTTGAGCAAATAATTCTGGGTTTCTTTCTTTAACAACGAAGCCCCGACTTTCTGATAGGAGTTCTTTTGCGTATATAATTGGAGTTGATATGACTGTTCTACCGCAACCCATCGCATAAGATAATGTTCCGCTTACTATTTGGTTTTTGTCTAAGTTTGTGCAAATATAAATGTCCGTTGACAAAAGGCATTCTATTATTTCTTGTATTGTTAAATATTTGTTGTAGAATTTTACGTGGTTTTTTAGTCCGAGATTTTTTATTTCTTTCATGAGTTCTTTTCGGTATTTTTCTCCTTCTTCCTTTCTTATGACAGGATGAGTTTCCCCGACGATAAGGTAGAGGATGTTTGGATATTTTTTGATAAGTTTTGGGAGAGCACGAATCATATATTCTATTCCTTTTCCTTTGCTTAGTAATCCAAAGGTTGATAGGACGATTTTGTTTTCAAGATTTAATTTTTTTTTGGATTCTTCTTGCGAGACGAACGGGACGCTTGGGATTCCGTGGGGGATGAAAAATAATTTACTTTCTTCAATTTCGTAGTCGTTTTTTAAAATTTCTATTGCTTTTTTTGCCATGACAATTATGACTGAACTTTTTTTGCATAGGGATTTTACAATTCTTTTTCTTGCTTTGTCTGGGTTTGGAAGGACTGAATGGAATGTTACCACGACGGGCTTTTCTATTAATTCTAAAAATGGGATGAGATGGTTGCCGTATTCGCCGCCGAAGATTCCGAATTCGTGTTGGATGCAAATTAGTTTTATGTCTTTTGATTGATTGATTTCTTTTGCTTTGTTGATGTAATCGTCTATATCGTCTTTGTTTATTTCCATTGTGACATTTTTGTTGTAGTTGTAGAAGTGGGCATCGTCGTTAAGAGCGATGATTTGTGATTTTAATTTTGGGTTAAATTTTTTGTTCATTGCCGACGATAAATCTTGTGTGAAGGTTGCTATTCCGCATTCTTTTGGCGGGAAGGTGCTTAGAAAACATATTTTTGAATTAGCGGGAATTGACTCTTCGCTATTTGCTGCCTCTTTCATTATTGTTAATATTTTAAATGTTTATAAGTTTTATTGGGATTTTGTTTTTGGGTGTTTTGTAAATTTGAATTCAAAGGAGAGAAACATAGTTTTTTAAACTAATAAAAACTTTTGCGATAGATATTATTGAAGATTGCGTCTTTAATATTAATAGTATTGAAAGGAGAAAGTAATATGGAACAAAGAAGAAAATTTGATGGCAAAAGAAATTCTGATAGCGGTAGAAGGTTTGGCGACGGGAGAAGTAATTTTAGAGAAAGAAATGATGGCGATGGAAGGTTTAATAGTGGAAGAAGAAATAGTTTTGGCGGGAGAAGTAATTTCAGAGGAAGAAGTAATTTCGGCAGTGGTCCCCGAGAAATGCATAAAGCAATATGTGCGAAATGCAAGAAAGAATGCGAAGTACCGTTCAAGCCGACCGAAGGAAGAGATGTTTTTTGCAAAGATTGTTTTGTCAAGAGAGAATAGGATTTGAATAAAATTTGATTTTTAATTTATTTTATTAGGTTAATTAGATTGGGCGTGTCTTAGTGATTAGGTGAAACTGCGGACGCCCACACCGGG
>CAYXTT010000027.1:0-157 GCA_964468545.1 Candidatus Woesearchaeota archaeon
AATTAGATTGGGCGTGTCTTAGTGATTAGGTGAAACTGCGGACGCCCACACCGGGAGTTGAACCCGGGTCTTGGCCGCGACAGGGCCACGTACTGACCGCTATACTATGTAGGCTTTGATATTAATTGGAGAATTGGTTTTTAAAGATTATGATTAA
>CAYXTT010000027.1:257-3432 GCA_964468545.1 Candidatus Woesearchaeota archaeon
GTTTATTAAAAACAAGTTTTTACCCAGTAGGTACATCTGGTGATGTGAAGATTATGATTAAGTTTATTAAAAACAAGTTTTTACCCAGTAGGTACATCTGGTGATGTGAAGATTATTGTTTCTTTTTTGCTGTTTTTTGGGTTGGTTTTGCGGTTTCTTTTTTGAGTTTTGTGATTTCTTCGAGGAGCATTGCGTGGTTTAAAGATAGGTGCTGGATTTTGTCGTTGATATCTGAGAATGTGTCGTTTAGCATTAATATGTCTTTTTTAACACTTGCGAAACTTGCCGATACATTTTTTTCAATTTGATTTGTTGTTTTTTTCATATTTTTTTATGATTTTGATATTTATAAACTTTTGTAACTTTAAAATTAAGACAGGTTAATGGTTAGGTTTATATGATGTTTTTTTGTTTTGTATTTATGAAGTATGAACTTTTGGCGCCGGCTGGGGATTTTTGTAGTTTGAGAGCAGCTGTTGATGCTGGAGCTGATGCGATTTATTTTGGAATTAAGGATTTTAATATGAGAGATTCGGCGAAGAATTTTGAGCTAAGGGATTTAAAAAAGATTCGGGAGATTTGCGGTAATATTAAAATGTATTTAACTTTGAATATTGTGATTTACGACGGTGAGTTGGCGAAAGTTGAGAAGATTGTGAAGAGGGCGAAGGATTTTGTTGATGCAATTATCTGTTGGGATTTTGGCGTGATTGAACTTTGTCGTCGGTATAATGTTCCCTTTCATGTTTCAACTCAAGCGTCAGTTTCTAATTTGTCGTCGGTGAAATTTTACAAGAAGTTGGGAGCGAAAAGAATTGTTTTGGCGAGAGAGTTAAGTTTGAAACAGATAAAAAAAATTTCTAAAATTATTGATATCGAATGTTTTTGTCATGGGGCGATGTGTGTCGCTGTTTCTGGACGGTGTTTCATGTCGCAATTTAGTTATGGGTTGTCGGCGAATCGGGGGCAGTGCGCGCAACTTTGTCGTCGGAGTTGGGATTTGATTGATGATGACGGGAAGAGATTAAAGTTGGAGAATTCGCGTGTGATGTCAGCTAAGGATTCGTGTGCGTTGCCGTTTATTGATAAGATGAAGGTAGCGGGAATTAAGTCATTTAAGATTGAGGGGCGAAATAGAAGTCCGGAATATGTTTCTGTTGTCGTCGGTGAATATCGAAAAGCGTTGGATAAAAAATTAAGCAGGGACGAAATTGTTGTTGGTGTTGAGAACTTGAAGAAAGTTTATAATCGCGGGTTTAGTTCGGGATTTTATTTTGGTGTTCCGACGGCGGATGATTTTTCGTGGAGTGAGAATGGGGAGCAAAGTGAGAGGAAAGAATTTGTCGGGAAGGTGTATAAATATTGGCCTCGAGCTGGGGCATGTTCTTTGAAAATGAATGCTGGGAAGTTGAGAATTGGGGATGAAGTTTATTTGATTGGCGATGTTGATGGGATTAAAAGAGCGAGGGTCGGGAGTATTGAGTTTGAAGGTGAGGGAGTTGAATTTGCCAAGAAGGGGCAGGATATTGGTGTTAACTTCGGCATCGAGGTCGGGAAGGGTTGCGAGGTTTATTTGATTTTGAAAAAGTAAATATTTTGTTGTAGATTTGAATTGTGATGATTAGTATTATTGAGCCGAGGATAAAACCAGCGAGGACGTCTGTTAGCCAGTGGACGCGAAGATAAATTCTTGAAAAGCCGACTATAAGAATAATTAGCGTTGTTATAATTTTTGTTATAGTTAGATTTTTTTTCGCGAACATGTATGTAACTAGGCCAAGAAACATGACGGACATTGTCGCATGTCCGCTCGGAAATGAAAAACCAGTTTCTATAATTATTGAATTTTGGGGACGAACGATTTGAAAAATGTTTTTTAATATTTCAATTGTCGCAGCTGTAATTAAAATTGTTGTTGTAAAGAAAATGCTTTGTTTTTTTTTGTGTTTAAGGAAGAGGTAAGTGAGAATTATGAGTGAGAGTATTATTAGAGAGATTGGGTCGAAGATCGCGGAAATGATTTTTGCCATCGCTGTTAAAATGGGATTTTCGATTGATAACATTGCATTGTAAACTAGGATGTCGATGAACATTTTATTATATAGTTTTTAATTATATAAATGTTTAAGTATTAATTTTTGGTTGATTTTTTATGAAGTATGGGACACTTTGTTATTTAACTTACGATGGGGCGACGCTGATGATTGATAAGAGTGTGCGTGATGATGTGTTCCGCCAGGTGGGAAAATCAGAGATGGTGAAGATGTTTATGACGCTGTTGCCAGAGAAATTCGAGAAGAGAGTGGGCTTGAAATTATTGAGCCTGATTTGAAGGGGATTGTTTTATTTGATAATGAAGGGAGAAGGTTTAGGAATTCTTATGGTGGTGAGAATTTTTTGGTTTATGTTTTTAGAGCGCTTGATTATGAAGGGAGGTTGATTGACTCGTCCGACGAGGGGGTTCCGAAGTGGGTTGATAATAAAGATATGAAAACTATTAATCCGAGGGAAGCTGATGAGAAATTATGGGAGTTGGTTTGTGGGCGTCGTAAATTTTTTGCTTTATTTAAATATAATGGGGAAGTTTTGGATGAAAATCGTTGTGATGTTACTTATTGGCATTAACGAATATTTATAAAAGTGTGATTGTTATTTGTGTGATGGCGAGGAGGTTGAAGGTTGGATTTTTTTCATTTACTTGTTGTGAGGGATGTGTGATTTCGTTTCTTGAAATTTTGAATGATAAGTTTTTTGAGTGGAAGGATAAGATTGATATTTTGTATTTGCGGGCGTTGAAGAAGGTGGAGCCGATTCGGGCGATGGATGTTGCGTTTGTTGAGGGTGCGGTGTCGACGGAGAGTGAAGTTCGGAAGTTGAAGTTGATTCGGGAGAATGCGAAGAAGTTGGTTGCGATTGGAAGCGGTGCGATTAATGGGTGGCCGTCGAATTTCAGGAATGATTTCAAGGGAGTTAAGAAAAAAAATGCTGATGTTTTGGCTAAAAAATTGGGACAGATTGAAAAAGTTTTGGCGTTGAATGATGTTGTTTGTGTCGACGACCAAGTTGATGGGTGTCCGATTGATAGCAAAATTTTTATCGAGAAGATGGAGGGATTTTTGAATGCATAAGTTTGATTTGGATTTGAAAAATATTTCGAAGATTGAGGGGCGTGCTT
>CAYXTT010000027.1:3532-6088 GCA_964468545.1 Candidatus Woesearchaeota archaeon
GAGAAGATGCATAAGTTTGATTTGGATTTGAAAAATATTTCGAAGATTGAGGGGCGTGCTTCGCAAGGTCGCTTCGCTTGTCGCTTTTCGCTTGTCGCTGGTCGGTATGTTTGTAAATTTGGGGGAGAAGATGCATAAGTTTGATTTGGATTTGAAAAATATTTCGAAGATTGAGGGGCATACGCACATGAGTGTGAAGGCGCGGGATGGGAAAGTTTTTGAGTGCAAGTTGAGGATTGATGAGAATAAGAGATTTTTTACCGACGCTGTTGTTGGACTGAGTTACGACAAGGTTCCGTCGACGATGTCGAGAATTTGTGGGACGTGTAGTTCGGCGCACGTTTTGTGTTCGATTGAAGCGATTGAAAAAGGATTTGGAGTTGAGGTTTCTGAGCAGACGAGGAGGTTGAGAAATTTATTGGTCAATGCGGGGCATCTTCGGGATCACGCGATGCACTTGTATTTTTTTGTTTTGCCTGATGTGTTCGGGGTTGATTCGGTTTTGGATTTTGGAGAAGATTTACACGAGTGGATTCATTATGGTTTGGATGTGAAGGCGGCTGGGAATTATTTGTCTACGGTGATTGGGGGGCGTGCTGTTCATCCGCCGTTTGCTGTCGTCGGTGGTTTTAGTAGTTATCCCAAGCAAGAAGAAATTAGTGAGGTGGTTGTGAAGTTGAAAGATGTCAGGAAAAAAATTATTGCGATGATTTATTTGTTGTATAAAAATCGGGGCGATTGGGTTTTTGAGAGGAAGACGAATTATGTTGGGTTGGTGAATGATAATTATAATTTTTTAGAGGGGAAAATTCGGACGGCGATGGGGATGACGATTGAAGAGCGGGATTTTGGGGAACATCTTGAAAGAGTTGTGTTGCCGTATTCGCACGCGACTGGTTTTGAATTTGAGAGCAAGGAATATTTGGTTGGGGCGTTGGCGAGGATGAATGTAAATTGGGACAAGTTGAATGAGATGACTGTGAAAGATGTTGGGAAATATCTTGGTGTTTTTCCGTCGGTGAATGTGTTTGATAATAATTTGGCGCAGGCGATTGAGATGTTGAATATTGTTGATAATTCTTTGGAGATGCTTGATGTTCCTATTAAAGTTGAGAAGTTGGCGAAGGTTGTGCCGAAAGTGTCGACGGGGATTGGCGTGATTGAAGCACCGAGGGGGACGCTTTATTATCGGTTGGATTTTGATGAGAAGGGCGTTGTGACTTTTGCGGATTTGTGTATTCCGACGCAACAGAATATTATTCATATGGAGAAATCGATTGGGGCTTATGTTGAGAGTTTGTTGGATAGGGGGTTTGATAAGAAGAAGATTAGTTTTGAGGTTGAGAAAATGATTCGGGCTTATGACCCGTGTATGAGTTGCGCTGCGCATTTTTTGGAAGTGGAGTGGGAGTAGCGAAATGAAAGTAATACGGACGGGTCACAGGGGACATAGATTTTTTATTATATAAAATTTTAAAAAGGAGGGTTTTATTTTTTAGGGATGAGAGTAACAATTTTTGCAGGGAAAGGCGGAGTTGGTAAGAGTACTATTGCTGCTGCGTTTGCTTTAAGAAAATCGTCTGAAGGGAAAGTGCTTGCGGTGGATTATGATGGAGGGCATTCATTGGCTCGAGTTTTTTCTCTTAATGAAATATCTGAGTCGAATATGGCAACACCGACGGAGATTAATAATTTGGGCATTGCAATAATAGATCCAATAAAGTTTAAGTCGATAGTTGATTTTCAGAAAGATGGAGGCGATATTTGTGGATATTTAAGTCAGTTTGAAGGAGATTATGGATTGATTCCTTTTTGCGATATGGTTAATGCTTTTTTTGGGGTACCGACAGACCCCTATGCGGTTTCGAGATTTGCTTCTTTGACGAGTGTTTATAATCAGGCGGATTTGTCAGATGTAGATGATTTGGTGATTGATGTTGAGCCAACTGCTGGATTAGAAAGATTGTTGGGTTCTATGGCAGCGACGACGAGAAGTATACAAAATTTGAAGAGAACTGGAATAGTTAAGTTGACGGCATTAGGTGCGTTTTGGCCGGATATAAAAGCATATCTTCAGGGACAGTTTATTCAAAGTGCTGATGAGTATGCTAGAAGATTTGTTAAAACATCTGATGCTGTTAAGAATGCGGGATATTTTGTTGTCTGTGTTCCAGAGAGTAGTCCCGTAGATGAAATGCATCATGTAGAATCTATAATTAAATCTTATGGTGGTAAAATTAATGGGCGCATTGTTAATAATATTAGAGGAGAACCGCATGAGCAAGCGCAAATTGATAGGGTTCGTTCTTTGGCTGACAAGATTTCTACTTTAGAGGTTCAGCATGATTTAAGATTATGCGATTCCAATACGACTTCAAGAAGAAAATCATTAAAGATAGTTGGAGATTTGTTTTAAAGATTCATCTTCTTTTATTCCCATTGGTATACCAATTATTTTTACGGAATTTATTTTTCCGAGTTTTTTTAATATCTTTAAATTTAGAGCGAGGTCGAAGTCGTGCATTGAGTAGAGTTTGTTGGCTTTGAGTTTGTTGA
>CAYXTT010000028.1:0-5855 GCA_964468545.1 Candidatus Woesearchaeota archaeon
CCACCGTCGGAATCTGTGCAAGTTGCACTATAAACCTTCGGCAAATATCCTTCAACTCCTTCATACACCCATCCTGCCGTTATATATTCAGGTTGTTCAAGTTTCAACTTCTCACTACTACTCGTCGTATAAAAATGATTTGAAAGTTGTGAATTCCAAAATCTGTAAATAGCATCCCTATCACTTCCTGAAGCACTATAAACATAACCAACAATTCCTTCATAAGCAAAACCCAATCCCATCACCTTCGTTTTCTCAGATTCCTTCGTCGTATAAAAATGGTCCTCCATCGAAGAACTCCAAAATCTATACAAAGGAACTGTTCCAGAAACTTGATTTGTAAATACATAACCCAAAGAACCTTCATCAACATACCCCAAACCTATCGCCTTCGTTTTCTCAGACTCTTTCGTCGTATAAAAATAGTCACCACTATTTGAATTCCAAAGTCTATACAGCGGAACAAATTCAGAAGTCGAATCACTCACCACGTTCCCCGTCGTCTTGCCAAAAATATCAGAAAACCAACCCGCACTCGAAAACGCCAAAGACATCACAACAAAACAAGAAATAAAAACAACCGTCAAACTCTTTTTCATACGCGCACCAATAACCCTTTCTTTATAAATATTTTCATAAATTTGTTATCATCATGTAATAACTACAATACGAAAGATTTATATAGTTAAATAGATACTACTATAACATGAATACAAAAAAGAGTTCACTAAAAAATAAATTAACATCGATAGTTTTAACTGGATTATCTCTTTTGCCGACGACAAAATTAAAAGCACAAGACACAAACTCAGCAGATTACAACCCAGCAACTTCACAAAGAGTTATAGAATTAGATATTGCAAACCCCTTAGCGACATCCGACTCAAGAGCAAAAGCAAATTATTCTACAAACCAAATTATTAATTATGCTTTAAACGAATCAGAAAATGACTCACTTCCCTTGCGTCTTGCAAAAACTGCCGGCGATTTATATGGAGCATATTTTACCGCATACATTTTTCACGAAGCAGGACACGAAGGTGCCGATTTAAAATTTGGCAACGGATTTAGAGGCTGGGACTTGACGCCAAAAATTGCACCGACGGAAAAAACATTAGATACTCCCGACAAAAAGGCCACATATTATTCAGCAGGATTAAATCAAAATACTTTGAACTCCGAAAAAATTTGGGAAAACGGACAACGATTCGGGAATTTCAGCGACGCTGGCCTCTTGTTTAATTCTCTTTACGAGTCCTTTTATTCTCCAAATCAAAACACAAGAAGCAACATGAACACAGGAGATGATTTGGAAAGTTATTGCAACGCACTAGAAGAAAAAAGAATTCACGAAACACCAAGGGGAATAAAAAGAAAATCTTTAATCGCCAACGCATTAACGTTTCAAAATTACGAAAGCATTTATAACTTATTTAACTACGCCATGAATGGACATACGAACAACAAGCCCACAACTTTCAGCGTCGGCAATTTAGAAATCACGCCACCAATCTTCAATCAATATTTAACACACAATGGAAGTTATCTCCAAGGAAATGTTTTCATAAATCCACAAAAGAAAAATCCAATTAAAATTTCAGCCGGTTTTACCGACGACAAAATAAGAGCGGGTGCGAAAGTTTACGACGTCAAGCTTTCCGATAAATTCAACTTTAGTCCATATACTTACGCAGATACAAACGGCGGTTTTTCCGTCGGAAGCGATTTTGGATACAAGGCAACAAAAAATATCGAGCTAACAGCAAGAGTAGAATTCAATCATAAAGATATTCTAGAAAACGATGTGAAAGACGAAGGAAACGGATTAAATGCGACGGCCGGAATAAGATTAAGATTTTGAATCAGAAAAGATAAAAAGCCCACATTCTTCAACTATTTATGAAAATAGACATTAGCCAAATTGAGAATGAAAAAAGTCTGATAGCAATTTATCTTTTCGGAAGTGTCGCCGAAGGGAAACAGAGTAGTTTATCAGACATAGATATCTGTATTATGGGAAAATTTTCTGAAAAACAAAAACTAAGAATACTAAGCAATATGCCGGAAAAATACGACGTTTCTTTTTTTGATGAACTGCCGATATGGATAAAAATCCGAGTGTTCAAAGGAAAGCCATTATTTATCAAAGATAAAGAAGAGCTTTACAAAATTAATTTTAAAACTCTTGAAGAATACGAAGACTTTAGGCCATTGATTCAGAGAAGAATATTAAGGAGGTTTGGAGAATATGCGCGACCTTGAAAGAATAGAGTTAATCATACAGGATATTGAAGTTTACAGGAAGAAATTAAAAGATTTTAATATTAAAACAAAAAAAGACCTTGACGACGATAAAAATTATTTTTCTTCCTCGATGTTAGTTTTCAATATCATAAATCGACTGATAGATTTGGCAGAAGAAGTTGTCAGACAAAAAAATTTAATTGTTGCATTCAAATACAAAGACTTTTTCGATTCCTTATTACAAGCAAAATTAATTTCAAAAAAAACGTCGGAAGAATGCAAAGAACTAATCGCGTTAAGAAATAAAATTTCTCACCGATATGGCAAAGTAACAAAAGAAGAAATTTTAAAATCAATACAGAAAGTCAATGTAATTGAAAACTTTATCGAAGAGCTGAAAAAAAATTTAATTTAACAGAGCTGAGCAAACAACTCCTCTACTCCAAATCTTCACCGCTCTTCTCTTCCCCGACTCCTTCGTCAATTTCAGAACTTTCTCCAGAATCGGCCAACTCCATCATCTCGCCACCGTCGGAAATATCTCTTTCCTCTTCTTTTTCTGTCCTAATCTTCTCCGCATCTGAAACAACACTATCCTCAATCTTAATCCTTTCGATATTATCTTCACTTCTCATCGGCATCGGACGATTAACAGAAATCGGCAAAACCCCAGAATCCAATTCCTTCTCCGCAATTCTCAACGGGTCATAATTAACACCCTCTAATTCTTCCTCGTCAATATCAATCAACAACGGCGCATCCATCGAAATCTGCAAACCTCTCGCCCCGATAATCCTTGCCCTTTCATACTTCGAAAATTTTTGTTTCTCCATCGTTACGCTACCACGCACAACCCATGTTGTTTATAATTTATTATGTAGTAAACATCAGCCGAAGTTAAACTTCCAAAAATCTCGCTCGAAGGTAAAAACGACATCAAACAAAAACGACAAAGACAAGAATAATTCCCAGAAAATATTCCAGCATGTCTTAAAGTTGTTCTGCCCTTTTCACTAATTCCCCCATCGGAAAAATCTCCCATATCATACACGCCCATTTGAAAAAAAACATCTGCAAATTCAACTCTCCCGACCCCATAATTCTCAAGCTGAACATCATCATCAATCTCAACATCGCCTTCTAATCCTAAAGATTTTCTCACAACGTTTTTTACATCTTCAACATTCATTTTATTACCTTTCATATCCTCGCAGGAAATTAGCAAGAAACCTTGGTTTCTTACCCAAACACATACTCCTTAATTTTAGGAAATAGTTCAACCCACTTATCTTCAATCAACTTTAAAATATTTTCCATATCCTTAGAACTAATTGCCCCAGATTTCCCTTTCTGCATCGCTGTAATTCTCGGTTCACCCTTATTATCGCCAATCGCAACACTCAATCTAAAATCTGAAATGAGTTCTTCCTCTCCCCCAACATCAGCAACAATAACATCGCCAACTTTGTGAAACGTCATATTAAAAGACAATGCATCTTTATTTAGCGGAATAGAATCCTCAGTAAAACCTTTTTCAACCACCCCATTCTCAGAATCATAAATCGGCATCTTCGCATTCCCAATCGCAATCAACGCCGCAAGCCCCGCAACATCCAGCAAATTCCCGTCGTCGTTAATCGCAACAATATCAACAAAAACCTGCCAAACCTTCTCGCCTTCCTTGATACACAACTTCTTAAAATCAATAAACCCACTCTCGCGAATTCCCCTATCAATAACCCTCGCCAACTCGACCGACTCAATTCCCGGCCTTCCAATATCAAACTCATTCGACGCCATCGGATGCAACTCCGCACTCGTCATAAAAGTTCCCTCATCAGGAGAATCCGGATACGGAACAGCAACTGCCAAATGAACACCGGCATAAACCTCGGTTTTCCCAAACTTAACCTTAACACTCGCCGCCGCATTTTTGCTAATCCCTCGCTCGACAACAATTTCCCGATAATCCCCGACACCACGCCCATCCAACCTCTTCCCCTCTTTCAAGCACTCAATAATTTTCTCTTTCTGTAGATTCGGCATCACATAATCACTCATCTCCAACGCTCCCGCTTTTCAAAACTTCAATCTGAACTTTCAAAACATCCTCACACGCTTTCTTCCCCATCTCAATAACTTTCATTAACTCATCAGGCGAAATCTTCCCATCCAACTGTAACAACGCAATTTCCTTACTTCTCGAAGTAACGGCCAATGGAATATCAGTCGAACCCTCACCATCATGAAAATCTTCTTCCTCTTTATTCACATCAACAACCAAAGTTTTATCAACTTTACCGACGGCAATCGCAGAAATCATTTCCCTCATCGGAATTCCAGCATGAGCCAACGCAATCGAAGCTGCATTCAAACCAGCAACCCGAGTTCCCGCATCCGCTTTCGGAATCTGGATAAAAACATCAACAACCGTATTTGGAAAACCACTCAAATCAACAACCGAACTCAACGCCCACTCGACAACTTTCGAAATCTCCTCACTCCTTCTCGACGGTCCAGGTCTAATCCTATCGCTCACCGAAAATGGCATCATCCCATAATTAACTCTCAATACTCCTGTCTTCGGGTCTTGCATATGTTGCGGATGCAAAGTCCTCGGACCCCTAACAACCGCAATTGCCTTCGTCCCACCAGTCTCAAAACTAGCCGAACCATCAGCCGACGGCACAATTCCAATTTCAGCAATCATCGGCCGAACCTCGTCAATCTTCCGCCCATCAACCCGTTTCATATATAAACTTTTTTTCCCCGCCATCACCCTTCCTCCCCATCGGTATTTTCAGCAACAATCTCAACATCATCCTTCGAAACATTCAACCCCATTCCCTTAATAAACTTCTCAACCCGTTCTGTCAGCCCATTCGTCGTCACATTATCAGCAATAAACTCAATAATTTTTTTCACCGCAATTTCATCATCAATATTATGCCCCGAAACCCAAATCTTTCCATTCTGCCCGACGGTAATATCGCACCCCGTCGCATTTTTAATAATTCTAACCATACTTCCCTCTTTCCCGATAACTCGCGGAACCTGATTCGCTCCAATCGAAACAATCATCCCGCCCTCAATCTTTCCAAACCCTCTCATCTTCATAGAAACATCAACTCCCCGCGACTTCACATCCCAAACTTTCACAATAACCGACTCACCAAAATCCAAAAATTCCCTCATCTCATTTTTATTAACATAACGTGGAACTTCAGCGACGGACAAAAACGCATTCTGTGCCCCGCCAAAATCAATCAACCATCCATTAAAAGTAATATCAACAATCGTCCCAATAATAGTATTCCCACGACGAGGATAATAAGCTCCCGAAATCGGCACAACCCGAACATGCTTTTCAAAAATATTCATAATCCCATAACGTCCCGAAACAACATCAATCCCGTCGCGATAAGCACCCTCGCCAGGCAAAAACTCCCGCCCCGAAACTATCGTTTCACCCGGAACCACAACTTGTCTTTTTTCACTAACCATTATTCATCTTCGAGATAATCTATAATCAAACGACATCCACTGATGCCCAAATTTTTCTCGTATCACAATCCTTAAGAAAAACGGTTTTTAAACTTTACGATTTCACT
>CAYXTT010000029.1:0-5717 GCA_964468545.1 Candidatus Woesearchaeota archaeon
ATTAAGTTTGTCGAGGCTGATTCGCGTGAGAAGTTGGGGATTTGTGTTGGGATTAATAGGCCAGCGTCGGCGGTTGCAGTTATTGAAGTTGGGGAAGCTAAAATTGATTCTTTAAAGTAAGATGGTTAAAAAACAGGATAAGAAGCAGGATAAGAAGCAAGAGAATAAGCAGGAGAAGAAGAGTGCGGGGTCGAGGGGTTCTGAGAGGTTGACTGAGGGGGGTGTTGTGCCGGCGATTGTCGAGGCGACTTTGGGGCGGGGTGGGACGCGTGGTGAGATTACCCAGGTTAAGTGTAAGATTTTGCAAGGTAAGAATCGGGGGAAGTCGATGAGGCGGAATGTGAGAGGGCCGGTGAGCAAGAGAGATATTTTGATGTTGAGGGAGACGGAGATTGAAGCGAGATGGATTGGGAAGAATAAATTTGGGGGAAGGGATTAAAATGCGAAGCATTTTCGCTTTTCGCTTTTCGCTTTTCGTTGGTCGGTTATCTGAGGGAGGGGTGTAAATGCCGGTTTGTAGTTTTTGTAAGAAAGGGTATGAGTTTCCGCGGGGTGTGACGGTTGTGCAGAAAGATGGGAGTGTGAAGTATTTTTGTGGTTCGAAGTGTAGGAAGAATTTTGAGATGGGGCGGGTGAGCAAGAAAGTCAAGTGGGTTACGAAGGCGAAGAAGAATTAGTTATTTTTGATTTGTCGTCGGTAAAATTGATTTTTGGCGGGCAAATGTTTATAAAGTGAGTTTGGTTTTTTGTGTTGAAATGATGGCTGGTGATGATTACTCTGCGAAAGATATTACGGTTCTTGAGGGGCTTGATGCGGTTCGGAAGAGGCCGGGGATGTATATTGGTTCTACTGATAAGTATGGGTTGCATCATTTGGTTTACGAGGTTGTAGATAATTCGGTTGACGAGCACATGGCGGGGGCTGCGACGACGATAAATGTTAGTTTAAACAAGGATGGTTCGGTTGTCGTCGAGGATGATGGGCGTGGGATGCCGGTTGATGAGCATCCAATTTACAAGAAGTCGGCGATGGAAATTATTGTTACGAAGTTGCACGCGGGTGGAAAGTTTGACAACAAGGCGTATGCGGTTAGTGGGGGATTGCATGGTGTCGGTATTTCTGTCGTTTCAGCGTTGTCGAAATTTATGAGAGTTGAGGTAACGAAAGATGGGAAAGTTTATGCGCAGGAGTATGTTGCTGGGAAACCGAAGAAAGATGTTGAGGTTGTTGGGAAAGCAGATGTGGGGAAGCACGGGACGAAGGTAATTTTTATTCCTGATGGTGCTATTTTTTCGACGATTGATTTTGATTACAAGACTTTGGCGACGAGGTTCAGGGAAACATGTTTTTTGAATGCGGGGTTGAAGATTGTGTTTAGTGATTTTAGAGAGGGTGAGAAGGCAAGTTCTTTTTGTTATAATGGGGGGTTGGTTGAGTTTGTCGATTGGTTGAATAAGACGAGGAAGCCGATTCATTCGAAGCCGATTTATTTTAAGAAGAATGAGGGGAAGACGGTTGTCGAGGTTGCGATTCAGTATTCGGATTCTTATAATGAAAATATTCAGGGGTTTGTGAATACGATTAATACGATTGAGGGCGGGACTCATGTCGCTGGTTTGAAGACGGCGTTGACGAGAGCGATAAATGATTATGGGGCGAAGAAGGGAATTTTCAAGGGTGGGCAGAAGTTGTCGGGTGAGGATGTTCGCGAGGGGATTACGGCTGTGATTTCGTTGAAGATGTCGGAGCCGCAGTTCGAGGGGCAGACGAAGACGAAGTTGGGGAATGGTGAGATTAAAGGAATTGTTGATTCGATGGCGAGTTTGGCGCTGGGTGATTTTCTTGAGGAGAATCCGGCTGTCGCGAAGGTGATTTTGGCGAAGGCGAGTTCGGCGTTGAAAGCGAGGGAGGCGGCGAAGAAAGCGAAGGAGCTGGTTCGTCGGAAGAATGCGTTGAGTGTTGGTTCGGGGTTGCCGGGGAAGTTGGCAGATTGTTCGAGCAAGAAGCGGGAGACGACGGAGCTTTATGTTGTCGAGGGGGATTCGGCTGGCGGGACCGCGAAGGGCGGGCGAGATAGAGAGACGCAAGCGATTTTGCCGTTGCGTGGGAAAGTTTTGAATGTTGAGAAATCTAATCCGGTGAAGGCATTAGGGTCGGAGCAGATTTCGAATTTGATTACGGCGATTGGGACTGGCGTGGGGGACTCGTTTGATATTTCTAAACTTCGTTATAACAAAATTATAATTATGACGGATGCGGATGTAGACGGGCAGCATATCAAGGCATTGTTGTTGACGCTGTTTTATCGTTATGTTCCGCAGTTGATTGAGGGCGGGCATATTTTTGTCGCGGTTGCGCCGTTTTATAAAATTAAGAAAGGTAGTAAGGAATATTATGTTTATTCGGGGGACGAGTTGAAGAAGAAGGTTGCCGAGATTGGGAAGGGCGAGGTTAGTCGGTTCAAAGGTTTGGGTGAGATGAATGATGAGCAGTTGTGGTCGACGACGATGAATCCGAAGACTCGGCGGTTGAAGCAGGTTTCGGTTGAGGATGCGGTTGAGGCGGATGAGACATTTAGTTTGTTGATGGGTGATGCGGTTGCGCCACGTCGGGAATTTATTGAGCAGAATGCAGACAAGGCGGAGGTGGATTTGTGAAAGGGAGTTTCATAAATCCGCTGGTCGCTGGTCGCTGGTCGCTGGTCGCTTTGAAAATAGGGCAACTTCGTTGCCGATTTGATGTTGATTTGGTGGGGGGTAAGTTGTGACGATGAAGAAAATTAAAGTTTTGTTTTGTCCGAAGTGTAGGAGCTATGATGTTAGGTATACCTTTGGGTTTGGGAATTTGTTTGGGATTATACCGAAGATGAAATGTTCGAAGTGTGGGTATACCAATGTTAGTTTTCCGATTTTGGTAGTTGATGAAAGTAAATTGAAAAAAGTTAGGAGGGGAAATGAATAAGGACGAAGTTGTTGAGGATGAGAATGTGAAGGAGGTTGAGGTGGACGAGGCAGAGAAGGAATCGGAGGATTTTGCGCGGAGGCGGGAGGAGATGAAGGCGTCGGTGATGGCGAAGGAGTTGATTGATGCTGAGATTTCGTCGGAGATGCGGGAGGCGTATTTGAATTATGCGATGTCAGTTATTGTTGCGCGGGCGTTGCCGTCGGCAGAGGATGGGTTGAAGCCGGTTCATCGTCGGATTTTGTGGGCTATGAATGATTTGGGAATTTATCATAATAAGCAGACGAAGAAGTCGGCGGCGATTGTTGGGGACACGATGGGGAAGTATCATCCGCACGGGGACGCGTCGATTTATGAGGCGATGGTTAGGATGGCGCAGGATTGGTCGTTGAGGTATCCGCTTGTTGTTGGGCAGGGAAATTTTGGTTCGATGGATGGCGATGGCGCAGCGGCTTATCGGTATACCGAGGCGAAGATGTCGAAGATTGCGGACGAGTTGTTGATGGATATTGACAAGAAGACGGTGAAGATGATGCCGAATTATTCTAATACGAACGAGGAGCCGGTTGTGATGCCGGGGCGGATTCCGAATTTGTTTTTGAATGGAGCGTCGGGGATTGCGGTTGGGATGGCGACGAATATCCCGCCGCATAATTTGAATAATACTTGTGATGCAATTTTGACTTGGCTTGATAATCCGAATTGCGATGACAAGGATTTGATTGCGGCGATTAAGGCGCCGGATTTTCCGACGGGCGGGAGTGTTAGTGGTGAGATTAAGAGGATTTATACGGAAGGAAGGGGAAGGTTGATTGTTGAGGGGAAGACGATTGTCGAGGAGCCGAAGCGAGTGAAGGATAAGACGAGGATTGTGATTAGCGAGATTCCTTATCAGGTGAATAAGGCGGTTTTGGTTGAACAGATTGCGATGTTGGTTCGGGATAAGAAGTTGCCGGATGTTGCGGATATTCGGGATGAGTCGTCGAAGGGGAAAGTTCGTGTTGTGATTGAGTTAAGGAAGGATGCTGAGCCGAAGTTTACCTTGAATCGATTGTATAAATTTACTCAGTTGAGAGTTGCGTTTAACGCGAATATGTTGGCGTTGGTTGATTTTGTGCCGAAGTTGTTGACTTTGCGTGAGTATGTGAAGGTTTATGTTGGGCATCGGCAGAAGGTTGTGAGGAAGACGAATGAGTTTGATTTGGATAAGGCGGAGAAAAGGTTGCATATTGTCGAGGGGTTGTTGGTTGCGCAGTCGAACATCGACGCTGTTGTGAAGTTGATTCGGGCGGCGAAGACGAAGATCGAGGCGGGGTTGCAGTTGAAGGTGAAGTATACTCTTTCGGAGAAGCAGGTTGAGGCGATTTTGGAAATGAAGTTGCATCAGATTACTTCGTTGGAGTTTGACAAGTTGAAAAATGAGGAGAGAGATTTGAAAGCGTTGATTGAGAAGTTGAGGAAGATTCTTGGGGATGAGAAGTTGATTTTGAAAATTATTAGGAAGGAGTTAGAGGAGTTGAAGACGAATTATGGGGATACGCGGAAGACGAGAATTGTCGGGGCGGTGAAGGAGTTAGAGGAGAAGGACCTTGTTGATAAGAAGGATGTGGTTGTGACGATTACGGACAGGGGTTATATTAAGAGATTAGATTTGGAACAATATAAGGAACAGCGACGGGGCGGGAAGGGCGTGATTGGTTCGGATTTGAGCGAGGGGGATTTTGTGAAGGAGTTGTTGACTTGTTCGACGCACGATTTTATGTTGTTTTTTACTGATAATGGGAAGGTACATTGGTTGAAGGCGTATGAGGTGCCGGCGTCTGCGAAGTCGACGAAGGGGAAAGCGATTGTGAATTTGTTGGAGTTGAAAGACGAGAAAGTTACTTCGGTTTTGGCGGTGAGAGAGTTTAGTGGTTATTTGATGATGGCGACGGCGAAGGGAATTATTAAAAAGATTGAGTTGGCGCAGTTTGCGAATCCGAGGAAGGGCGGGATTAAGGCGATTAAAGTTGCGGAGACGAATGATGTTTTGATTGGGGTTAAGCCGTTGAGGGACGGGCAGGAAATTTTGTTGGTGACGGCGAAGGGGCAGGCGATTAGGTTTAAGAGCGAGGATGTTCGTGCGATGGGGCGGGCGTCTTATGGGGTTACGGGGATTAAGTTGGACAAGGGTGATAGGGTTGTTTCGCTCGAGGTGTTACCAAAGACAGCAGGTAGCGGGAAGCAGGTAGCGGGAGAGGGGTTTTCAGTTTTGACGATTTCGAAAAATGGTTATGGGAAGAGGACGGAGATTGAGGATTATCGTTTGACGGGGCGCGCGGGCAAGGGCGTGATTAATATGAATGTAACTGACAAGACTGGGGAGATTGTGAAGTCGGAGTCGGTTGTTGAGGATGATAATATTATTGTAACGACGAAGAAAGGGATTGTGATTAGGACGCCGGTTAAAAATATTGGAGTGATGGGGCGAGCGACGCAGGGCGTTAGGATTATTAAGTTGAAGGAAGAGGATAAGGTTTGTGATTTGACTCGGGTTCCCGTCGAGGAAAATTGATTTTATTCGAAAATTTCTTGATAAAATTCTCCTTATGTACAGAAGTACACTGCGTCGAATTTTATCTGCGAACTTTCCTGACTAAAATCAATTTTCCGGGAGTTGAGTGTGATGCTTCGGTTTTGTTGTTTGCGGTAGAATGCAGGGTTGGGTGGTAATGCCACGGAGGAGATGAGGTGTTAAGGTAGAAGATTTTAAATA
>CAYXTT010000030.1:0-5503 GCA_964468545.1 Candidatus Woesearchaeota archaeon
CCACAACCCGTGAATATTACAATAAGCCCTCGCATAAATAACTCTAAAACAAAACTCCGCCTCCGGCAAATCATCCGGCTTCAAAAAAACCTTTGCCGTCTCACCATTCTCCGACATTCCTTCAATCCATTCAATATAATGCTTCTCCTCCATCGGATGCGCAACACTCCCAACCGCAACCTTCATCCCATCAATCACCGGCACATGTTTCTCTTTCCCCTCGTCCTCAACTCTATGCTCAACCTGCAAAACCATCGGTTGCCCACAACAAACCAAAGAATCCGCCCCCTCGTGCAAAACCTCGACAATATTACCACAAACATTACACTTCCAAATCTGCCTTTTCGTCGTCATATTACTAAACCCAAACAAGCACCGAAACTTTATAAAACCTTCTAATAGCTCTCCACCCAAATCTCATAATACTTCTTCTCGTGCTTACACGCCGGACAAACATCGGGCGCATCTTTCCCCTCGTGAACATAACCACAATTCCTACACTTCCATTTCACAACCTTATCCCTCATAAAAACCTTCCCACCCTCAACATTCTTCAACAATTTCCTATACCGCCTCTCATGATACTCCTCAACTTCCCCAACTTCCTTAAACGAATTAGCAACATCCTCAAACCCTTCCTTCCTCGCAACCTTCTCAAACTTCGGATACAACTCCGACCACTCCATCTTCTCACCATCCGCCGCCGCCAACAAATTTTCCTTCGTCGTTCCAATCCTTCCCGCCGGATAACTCGCATCAATTTGCAAATCCCCGCCCTCCAAATACTTAAAAAAAATCTCAGCATGCTCTCTTTCATTATCCGCCGTCTCCAAAAAAATCCCAGCAATCTGCTCAAACCCTTCCTTCCTCGCCACCGACGCAAAATAAGTATAACGATTCCTCGCCTGTGACTCCCCCGCAAACGCCTTCAACAAATTCTTCTCCGTCTCACTCCCCTTTATCTTCATACCAATCTCAAATAACTAACATTTTTATATCTTTGGAAACTCTATCCATTATGATAAAAATAAGTCGACATAAATAAATCATTCCAAAAGGACTTAAACAAAAAATTAAAATGACCTCAACAAAATCTTACAAACCCATCCAGCGAAATCTACAAAACATCCACCATTCTACAAGCGAAGCCGTTCTACAAGCGAAGCCGTTCTACAAGCGAAGCCGTTCTAACAAAATCCCTCAGGATTTGTTGGGCAACATCGCAATCCTAAAATTCCCCCGACGAACTTTCTGGATAACAAAAAAACTCAAAGCCCGAAAATTCCTAAAACAAAATAAACAAGTTACAACCGTCCTCGAAAAAACAGAAAAAATTCAAGGAAGATTAAGAACCGCAAAAACAAAACATCTCGCCGGCATAAAAACAAAACAAGCAACCTACAAAGAAAATAACTGCACATTTAAATTCGACGTCGACAAATCCTACTTCTCTCCACGACTTTCAAACGAAAGAAAAATGGTCGCAGACGAAATCGCAAAACTAATATCAAAAGCGAAAAGCGCGAAAAGTATTACTTCCAACATCCTAATACTTTTCGCCGGCATCGCCCCATACCCAATCGTTATCGCCAAACATTTGCTCTCAAAAAAAATTACCAACTTTAAAATAATCGCAAACGAACTCAACACAGAAGCAATAAAAGAAGCCAAAAAAAACATCATCCTAAACAAACTCCAAAAATACATAACACTAATCCCCGGCGACGCCAACAAACTGCGAAAAGCGAAAAGCGAAAAGCGAAAAGCGAATAAAATCAAAAATTTTGATTTTATTTTGATGCCCCGCCCCAACCTCAACGACACCTTCCTAAAAACCGCACTCAAACTCTCAAAAAAAGGCACAACAATTTTCTACCACGGCTTCGGCACAAAAGAAAAAGTTTTAAACGAAATAAGAAAAGACACTATAAATAAAATCGGAAAAATAAAAATAAGAAAAGCCGGCGACATAAAACCTTACGAATACCGATGGCAAGCTCAATTCAAAGTCAAATAAATAATCGCCAAGTCGGCAAATTAAAATTTTAGCGTCAGGTTGTCCGTTGCGTAGCAATGGACGGACGCGTCAAGAAATTTTAGTTTGCATTAAATACGAAGCGTAGCTTCGCAAACTGAGGAGGCTACTTGTAGGGAACCTTAGGTTCCGTCGATTTCTACCACGGCTTCGGCACAAAAGAAAAAGTTTTAAACGAAATAAAAAAAGACACCAAAAACAAAATCAGAAAAATCTCAATCCGAAAAGCTGGCGATATAAAACCTTATGAATACCGTTGACAAGCTCAACTCAAAGTATCTAAATCTCGATGAACGGGAAAATCCCACTTAACATCATAACCAGCATTCTTCAATTTGGAAACATAACCCCTCACATCTGCTTCATCTAATCTCCCCAACGCCGAACGTACGGCACTATAAACAAAAGTAGCTCCATCCTCCGTCACAACATCAATAGGATTAGCAATAAGCCCATCTAAAAATCCTTGAGGATTATCCCTAAAATCACAAACATCCATACAACTAACTCTCAAACTCCTTTTATAAATTTAATTACTCAACAAACAAAGCCCCAAACCTGCACCGAGCAACGAATTACAAACAACGAACAACACATAGATAAAAAATCTACAATTTTTTTATCGATGTCGGCGCCTCTCCCCCGTGCCAACTAAACCTCGGACGAACTCTCATCGGATAAATCCTCTCAGAATTATCATCCAAAATGATCGCACTCCCTTTAAGTTTCGGCAACTCATTCAATTTCGCCGAAATATTTTCATACAAATAACTCTGCGTAATATCATTCAACGCCTCGACGTCCAACTTCGCTGTAACCCGATGAGAAATAACAATATCCGCCTGCGTCATCGCGTCGCTATGAATCTTCCCAGGTTGCTGCGTCGCCAAAACCATCGAAACCCCCGGCTGCCTCCCCTCTCTCAATAACTGAACTAACGCATCCGTCGCCGGCGTCCACCCATCCCTCGGCAAAAACTCGTGCGCCTCGTCAACAAAAATCCAAACCAACGGCATCTCGCGCCGAACCCGATACCTCATATAATCAACCCCGTGTTGCACCGCTTGAATCTCTTCATTTTTCCTCGCCTCCATCCTTTCGTTAAAAATTTTCTTAGAAATCAATCCAATTATCAAAGCCCGAACATTAAACGAACCCAGCGAAGCATACATCGACAAATCTACAACCGTCGTCGTCCCCGCACTAACCAAATCTCGAACACTCGTTCCCTTCTCTTCATCAAAAACTTTCCAGCTCCTCGTCGCATCAAACAAAGCCATCGTCGAATTCTTAACCTCCTGCGAAACATTCTCCGCCCGCTTAATCAAATCATAAATATCATCAAACCCAAAATGCGACAAGCGACCAGTAACAAGCGACTCGCGAAGTTGACCAATCACCGACTCAATCAAAACCGCAATTGCATCTGTAAACTTTAACTCAAATAAAGTCACCCAATCTGTCGACGACAACTCACTAATCTTAATCGCAAATTCGGCATCAACACCAATCCCCTTATCACGATACTTCTGGTAATAACCAAATGGCGCAAAAACTTTCACGGGCACATTCTTCGCCCCCAGCCCCCACTCATCCAACAAATCCCCATCCTTCTCATTTTTATATTTCATCGTCCAAAAAATTCCCATCGTATCAAAAATCACCGACGCTATATTTCCCGACTCCTCAACCCCCAAATCAGACAACGCCTCCGCCATCGTCCCAATCGTATAACTTTTCCCAGAACCTCTTTTTCCAGAAATCAAAATAACATGCGAACGCGCCACATCCATAAAAATCGGATTCGATAACGACACATAATTCCCCATCGTCACAAAACTCTTCCCAATAAAAGCCAGCCCCCTATCTCCAAACAACTTCTTATCCCCCTCATCTCTTCCAATAACAATATCAAACGGCATACAATAAAAACCAAAACAAAACTAATAAACCTTCCGCAACATCCTAACGACTAACAGATAACAGCTAATATTCCCAAACAAACAATCTAACTTTTTTCGGCTCATACTTCGCATTATTCCCATCTCCCAAATCAGCCGAAATAATAATCTCGTTCACAAAAACATTCTTATCTTTAATCTCCGCAACAACCACCACATCATCTATTTTACAAAAATCATTAATATCGCCCAACTCACAAACACGAAGATAATATCCAAACGCACTCGGAATCTTACCATCGACAAATGAACTTAATCCCGCCTCATCATCCTCCAAGACCAACAACCTCAAATCACTACTCGCAGAAATATCCATTAAAATTTGACTCTGTAAATTATAAAAATAATCAGCCGGACCAACTCCATTATCAACCTGCTTTGCATAAGCAACAATCAAAACTCCCGCAACAATCATAACCGCAATCGTCGCCTCCAAAATCCTAATCCACCCTCTCTTATTCCTCATAAACACCAAACCAGAACAAACTATTTAAATTCTCGCAAAAAAAAATTAACCACCAACCAATTTAAAATAAATAAGTAGAACGCTGTGTAAATCCATATAATCTGTTAGCCAATCACCCCTTCTCACTCTCCGACATCAAATCCGTGTCTTTTGTGTTTTCCGTGCCCGTCCGTGTTATGCTTCACTCATACCTTCAACAACCAATTCCGAATCCGCACAAATCCGCGAACCAATTGTCAAATTCCCCTCAACAACTAATCCAAATCTGCAAACTAATTGTCTCCACCCGCAAACGCGGACTAACCACGCAATACCTACTAACGACTAACGACTAAAAACTAATTACCAAACCTTAAATGTAAACCTTTCATTAATCACTGTTCCATTCGCATACAAAATCTCAACGACATAATCCTTCGCAAAAACATCAACCGAATCAGGAATCCCACTCTGTGGCTCCATCTTAACAGCCGTCAAACTTTCAGGAACAATCGCAAAATCAAAAATATCCGGCACGCCCAAATCCTTCTTAACTCCTTCATAATCACCATAATACTCACTTGCCATGCTCGCCAAAGCATTATAAGAAACAACCCGCCTCTCATTAACCGCCCCCATTTTATAACTACTCAAAACCTCGCATCCATTAATTCCCTCGTCGTCAAACTCTGGTGAAATCATAACCTTAAAAAAATTCTCCCCGACACCAAGATTTAAATTCCCATTTCCTTCAAGCCCCGAATTAACAACGCCTCCTCTCAAATCCTTAACATAACTATCACCACCACCCAAAGCGTAACTAAAAACTTTCCCGGGCAACTCAACATAAAAACAATCACTCGTCCCCACATAATTCGTCCGCAAAAAAACTTCAGACAAATTTGTATAAACTTTCTCCTCAAAAGAACCATAAAGCCCAGAAATAACTGCACCAGAAATTCGCGAATCTCCATTCGTCCCAAGAATCAAAAAAAGAAAAAACACAAATCCCACAAAAAACACAAAAGATATTACTATCTCAAAATGCCCCATCCCCTTCTT
>CAYXTT010000031.1:0-5474 GCA_964468545.1 Candidatus Woesearchaeota archaeon
GACACAATCTCAAAACAACAACTCGAAAAAATAAAATACTTCCCCGAAATAAATCTGATAACAATTTTCTCAGGAAACTTCCTCGGCAATTATATTGAAGCGCTTCTACTTCCTGGACATTTTTCTTTCGAAGCTCTCGAGGCATGGATACCAAATACAACATTCGCAAATCAATCAATTCAAATAACACAGGATTACGAAGGATTTAACGGCAGAAAAAAATATGCCTTCGAAGTCGCCGGCGGATACTACGCAATGCGGCTTCCGACGACAGAATATCTGACAAGAATCAAACGGCAAGCTACGATTTTAATTTTCAGGGAAATCCGGCCGGAATATTACGCACCACTTGGCGTCGGAATCGTTCGCGAAACAACTCGCCGCGCTTTCGCAAACAACCCAAAATATTTCGAAAACACCGATGACGCCCTAAAAGATATCCAAACAAGAATAACAATTCCAGTCGAACAAATTAAACAAAAATCCTGGATACTAAATAACTATGGCAAACAAAAAACCCTGAAAGAATTTTTCAAATAAGATTATCCCAGCACCCCAATCAACAAACCTTCAATAATCCCGGCAACCAACAGCAACGGAAAAATCACAAAAATAAAAAGTCTCAACCCCTCAACAAAATTATATTTAACCGACTTGCGACCAACGAATACCGACGCCCCGACCTTTAGCCCAATCCCAATCGACAAAAGAATGGCAGGCAATTCAAAAATCCCGTGAGGCACCAACCGCCACAAAACAACAATTCCTTCTTGTATCACCGCCTCTCTCGCAACAAACCCAACTAAATATCCATTAACAACAGCAATCACAAAAGGAAAAACACCGACGGCAACTCCAAGAACAATCGCAGCGAATCCCGCCTTCAAATTATTCAAAAAAATATAAACAATTAATTCGAAAACATTTTTTCCACTAAGCGCGTTAATCATTCCAGAAATAAACCCAAATATTTCTTCTCTGAAAAAAACAGGATAAACAAACCCAATCAAAAAAGCAATACTAAAAATTCCCAACGCAAAAATCAAATGCCATTGACACTCGCATAAAAATTTCCAACAACTCAAATAATTCTTCGCAAAAAAACCCCTCATTTTCATCGCGTAAAATATTGACTAATCATTTTAGTTTTCCTCGGATATTTCCTCCTCAAATAAAACCCATATCCGATTCCAACAATCAGCCCACCCAAATGAGCAACATTTCCAATTGGCAACCCAAATCCAAACGACAATGCCCAAAGCGCAACTATCAAAAATACCATCGCAATCCACATTGGCATCGGAATAACAAAGAAAACCAAAACTGGCAATTTCGGCGTCAAGACCGCAAGCAAACCTCCCAATGCAAATATTGCACCCGACGCCCCGACGGCATAAACATTCAAATCAATTCCAGTCAATCCAGCGATACCAACAAAAAACAATCCAGCAAAAATCCCGCCAACGAGATAAAGCCAGATAAATCTTTTCTTCCCAATTAATTTTTCTACAAACCCGCCAATAAACATCAACGAAATCATATTTACAAATAAATGCGTAATCCCAGCGTGCATAAACATACTCGTCACAAATGTCCAAAGATTATGTCCAGCAAGAACTATCGACGGTTGCAACGCAATCCACGAAATGACAGCAGATTCCCCAATTGAACTAATTAAAATAAAAGCTATAATAAACGCAACAATATTAATCCCAATCAAAATACTGGTATAGGATAAACCAGAACTCACTCTTTTCCGACGATATGACTGATGCCCATCACTCCCATTAAACTTTTGTTCAAACCATTGCGCCATTATTTCTTCCTCTTAAATTTTCTTATCAATTTCCCGGTCAATCCAACTTTCTTAATTTTTTTAGAGTTCTTCTTTGTCTCTTTCTTTGTCTTCTTTCTGGTACTACTTTTAGATTTTTCACTTGCTATCTTACTCCTCGCTACTGCCCTAACAGCTTTCATTAAAGATTTTCTTTCTTTTTCAGCTTTCACAATTTTCTTCTCATCTTTCACCATTTTCCGACGAGTTTTCTCTCTAATTGTTTCAATCTCATTGCGAATTAATTTTAAATTCTTTTCAACTCGCGCAATCATAGTTTTGGTATCACGAATCGGCCCGCTATTATCAGCCAACTCATAAACTTCCGCACACTCCTCGCAACTAAATCCATGTTCCAATGCTTTCTCTTCATTAACTTCAATTGCACAAGATTTACAAACATAAAATCTTTTCTCTTCCCTATTGTCAAGCACCTTTTTCAGCTCTTCAATTTTCTGCATCAACGAACTCTCCAATTTAACCAAACATTTCTCCGTCTTAAGCGTCCAATAATAAATATACCAACCCTTCCTCTTATCTTTCTTTCGAATAAAAGAAACCAGCCCATCCGCCGACAATTTATATAAAATATTCCGAACCTGATTAATTGTCAACTCCATCCTTTTCGCAATCAAAAATTCATTAACATCTTTTTTCCCAAACAAAATTTCAACAATCCTTCCAGTATTAACACCAGCCAATTCCTCGACGAGATCATGTAGAAGTTTAACTTGCATGTAATCTAAAAATAATTTCATTTTAAATATCTTTCCACCTATTTTGTTGTAATTATCAAATTACTATAAAGCTATAAAAAAGAAATTAACCAAACTACAACATGGGATTCTTTAATAAAAAAGAAAATATACCGGAAATACCGACAGCACCAGCATTACCAGAACTTCCAAAATTACAAGACGATAAAAAAAAGGAATTGCCGGAACTTCCATCTTTTTCTCTAAATTCTGATAATGAAAATTTTAATCAGCAAACAGCTAAATCACCGATGATTAACAATAATTCTCCTGAGGGAAAAAGAGCAGATAGGAATGTCCAAAGCGATATTCATATATTTGAGGAGCCAGAAGAGGAATCTTTGATTCCTCCAATGCCCTCCAGAGAAAGAGCAATCCCAGAATTTCCATTACAATCATCAATCATGAACTCTCCAAAAAGAACATTCGAAATAAATTCAATGGAAGAAAAAAACACGAAAGAAATTGAACCAATTTTTGTAAGAATTGATAAATTCCAATCAGCCCAAAAAAACTTCGAACAAATAAAAATCAAAATTAAAGAAATAGAATCAGTCATCGGTAAAATCAATGACATAAAATCTAAAGAAGAAGTCGAATTAAGAGGCTGGTCCGAAGACATAGAAAAAATCAAAGCAAGATTATCGGAAATTGACTCAAGCATATTCGAACAAATTTAATGGCATCAGAAGAAGAACTCTTTATCTCAATATCTCTAGAATCTTATCGGGAAAATAAATCTAACATTTTAAGAAATCAAGCCGACTTCCTTCAATCCTTAAAACGACTTCATAATTTAGCAGTTTTAGCGCGCCAAAAACACGACCTAAAAAAAAGATTAAGCAAACTCGTATTATCGACGCTGTCGGAAATAAATTCAATTCAAGACAAACTACCAACACCGAGTATTCCAAAAACAATTCAAAAACACGAAACAAAAAAAACAGAGCGGAAAGAACACTTCTCAAAATATGACGACATAGAAAATGAACTCAGACTAATTCAAGAAAAATTAAAGCAACTTAATTCTTAATCCTAAGAATAAACACCCACGAGAATTAAATTTTCAGTCAAACCTTTACCCTATTAATCATAAACCCAATCACCATTTATAAAAATTTATATACTTACTTAATTTTTCATCCAAATGGACAGAAAACAACTCATAAAAAAATATATAGATTTCTTCAAGTCAAAAGACCACAAAGAAATTTCAAATGCATCTCTAATTCCCGAAAACGACCCGACAGTTTTATTCACGACGGCCGGAATGCATCCGCTCGTTCCATTTCTCCTCGGACAAAAACACCCGCAAGGAAAAAGATTGGTCAATGTTCAGCGATGTATTCGAACCGGTGATATCGACGCAGTCGGCGACACGACTCACCACACGTTTTTCGAAATGCTCGGCAATTGGTCTCTTGGCGACTATTTCAAAAAAGAGGCAATAGAAATGTCGCACGAATTTCTAACAAAAGAACTTAAAATACCATCGGAGAAAATCTCAGTAACATGTTTCATCGGAGATAAGGATGCGCCAAAAGACACCGAATCAGAACAAATCTGGAAATCATTAGGAATAAATAAAATAAAATTCCTAGATAAAAAAGATAATTGGTGGGGACCAGCAGGAAACACAGGCCCATGCGGACCAGATACAGAAATGTTTGTCAACGATGTCGAAATCTGGAACGACGTTCTAATGCAATACAACAAAGACGAAAACGGGAACTATATTGAAGCAAAGCAAAAAAATATCGATACAGGAATGGGGGTCGAACGAACAATCGCAATTTTAAACGGATTCGACGACAACTATCTCACGGACTGCTGGCAACCAATAATAAAACAAATAGAAAAATTTTCAGGAAAAAAATATGGTGACAAAGAAAAAGAAACAAGACATATAAGAATTATTGCAGACCAAATAAAAGCAGCAGTTTTTATTATTGCTGATGGAATAATCCCAGGAAATAGCGAACAAAGTTACGTTTTAAGAAAGTTAATCAGAAGAGCAATCAGATACGGCTACGTTCTAGAAATCAAAAATATAGTAAAAGAAATAGCCCTTCCGGTTTTCGAAATATATTCAGACTACCAACATTTACAAAAAAATAAAGAACTGATTTTAGAAGAATTAGAGAAAGAGGAAAGAACATTTGAAAAAGCATTAGAGGAAGGCTCAAAAGCGGCTAAAAAAATTTTAGGAAATAAAATTTCTTTAACAAAAGAAAAAAGTGAAAAACTTAGAAATGGTAAAGAAAGCTTAAGAGAATTAATGAAAAAATTAATTTCTAAAAAAAATCAAGGAAAAGATTATAGCTATAAACCAATTAATTTGTCAGAAAAAGAAATTGACCAAGCATTAATAACAGGAAGAGATGCATTTCTATTGTATCAATCATACGGATTCCCAGAAGAAATGATTTTAGAATTAACAGTAAAACAAAGACTACTTTACGACGAAATCGGCTTCCAAAAAGAACTCCAAAAACATCAAGAACTCTCACGAACAGCGTCAGCAGGAAAATTCAAATCAGGTCTATCAGACAATTCCGAAGCAACAACAAAACTCCACACAGCCTGCCATCTTTTAAATCAAGCATTAAGAGAAATTCTCAACGACAAAAACATTTTCCAAAAGGGTTCAAATATCACGCCCGAAAGATTAAGATTTGATTTCAACTTCAATAGAAAACTCACCGACGACGAATTAAAAAAAATTGAAGATTTAGTCAATGAAAAAATTCAAGAGGCAATTCCAATAAAACTCGAAGAATTATCAACAAAAGAAGCGAAACAACGAGGAGCACAGGGAGTTTTCGACAAGAAATACGGCGACAAAGTAAAAGTTTACTCAATCGGAAATTTCTCAAAAGAAATCT
>CAYXTT010000032.1:0-5297 GCA_964468545.1 Candidatus Woesearchaeota archaeon
TGATTTTCTTACTTTTTAGTAAGATTTATAAATATCAAACGGATAAATAAAATAATGGAAAAAGAATGTAATCAAAAAGTATTTAAACCTAAAGATATTAAGAATAGTAACATACTCCCCGGAGATCCGCGAGGGTTTCCGGATGAGTCATTTAATTCTACTTGTGTTTTTATTGACGCTGGATTCGTTTCTAAAGTTAGTAGGCATTTGGGCAATGGGGAATTTCTTTTTTATGATATTGAAAAGTTTGCAAAAAATCTTGCAAAGAAAAATAATCTGAATTGCAAGAAAATATTTTATTATACTGCTCCGCCCTTTCACCAATATAATCCTACTAAATACGAAGAAAAGAAAAAAGAAGGTTATGACAAGTTTATTGAGAAGTTAAAGAAAAAAGGGGTTGTTGTTCGCGAGGGGAGATGCCAGAGATTGAAGGTTGACGGAAAGTTTGAATATCATCAGAAGGCTGTTGATATTTTGCTTGCGATGGATTTGATGGATGTTACTTCTTACAAGGATGTTAAGAAGATTATCCTTTTGACGTCGGATTCTGATTTTGTTCCTGTTGTTAAGCGATTGGAAGAGAAGGGCGTTAGAACTATTTTGTTTACGTTTTATCTTAAAGGACGAGATGTTATGTTTTCTCGGTCGAATTATTTGATTAAGTCGGTTCATAAATACAGGGTTTTAACTAAACAAGATTTTGACGACTCGCCATTATGATAAAGCTCGACGCTAAGGATAGGAAAATTTTGACTTTGCTTGATGAGAATGCGAGGTATACCAATACGCAGATTGCGAAGAAGGTTGGGTTGTCTAAGCCGGCGGTTGAGTATCGGTTGAAAAGGTTTGAGAAGAATAGGGTGGTTTTTTCTTATTATACGATTATTGATATTACGCGGCTTGGGTACTCGCAGTATAAGATTTATTTTAAGTTTCAGGATGCGACGCTTGGGGATGAGAAAAAGATTGTTGATTATTGGGTTGGGGATAAGAGTTCGGTTTGGGTCGGGCAGATTCGAGGGCGATGGGATTTGGCGGTTTCGATTTTGGCGAGGAGTAATTATGATTTTGGGAAGGTGTTGAATGATTTTATGAATAGGTTTTCGAAGTTTATTTTAGAGAAGGATGTTTTGTTGACGGAGTATTCGCCGATTTATTCTCGTGAGTATTTTGATAAGACGAAGCACACCGAGTTTGTTTATGGGAAGCCGTCGGATTTTTATTTTCTTGATGAGATTGATAGGAAAATTTTGAAAGAATTGTCTAATAATGCGAGGGAGAATATTGTGAATTTGTCGGCGAGGTTGAAGTTGACGAGAGATGTTGTTGGTTATCGGTTGAAGAGGTTGGTTCGAGATGGGATTATTGTTCAGTATCGGTGTTATTTGAATTTGGAGAAGGTTGGGATTAATTTGTATAAGATTATTTTTAGGACGAAGAACTTTAACGAGGAGCACGAGAAGGCGGTTAAGAGTTATGTTGATTCTCACCGACGGGCGACGCAGTTTTTGAAGCTGATTGGTTCGTGGGATTTGGAGATTGAGTTTGAGACGGAGAGCGAGGACGAGTTGTATAAAATTTTGACAGATTTGAGGAAAAAGTTTTCAGATATTATTCGAGACTTTGATATTTTGAGAATTACTGAGACGTATAAGTATTGTTATTTTCCGTTTGGCGATGGTTGAAATTAGCATGTTTTGTTTTATGATTTTTTTGGTTACTTGAAAATCTGTTGGTATCATATTTGTTGTATTTATTTATATTAAATAATATTTTATTTTGTCCAAAATCTTTATTAACGATTATTATGTTATTTTTTTATGAAAATCTGGTATACTTCGTTTGTTAAGATATTAGTCGTTGGTTTTATGTTGGTCGTTGGTTTTTCGGTTTTATTTTTTGTATTTATTTTTAACGAAAAGATGCAAAATTATGAGACGTTTCGTGTGATTGAGAATAGTTCTTATGTAAGTAGCGCAATTGTTTACAATGAATCTTTGGTGAAAATAAATGTAAGTGGTTTAAATTTTTCTGAAATTAAATCGTTAAAATTTGTTTTTTATGGCGAGGGTGAATATAATTTATCTTCGAGTGTGATTCGAGAAAATTATGATATTTTCGCGTCAGAGATTGGCCTCGATGATTTTATTGGAATAAACAGAATTGAGGTAGAAATTTATTACAAGATGGTTTCTGAAATTAATGGTAATATTCTGTCTAAAAAAAATTCAGGTTCTTCTAACTCTGGTGGTGGGAGTCAGCAATCTGGTGGCGGGCAAACTTGTGTACCGTCGAGAAATTGCGATTATTATTATGATTTGGGGCAGTGTGGGTTATCTCTTGACAATGGATGTAACACGACACTGAATTGTCAAAATTGTACAATTGGGAATTGCATAAATGAAAGTTGCGTTGTTCTATCGAATTGTTCTGGCGAATGTTTGTCGATGGGAGTCTTTTGTGATAGTGATATGATATATTCATGCAATTTTTCTGATGGATGTTTTAAAAAAACAAATATGACCTTGTGTGAAGGTGGTGAACGATGTTTAGATGGTGAATGTGTGAATGAGATGATTTCTGTATATTACATAAAAGATGGTGCAGACGGGGATAATAGTGGTTTAAACTGGCAAGATGCGTATTCTTCGTTTCCTTTAACGTTGCAAAGGGGTGCCATATATTATGTTGCCGACGGGAATTATTCTTATTATAATTTTAATAGTAGCAATGGTGAAACTATTTACATAAAGAAAGCAACGACGATTCATCATGGAAGTGATGTTTCATGGCAGGATAGTTATGGCGACGGGAAAGCGATTTTCTCAGGTATTTCTTTTTCGACTTCTAATTATGTATTTGACGGACAGAGTGGCGGTGGGCTTGGTGAGTGGAATGAAAGCTTTGGATTTGAGATTTATAGAGAAAATAATATTTGTAATGGTCAACTGGTGAGTTTGCAGAGTAATGTTGAGAATATTACAATAACGCATGCTGAATTGCATTCACAACTTGATTACTGGATGAGTGGGATAAAGGGAACGTCTGGAATAAAAAATTTGAATGTTTCTTATTGCTATATTCATGATTTGTTTGGTCAGCCGTTTTATCTTGGCTATTCTGAAAATATTGAGATATCGAATAATTATATCGATAAGACTAAAAGCACGGGAGCGGATGACGCGTTTTGTCCTTATATGCATTCTGAGGGTATAGCCACTATCGGCACGAATGTGAATTGGACTATAAAAAATAATATCTGGAATGAGATAAGCGGGACGGCCGTGATTGCGGGATTGAATTATGCGGTTCACACGGGATGGAAAATATATAATAATATTTTTGCGAATAGCGTTACTACAATTTGGGTTTACGCTGACCATAATCATGCGTTGATGAGTGATACTGAGTTTTATAATAATGTTATCGTCGGTGAGTCTGGAATTTCGCAGGGAGCATTGAGAATTGAAGATGGTACGAATAATGTGGCGTATAATAATGTTTGGTATAATAATATTGCGAATACTTTTAATTTTTTTGGCTTTGAGCATGATTATAATTATTATTCTAAAAATATAAGGGTAGAAGATTGTAATCCTCCGTGTGATATGAATAGTCAGGGTGCGAGTGGCGAGTTGAATGCGCAAGTTGAGAATAATGATTTGTTTATATCGTGGAATGGAGACCCCCTCATATCAAATTTTGAACTCGTTAATCCTACTAATTCGGGATTAAATCTTGGTTCGGCGTTTAATGTAGATTTTTTTGGGAACGTAAGAACAAATTGGGACAGAGGAATTGTAGAGTATTCAGAGGTTAGGATTTCTTTATTTGGTCAATTAGTTAGATGGCTTGGGAATGTTGTGAAAATTTTTAATTAGTTAAATAATTCGGTGTTGATTTTTTGTGATTGATATTAAATTAATAAGGGGAATTTGGAGAATAAAATGTGATTTACTACTTTTTAATGTATATATTCAATCGCCATAATCTTTTATAAGGGATGTTTGCTCGGATTTTTGTCGTATTTAGAAAATGGTAATAAAAAAAATGTTTGGATTGTTGGTTATCTTTTTAGCTTGCTCTGTTTTTGTTTCTGCGAGTGAGAGTGGCGTTGTTGGAAATGATTGTGTTGATTCAGTTCCTCTTTACAGGTTTTGGAATGCTGATACTGGGGACCACTTTTATACAATTGGTGAGAGCGAGAGAGCGAAGGTTGAAGATTTTGGGTGGACATACGAAGGGATTGTTGGTTATGCTTTTTCGGGAGAAGAAATGGGAACTATTCCTGTTTATAGATTTTGGAATGGGGATTTGAAGGATCATTTTTATACGACAAGTGAGAGCGAGAGAGCGAAGTTGCTGATGCCGGAATGGAATGATTGGGTTTATGAGGGTATTGTATTTTATGTGTATGAGGATGAGCGAGTGAATGGTTTGCCCATTTATAGATTTTGGAATTCTATAAATAGTAATCATGTTTATATCACCGATGAGGGCGAGAGAGATAAGCTTGAGATGCCGATGTGGAAAAATTGGGTTTATGAGGGAGTTATGGGCTATAGTTGTAAGGACAATGTTGCGCCGAGTAAAGTTAGCAACTTGAGGGATGTTGACATTGGGGAAAACTGGATTTTATGGAATTGGGTTAATCCAAGTGATGATGATTTTTATTTGAATTTGGTTTATTTGGATGGTGTGAATGTTATAAACACTTCTGATGGATTTTATAATGCAAGTGGATTGAATGAGAATACGAGTTATGTTTTGAAAATTTTGACGATGGATGATTCCTATAATATTAATTGTAATGGGGTTTTTGATAGTGCAAAAACTTTAGCGGTTGAGAATAGTGATAATGAAAATGATGAAAGTGATGAAAATAATGAAAGTGATGGGAACGATGGGGGAGATGATGGTATTGTAGTTAAAAAGAGTTATGTTGTGTTGAAGTCATCGAACAATGGGATTAAGACGACGAAGGTCGTGGATTATTCTGTTGAAAATAAAAATATAGTGCTCGATTCTATTAAGATTGATTCTTCGGGGGCTATAATGCTTGATGATGGAAATGTTTCGTCGGTGTCGAAAATTTCTTGGGTTTTTTGGATTATGCTGATTGTCGTTGTAATTTTGTTCTTGATTGTCGTCGGTGTTGGGATTAGAAGATAGTTATAATTTATTGTGAGTTCTTATTTTATTTTTTAAGTAATGGGTGACGGAAGTCCGTCATTTTGATAATTTTCTAAAAAAGAGTCCCCTCGATTGTGCCAAAATGTCTTATGCTCTCGCCG
>CAYXTT010000033.1:0-5153 GCA_964468545.1 Candidatus Woesearchaeota archaeon
ACGAATGCCCCGACGACGCATTCCCATAATTCTCAGTCATAAATTTCGAAACAACATCCGCAATCTCAGGACAAACTTTCGTCGTCGCTGCATTATCTAAATAAATCCCTTCTCTCCCAATCCCATTTCTTTTCTTCTCCATCTTAACTCTCCGCGCGAAGCGCAACACTACAAACTAATTACTACCGACTACAAACTAATACCTCGGCTCACATCCGCAAAAATTTAACACATCCTTGTTATACTTCTTGCAAACATCACACGAACATTTATTCTCCTTCATAAACCTCAAAATCCTCTGCATCTCAGAAATCGCCAACTTCGGATTATCAACCAAAACCTTCGCCGTCTTCACAATCTCCTTCTTCGTAACAGAATTCAACTTAACCTTATTCGCCCTCTTATTCGACAAATACTGCGAAACCGCCGCCTTACTCACACCAAGAATAACCCCCGCCTTCTCATAACTCAACCCATGCGCCCCCGTCAATAGCCTCGCTAACTCCTTCCGAATCGCCGGAATAATATACCAAACTTCAATCTCCTGCGGCAACAAATACATGTTAACTATAGTTAACAATTCTTTATAAATTTTTCCATTCAAATTTCATTTTTTGCCCACCCAAGATAAGAAAGAAAAGCCTGCGTCCTACGGACAGATAGCTGAAAACAAAGTTTTCAGAGAAAAACTTCTTTTTTCTGAGCTTGCGAAGAAAACATGAAACATTTTTGATGTTACTTTTACCCGACCGACGAGAAAACCAACGAAATTAAAATTTCGCATAACAAAGGGTAAAAGGCTTCGCCCAAATTTTTCATTTATTTGAGGGGTTCTTAGTCCTTCGGATATTTTATTCGGCTTCGCCGAAGATAACTTTTTATATGACTTTTCTTTATTCATTTCATGGCAGAACCTATTAAAGTTAGACTTATCACAAAAGAAGAACAAGAAGAAAAATACAAGATGATTGTTTATCTCTTTGTTGTTGGATTTTTAATATTCTTATTATATCTTTCATATAACTATATTCTAACATTGGGGTTTAATCATAATTCTGCTATTGCTTTGATGATATCAATTCCCCTTATTTTATTGATATTTATTTTTAAGGGAAAGAAGATATATTGGTCAATTAAATCATTGTCTCAGGATAATTATCATAAAAACAAATATAGAAATCAAAATAGAAAAGGATTTTTTTGGCTATCAATAATCGTGTTATTAATATTGATTGTTTTATTTTTGCAATATTCTCAAAAGATTCCTTCAGATTTCCAATCTCTAAAAGAATTTTCTTTAAAAGATAAAAAAAATTTACTTACTGCATTTAATCAAATAAGTTGCAATATGGACATACAAGATATAGAGAAAATTTTGGGAGAAGGAAAAGCATGGAATTGGGAAGCCGCCTTTGTAGGAGATATGGGTGGTCGCCCAACAGGATTTGTTTACACTAATGAAGATTTAAAATTACTTTATTATGGTGATTATAATGTAGGAAAATATACTTTAATTGATGTGAGATTAATAAATACAACGGACAATAATCTAATCAAGATAAATAAGTGTTTGTAGAAGATTAAAACAAACGGAACTCCCTCATTTTCTTTTTTAGAAAAAAAGAAACAAAAAGGGCAGGATTTTCTCTCTAATTTTTTGGTCGTCGGAAACAACCATCCTCCTCCCCCACCCTAAAATGAAATTTTAAACTCACGAGGAAACTTTTTGTTTCAGCTCGTGCCCTTCGGGTCTGGGAACAGCAGATTAAACAGAAAAATGTTTTCGCTTTGCTCACCCTCTTTTTTCGGGACACATTTTTCCCAAATTCAAAATCTTTGATTTTGAACTCTCGAGGTCACTTCGTTCCACTCGAGCCCTTCGGGTTGTTTAAGCCCGATGTTCAAATTACATAGCTAAGAGAAATTCTACTTCAGCATCAATAAAATTGACGCGAACTACATACTACCAACTATTCACTACTAACTAACCTTTATCGCCCCAACAGGACAACCACTCTCAGCCGCTTTCTCGCAAGTTAATTTCTCGACGCTGGACTTAACCGCCGACGACTTCCCATCTTTCATCACAAAAGATTTCGGACACGTCGCAGCACAAGCCCCACAGCCAATACACTTACCCTGATCCACTGATATTATATGTACCATCTAAAACCTCCAAACTTTTATTTGTATCATTAACAGAATAACTTTCATTTACAACCTCATGATGAACCCCACTAATAACTCCACCCGTCATATTCGAAAGAGCCCAAAATCCCAAAGCCACAAAAACCAAAATTATAGCAATAACAAAAATCCTCCTCATAAAAACCAAAATATACCAATCTTTATAAACTTAATTAACTTAAATCAAAAATGGTAGCAACATTAATCTGGCTAATAATCGCAGTCGTCGCAGTCCTAATTATATTTTTCTTCACATATTACAATCGCTTCATCCGACTATCACAACAAATCGACAATTCACTCGCCCAAATTTCAGTCCAGCTAAAAAAACGTTCAGACCTCGTCCCAAACTTGTTAGCGTCGGTAAAAGGTTACATGAAACACGAGAAATCAATAATCACTGAAGTAACAAACGCAAGAAAAGCACTCGTGTCAGCGTCGGGAATTGAAGACAAAATGAAAGCCGGCAACAAATTACAATCCGCACTTAAATCAATTTTCGCAATCGCAGAAAACTACCCAGACCTTAAAGCAAACCAAAACTTCCTGCAACTTCAACAAGAACTCTCATCAATCGAAGACAAAGTAGCATACGCCCGACAATATTACAACGACGGCATCATGTCCTACAACGTCATGACAAACACAATCCCAGGCAAATGGTTCGCCTCACTCTACGGCTTCAAAAAACGCGAATATCTAAAAATCGTAGAAGCAGAAAAAGTCGTCCCAAAAGTCGAATTTTAGATTAAATATATTGTTATAATATATACCCAAAGTTACATTCGATATTTACGAGGAATCCATTCATCACATCTTAGTTTAAAATTATATTCTCTTGTTGTAACTGTTAAAATCATAGATGGTTTATTTTGGTCTGCCTTGGTTTCTTCAAATATAAGCGCTTTATTTTCTTCAAAAGAACTGATAATTTGCTCTATTAAGGCCATATCTTCAAAAGTATTAAGATATGCAAATGCATTAGCTCCACCGGTAGCACGCTGTTCACATCTCTCTCTTTTTTGTCTAACCCAATTATAATCAGCTCTTAACTTATCCATAGCATGATAATAACATAATTCTAACCCCCCCCCCAGTAGGAAGACAAATAACAGCAGATTCTTCACACTTTATACCTCTTGTTTCGTGTTGTTTCTCCTGTAGACAAGAATAAGCACAAGGCTTACCACTACCCAATATAAAAAATCTACTTATTTCATCGGGCACAGTCGCTTCTAATCTATTCATACAAGATTAGGATTAAATTGTTTTATAAATTTTTGCATTTTTATCATTATATAAGAATAACATACAAAATTATAATAATTTGCCATAAAAATACATTAACCACTTGCCACCAACTATAAAAACCCAAATCTCCTTTCCTAACAATGCAACAATCACGCCTCTCCTTCCGCGACGAAATAGCACGAAACAAACGAATCTCATATCTCTTAATTGGAATTGTCCTAATCGTCCTTCTCGCGCTAACTTACACAATCGGACTCGCAATCGGCGGCGACTACTTCTTCGTTATTCTAATCTTCGGCACAATAATCTCAATATTATATGTCGTCGGCGGTTACTACAAATCAGCAGACCTCGCAATCGCATCCGTCAACGCTAAACCAGCAACAGGAGAACAATACCGACAATACCACAACATCATTGAAGGACTAACATTAGCATCGGGCCTCCCTAAACCAAAACTTTACGTCATGCATGACCAACAAATCAACGCGTTCGCCTCAGGCCGAGACCCAAAACATGCAGTCATATGTATCACCGACGGAGCATTATCAAAATTAACCAAACAAGAATTAGAAGGCGTCCTCGCACACGAACTATCCCACATCGCAAACTACGACATCCGATTCATGACACTAACCGCAGTCCTCGTCGGCATGATAGCAATAATCTCCCAAATTTTTCTACGAAGTTTATTTTGGTCCTCAATGTCCGGCAACCGAAACAGTAAAAACAACTCAAATGCAATCTTCATGGTAATCGGAATAATCCTCGCAATTCTCGCGCCAATAATAGTAGCCCTAGTCCAACTCGCAATTTCACGAAAACGCGAATACGCCGCCGACTCTTCAGCAGTCAAATTCATGCGAACACCGACAGGTTTAATCGGAGCCCTCAAAAAAATAAAATACAATTCAGAAATGAAAGTCTCCGGCGCCGTCGCTCCGCTCTTCCTCGCAAAACCAAACAAATCTAAAGAACTCTTCCAAACTCACCCACCTCTCGAAAAACGAATCGCAAGATTAGAGAGGATGTAATTATTTTCTTTTAATAAAGTCACTTAATATAAATGCAACTCCACCACTTCTCATCCTTTCCCATGATTCACCATCGTTTTTTGTTACATTAGCATAAATAGACACAACTGCCGCTTTTTTTCCAAGAGTACTAGAATATCTATATTCTACTTTAACACCAACATCTTTCATTCTAGCTCTATCAATATCATCAATAGACAGCTCATCTGAGAAAAGAATACTTCTTCCATCTGGCAGACATCCCCCGTCAAATCCTCTAACTACAAAATCTCGGTAAGCCATTTTTAATGAGTGATCAGTTGGAACAAAATCTTTAGGATGTTTAAAAAAATCAATCATCGTTTGTGCATGCTTTCCATAATATCTTGCGCCTTCAAGTGGAGATAAAGAATCCCGAAGAGCTAATTTTTGTTCTTCTTTCAGCCCTGTGCATCCACCTGCATCCACCAAGTCATTATAAGTTCGACATCCAAGATAAGAGCTTCCAACAGCCCCAGATTCTTTCCATTTTTTCCAAAACCTCGCATCATGAGTTTTACTTCGATTTATCATAAATGCCAATATAAATTAAAGTTTAAATACTTTTCGTATGTAATTACTATTGAATTAAAAAACATAACCCCCCACGCCTAATCTCTATTACCTAACCCCTAACCTCTCACAAATTCTGCAAAAATTCAT
>CAYXTT010000034.1:0-5026 GCA_964468545.1 Candidatus Woesearchaeota archaeon
CCGCCGGTATTACCGCGGCGGCTGGCACCGGTCTTGCCCAGTCCTTATTCATCTGTCTTTTTACAACAAAGAAAAGATTTTCTATGCGAAAATCACTTTGGCTTGCATTATCACACTTTCGTGCATTGTAAATGATTCGCTGCTGCTGCACCCCGTAGGGCTAGGAATAGTGTCTCAGATTCCTTCTCGGGGCGACTCCGCTAAGAGCCCCTAACGATCATCGCCTTGGTAGGCAGTTACCCCACCAACAAGCTAATCGTCCGCAGTCTCATCCTCAGGCTCATGTTTCAGGGTTGTCGCGTTCCAGCGACAAACCCCTATCAAGTATTAGCCTCAGTTTCCCGAGGGTATTCTTGACCTGAGGGTAGATTAACTACGTGTTACTGAGCAGTTTGCTTTCCTAATGATGAATCAAAAGAAAAAACTTGCATGTCTAAACCCAAACCAAATAGCTGCATCCTCCAGCAGGATAAACTGGAATTAAACAAATTTATGTAATCAACCGAAGTTGTACAAATCCTTGCTTTCAAAGATTAAAGGTAACCTCTGAAAAATTGCTACTAATAATTAAAACAATTATCAACATCTATAATTATAATCACATGAATATATTTATAGAAAGATCGCTCCATTGCTTTAAGACATAACTAGAATGGTCATCATCACACTCGACACAGAGGTCGGGCGCTCATTCTAGCCTCAAAATTATCAATTGAAGCCTTGGATATTATCTCCAAAGTTTTCATTTTGTAATACTACTCGCAAAAATCAGTTTATAAATCTGTCGCTAATTAAAAAATATTTTATCGACGATTAATTAAAATTTTTCCCCCAATCTTCATCCCTTCAAAAACAATTAAGCTACTTAATCCTCCCAAAACACAAATCCCAAGTTGACTCATTGAAAGCGCAACAAACCCAAACACTTTCCCAAGAGGACTATAAATAGCCGAAAAATGTAATCCAACCGAAATCAGTACAGCATAAATCAAATACTTATTATTCAAAATTCCAACCCCAAACAAACTCTTATCCGACTTACAAGAAAAAACAAAAAACCATTCAAAGAAAATCGCCACGCTAATAGCCATCGTCCTGGCCACATCAATCCCAAAATTTGTCAACCCATAATCAAAAACAAACAGCGACGCTAAAACCATTAAAACTCCAGCAATCAAAATAGGCACCCAAACTCCAGACAGCAACCCATCTGACCGCGGACCTCTTTTCATAACATCTGCATCAATAGGCTCAATGGCCAAAGCCAAGGCAGGCAAAGAATCAGTAACCAAGTTCATCCATAAAATCGCCAACGGCAAAAACACCAACGGCAAACCAAACATTAACCCAAATATCACAATAAAAACCTCGCCAAGATTCGCTGCCATCAAAAACTTAATAGACTTTTTCAGATTATCAAAAATACGACGACCTTCACGAATAGCCAAAATAATCGACGCGAAATTATCATCAAGCAAAACTACATCCGAAGAATCCCGAGCAACATCGCTTCCACGAATACCCATCGCAACCCCAATATCGGCCCGCTTCAAAGCCAAAATATCATTAACACCGTCGCCAGTCACGGCGACTATTTCATTTTGTTTTTTCAAAATCTCAACAATTTTCAATTTTTGTTGTGGCGTTACCCTCGCAAAAATTGTTTTAGTTCTAATAATCTCATGCCACTTATCGTCATTTAATTTGTCAAGTTCTTTTCCTTCAACCGCTTCACCCACTAATCCAATTTTTTCAGCAATCGCTTTCGTCGTCAAAGCCGAATCACCAGTAATAATCTTAACTTTAATCCCAGCACCAATCGCTTCACGAATCGCATCAGCAACTTCTTTCCTCGGCGGATCAATCATTCCAACAAATCCAGCAAACACAAGCCGGTTCTCAGCTTCTTCCTGTGACACATTAACAATTTGCCTGAACCCAAGCCCAAGTACCCTCAGCCCCAAGCCCTCCATCTCTCTTGAAACTTTTGCCAACTCCTTTTTTCTCGTCGCTGTCATCAATTTAACCTTCCCGTTCACTAACTCGCGGCTACATTTATCTAAAACAAATAACGGAGCTCCCTTGACATAACTCGTCTTAATCTTTCCGTCGGCTCGAACTATCGACATCATTTTTCTCTCAGAACTAAATGGAAATTCCTTAATTTTAATATTGATTTCAGTCAATTTCTTTTTACTCAAACCAATTTTTTTCGCAGCTTTAATCAGTGCAACTTCAGTCGGATCCCCAAGAATATCGTCCATCTCATCCCTTGCATTATTACACAAAACTCCAATTTTCAAAACCATCTTTGCATCTTTCTCTGAAGCATAAATTTTATCTACACTAAGTTTTTCTTCCGTAAGCGTTCCCGTCTTGTCTGTGCAAATCACCGTCGCTCGTCCAAGAGTTTCGGCAGCGGGCAATCGTCGAATCAGTGTGTTTACTTTATACATTTTCTTAATCGCAACTGCCAAAGTAATTGCAATAACAGCCGGCAGTCCCTCAGGAATTGCGGCAATAGCCAAACTCACAGAAACTAAAAACATTTCAAGTGTATCAATCCCAACATAAACCCCGACGACAAAAACAAAAGCAACCAATAGTAAAATTGCAATAGAAATATTCCGAGAAAAAATATCAATCTTTTTTTCCAGTGGCATTTTCTCATCTTCGGTCGTCTGAACCAATTCTGCCAATTTCCCAAACTCTGTCTTGTCCCCAGTTTCAACAACAATAGCCGTCACATTCCCACGAACAACAGCCGTCCCAGCATAAAGCATATTTTTTCTATCTGCCAAGACAACATCGCCACCCAAAATTTCAACGATTTTATCGACGGGAAAACTCTCCCCACTTAAAACAGCCTCGTTAGTTTGCAAATTTTCCAATTCCAAAATTCTACAATCCGCCAAAACTTGGTCTCCTGCCTCGAATAAAACAATATCTCCCGGAACAAGAAATTTAGAATCAATTTCTTTCCGCACACCATTCCTCAAAACCATGACCTTGTAACTTAAACTTTGTCTCAACTTTTCAATAATTTCCTCAGCTTTATACTCTTGCACAAATCCAATCACAGCATTCAAAACAACAATCACCCCAATCACCCCGGCGTCAATCCAGTTCTCCATAATCGCCGACAACATCGTCGCGATAATCAAAATATAAACCAACAATGAATTAAATTGTTCCAACAAAAGTTTCAACAAACTTTTTCTTTTATGTTCACGAAGAACATTTTTCCCAAACCTCGCAAATCTTTTTTGCACCTCACTCTCACTCAATCCATCCCCAGAACTTTCAACCTCTCTCAACACCTCTTTCGACGACAACGCGTGCCAATCCATAATTTACAAAACAAAATCAGAATTATAAAGTTTCCTAACTGTTATCATCAATCGTATTTATGACTAAAAACGATTTTCTCCAAATAAATTATTTGTTTTTCAATATCATAAGAAAATATAATCCTTAACTTCCCGATTCTTATTCTACAGCTTCCCGAAAAATCATACTTCATATGTTTATATCTTTCAGGACATTCGGCGACTTCTTTAATTTTATTTTTAATTCTCGATTTAACCGAAGAATCTAACCTCTTAAAATCACTTTCAAATTGCCTCGAAGAAAAAATTTCATAACCCATTAAAACTCACAACGTCGCCCATTTTTATTTCATCTTTCGCTTTCTTGTAAGATTTCATAAATTCAGAATTATTCATAAGCTCCAGAGATTCAATCATTAATTGCAAATCTTCAATTATATCTGAAAACACTTTCTTATTTACGCAAAGAATTTCTTCCATAAAGTAAATTAGTAAATTAGATTTTTATAGCTTTTGGTATTTGATGCAGTTTCGGAGACTCTAAAACCAGTTTTACCTATAATTCAAACTCTTAAAATTAACTCAAGAGGGCACATCCCAGATTCTCTAACATTCCCTGGAATCACTTCCTTAAATTTTGCTAGCATTTCCTATAGAAAGAATCTGCTTCCAAACTTGACTCTCTTTTTGTAGATGCAATTGCAAGATTATAAGCCATCGAGAGCATTGAACCAACTTCTCCTGCTATATATATTTCTTTATCATTCATAATAAAAAAATCCATTAAGAGTTTATAAAACTTATCTCAAAAATTCACTACCAACACATCCTAACAAAAAATCATCGACGATAATCACCAAGCTCCTCACCCACTCCAAAAAAATAGAATTATAAAGTTTCCTAAACTCCCTCGGTAGCCCCTTCCCCAACTAAAATACTTTCCTTATCCACATCTCTATTATTCAATACCGACTTAGCTTCCTCATCTGCTTTCTCAGCCAACTCTCTCATCTTCTCCTCGATCGCACTTTCTCCACTCTTCAGCTCTCGCTCTTTCTTCTCTCTCGCCAACTTCTTTTTCCTTGGCTCCTCTAAAATCAATTCCTCGCCGACAAAATTCTCCAGCGACGGCAACGGCTTATCAATCTTATGCGCCTTCATATACTCTCGAGCCATCAACCAAAAAAACAATCCCATCGACTTATTCGACTTATTATTCCCAATCATCACGACATCAACATTCGCAGTATGATTATTAGTATCACAAATCGCAGCGACGGGAATTCTAATATTCTTCGCATCCGCCAACGCATTCTTATCCATCCACGGGTCGCAAATCAAAACCATTTTCGTCTCAATAAAATTATCCAAAATAGTATTAGTCAAAATTCCGCTCGGATACTTCTTTGTAAAAATCCTAACTCCAGTCAACTCAGCAAACATCTTCACCGCTCTCCACCCCGCCTCTCTCTTACAAATCAAAGTCCAATCTTCCGGCTTAAACTGCTTCACAAAATCAATCCCGTCCGCCAACTTCTTATCAACCAATAAAGTATTTAAAATCGCCAAACCATCCAATCTCCGTCGATAAACATATTTCCTCATCGTCGGCGTGATAACTTTCGTTCCCAAATACGCCGCCGTCTTAATATAATCTTCAAGAGGAGTCAAAATCGTCTGATCATCTTTCTTTTCGC
>CAYXTT010000035.1:0-4461 GCA_964468545.1 Candidatus Woesearchaeota archaeon
GGAATTCTATTGTGTCTTTATCTTTGAGGATGTGGTCGAGTCCGATTGTTTGTCCTCCGAATTTCGAGGATGGTCCCCAGACCCTTGTGCGTTTTATTTTTTTTGACATTCCTTTCAAAATTTTTTCGGCTGCTTCTTTTAGCGTTGAATTTTGTTTTAGTGTCATTGGTTCTTTGCTCGGAGATTTTTTTGGTTCTTTTGTGTAGATTCGCATGACGGGGAATGTGGCGAAGATTTTTTGTCTGAGCTCGTCGAGTTTTGTTTCCGTCGGTGTTTGTGAAAATAGTATGTAGTTATATTTTTTGTATTTTGATTTTAGAGTTGCTTCGATTTTTCTTTTTTCGTTTTCTGATAATAAATCTTCTTTGTTGAATATAATTATTGTTTTTGCTTTGCCTTGATTAAATTCTTGCTCGGCTTGTTTTATTTGTTTGATGTCGTCGATGACGAAGAGGATTGTGTCGGTTGAATTAATTAGTGATTTGTCGTGATTGGGGAAGGATGGGGTGTCAATGATTTGGATGGAGACGTCTTCGAATTTGAATGTGCCGAGTTGTGGTCCGTGGGTTGTGAATTGATGCGGAGAGATTTTTGGATTTAGGTTTGTGAGGGTTTTGAAGATTGTGGATTTTCCCGCGTTTGTGAATCCGGCGAGGACGCATTGCATGTCGGCTTTTTTGATTCCCTGGCGTGAGGATTTTCCAGATTTTTTTTGTTTGAGTAGATTTGATTTTAGCTTCTTTAATCTTGTAGTGAGATTGCGCAACATGTTTTCTGAGGATTTGTGTTTCGGACATTCTTTAATCATTATTTCGAGGCATGTAATTCTTTGTTCGTCGGTTGTCGCTTCGTGGAATTCTTGTTCGGCTCGTCGGTAAAATGGGGATTGGTTTGTTGATGCCATAAAGTTATAAAGTAATGTAGTTTAAGAAAGTTATGAAAAGTGATGGTGTTTCTTTTATTGTTGGTGGTATTTTTGTCATCCTATGGGTGGGGTCTTTTTTTTCTTGGTGGGTTAAAGTATTTTTAGTTATTGCGGGAGTTGTTTTTTCCTCGTGTATTGCGAGGATGATATCAAATTCTTCTATTTCTTTTCGGTTAAAGGTGTATTTTAATTTTATTTTAATTTTCACGGTCTTTTTTTTGATATATTATACTTTAGTTGCTTTTCTTGATGGTCCCGATATTGGACTTTTGATTTTGCCTATTAGGTTTTTTTGTGCCTTTCTTTTTTTGGCGATTTTTATTGCTTCAATTTTTGATTCGAGAAAGAGGGGTGGAAATTTTTATTATAGTTTGAAGTTTTGGCTTTGGATAATTCATATAGTATTATTTATTTTTATTTTTATTGTTTGTTATAATCCTGTTGTTTTGGTTGTTGCGACCAGTTTAAACGACGAGGGGGTTTGTGATTTAATTTTTGAGTTGCCTACTTCTTTTAATACGGTTGGTGAAGGCTATCTTTTCCCATTGAGTTATAAGTCAGATTGTTTTAAGGGAATAGCTATTTCTAAGGAGGATGAAAAAATTTGTGATAAGATTGGGGAACGTTATGGAGAATATGATAATGTTTGGGAATATCCTTTTATTTGTCATCATACAAAAGTTGCTTGTTATGTGGAGTTAGCGGTTAAGAAAAATGATATAGATATTTGCATCGAAATGAAAGAGAGGGGTTTTATGCAGGCGGATTTTCAGAACTGTTTTTTAGAGATAGCGGCTAAGAGAGATGATCCTGATATTTGTACTGAAATGGAGGAGCATGGTTATATTCGAAAAGAGATTGTGAATTATTGTTTTAGTCAATTTGGGTAATTTTTTATTTTGCTCCATAGATTATTAAAGGGAATTGATTTGATAAGTTTATGAGGGGGATGGTTTTGTTTGTGGTTTTAATATTGGTTGGTTTTTGTAGTGCAGACTTGGGGGATGAATGGGATAGTTTTAGCGATGGGAATGATTCTACGAGTTCCCCCGTCGGTGTTGATGTTAATGCCGGTGCTTCGAATGGTGTTGGAGTTGTTGCTGGTGATTCTGGTGAGTGGGTTTACACTCAGGATTTTTATATTGCCTTGGGTGTTGGGGTCATGGGGATTTTGGTTGTGGCGGTTTTTTTGTATTTCTTTTTTAGGAAGCCGAGAAATAAGTGGGAGAGGAAAATTGTTAAATAGATTTTTGCTGTGATTTTTATGGGACTGGCGGTTTTGTTTTCAGGTGGGAAAGATTCATGCTTGGCGTGTTTGATTGCAAGGGAAAATGGTTATGATATTTCGTGCTTGATTTGTGTTGAGAGTGAGAATAAAGAGAGTTTTATGTTTCATACGCCGTCGGTGTCTGAGGTTCGGGAGCAGGCGGAAGTGATGGATGTTCCTTTGGTTGTTGTCAAGACTTCGGGGAATAAGGAAATGGAATTGATGGATTTGAAGAGGGGGATTAAGAACGCGATTGTAGATTATGGAGTTGGTGGTGTTGTGACTGGTGCGATTGAATCTGTTTATCAGGCGACGCGGGTTCAGAAGATTTGTAATGATTTAGGTGTTGAGTGTTTTAATCCGCTTTGGCAGAGAAATCAGTTCGAGATTTTGGAGGAGTTGATTAAGAAAGAATTTAAGGTTGTCGTCGTCGGTGTTTTCGCGTATCCGTTGGATTCGGCGTGGTTGGGCAGGAAGATTAATGAGGCGTTTGTTTCTGAGATGAGGATTTTGAGCGAGAAGTATAAAATTAATCCGGCGGGCGAGGGCGGTGAGTTTGAGAGTTTTGTTTTGGATTGTCCATTGTTCAGAAAAGCATTGAGGGTAAAAAGTTTTGAGGATTTTGGCGAGGGGAATTCTTGGAGGAGGGAGGCGGTGTTATGATATTGATTGTGAATGTTTGTGCCGAGAAATTGGGTTATTATGAATTTGTGAAACCGATTGAAGATATTGTTGGGTGTGATTTTGTGACAAAGCATTATTTGGATTTGTCGTCGGAAGATTTGGAAAATTGTGGCAAGGTGATTATTTGTGGGACGAGTTTGATGGATAATAAATTTGTTGAAGATGTGGAGAGATTTTTTTGGTTGAAAAATTTTGGCAAGCCGGTTCTTGGGATTTGTGCGGGGATGCAAATTATTGGTTTGGTTTTTGGTGGAAAGATGAAAAAAGGGACGGAGATTGGATTTTATCGGGAAAATTTTAGGAGAGATTTTTTGGGTCTGGACGGCGATGTTGAAGTTTATCATTTGCATAACAATTATATTTCTGGTTTGAGAAATGGCTGGAAAGTTTTTAGCGACGGGAAAATCGTGCAAGCGGTTAGGCGTGGGAATATTTACGGGGTTTTGTTTCATCCAGAAGTTCGGAACAAGGAAGTGATTTGGAGGTTTGTTGATGAATGATTCGGTTTTTGAGGTGAAAAAGAAGCGGGAGTTTTCTGGACTGCCGGATTCTATTGTTTCGCGAGCGGTGGGTTTGGTCGACGGTGATGTTAAAATGGCGCGGGCATTGCTTAGAAAATATTTTGGCGTGTTTTTGACGAATAGGGTCTTACGCTTTGCAGGGTCGCGGGTCGCGGGTCGCGGGTCGCGGGAGATTTTAGATTTGCACATGTCGTCGAGGAAAAGAGATTATGGGAAATTTTATGAAGAAATATTTTCGGTTGTTGGCGACGCTGGGAGTGTGATTGATTTGGGTTGCGGTGTTAATGGTTTTAGTTATAAGTATTTACCCGATGGAGTTTCTTATGTTGGAATTGAGGCGGTTGGACAGTTGGTTGGCTTGATGAATAATTATTTTAAGTTTGAAGATTTTGACGGCAAGGTTTTTCATTCGGATTTGTTTGATGTTGAGCGAGTGAAAAAAATTTTAAGAGTTGCTGAGAAGCCGAGAGTTGTTTTTATGTTTCAGGTTGTCGATGCGCTTGAGGGCATGGAGAAGAATTTTTCGAAGAAGTTTATTTTGGAAATTGCGAAAGAGTGTGAGTGGATTGTATTGACTTTATCGACGGAGAGTTTGGGTGGGCGAAAAAAATTTGTGGTTCAGAGAAAGTGGATGCTGGATTTTTTGGTCGAGAATTTTTTGGTCGAAAAAAATTTTGTTAGCAGAGGAGAGAGAATTATAATATTAAAAAATAAAAAATAAAGTTGTTGTTTATTTCTTGCTTGTTGTGATTATCGTTTTGATGGATACTACTAATGCTGCGGCAGCGATAAGTGCTATAAAGTAGCTTAGTATGGTTTCCAAGTACTTAACGGGTGTTGCAAGCTGGCCGATTGATAGAGCTCCGAGAGTTCCGACTGCGAGCAAAGCAATTGTGGCAACTAGAAATTCTGTGGTATTCTTTTTCTTGATGTTAAGTAGTCCGACAATTAATCCTAATATGAATAATATTAGCAAAATTGTTTTTGGTGTAACTGCCGTGATAAATGCGGCGAGAACAGCGACGACTATACCGAGAATGAATGCCCATTTTCCGATTAAATCT
>CAYXTT010000036.1:0-4317 GCA_964468545.1 Candidatus Woesearchaeota archaeon
GGCTGAGCTACGGGCTCACAGTATTAATCAAATCTATAGATATAAAAAGTTTCTTATAGGGCAATAATACTCATATAAAGCTAATACTCAGTCGGCTGAGCCGAACAAAACGCTTTGAGCGAAAATTAATTAATAAATCGTTTTCGCGAAATGCATTTTGTGAGTAGGGCTCACATAACTCTTAATGAAAAACATATAAAAACCTTCTTATCGCCCTAATCACATGCTACTCGGATTAGTCGGCAAACCGTCGTGTGGTAAATCAACATTTTTCAAAGCAGCGACGCTGGCAGATGTCGCCATAGCATCATATCCTTTCACGACAATTAAGCCAAATCATGGAATGGGATATGTCCGAGTCAAATCTCTTTGCAAAGAACTAAACACAAAATGCAATCCGCGAACAGGATTTTGCACCGGTGAAAAACGATTCGTCCCCGTCGAATTAATGGACGTCGCAGGATTAGTCGAAGGAGCATCAGAAGGAAAAGGTTTAGGAAACAAATTTCTCGACGACCTCAGACAAGCAGATATGTTTATCCAAATTGTCGACGTATCCGGCACAACCGACCTCGAAGGGAAAGAGGGGGTGGGCGACCCAATCGCCGACGTCAAAATGTTAGAAAACGAATTAAACAAATGGTACGAAGCTATTTTCAAAAAAGTTTGGGACAAACTCTCGAGGACAATCCAGACAACAAAACAAAATTTCGCAAAAGAAGTCGCAAAACAATTTTCAGGACTCCGGGTAAAAGAAGAAGACATTAAATCAACTTTATTAAAATTAAAACTCAACCCAGAAAAACCAGCATCATGGTCGGGGCAAGATTTATCAAATTTCACAAAAACATTGCGGCACAAAACAAAACCAATGCTCATCGCCGCAAACAAAATAGACAAGCCAAGTGCAAAAGAAAACATAGAAAAACTAAAATCAGAATTTCCAGACATCCAAATAATTCCATGTTCTGCCGACGCTGAACTCTCGCTAAGACAAGCCGCAAACGCAGGATTAATAGAGTATATACAAGGCGAATCATCTTTCAAAATCAACGAAGACAAAATCAATGAAAGACAAAAATCAGCCTTGGAATCAATTCAAAAAAATGTCATCGATGTTTACAGTTCAACAGGCGTCCAGGAAATTTTAGACAAATCGGTTTTCGAACTTTTAGAATACATCGCAGTTTTCCCAGCCGGAGCAAAACTTGCCGACAGCAAAGGCAACATTTTACCAGACTGCTTCCTTCTTCCAAAAAATTCAACCGCGCTAGATTTCGCATACTATCTCCACACCGACATCGGAGATAAATTCGTGAAAGCAATCGATGTCCGGACGAAACAACCCGTCGGTAAAGACCACCCGCTCAAGCATCGAGATGGAATTGAAATAATGACAAATTAAAATGAAGCTCAAAATTAAAGTTCAGCCAAACTCAAAAAAGCAAGTGATACAAACTAATATCGACGGTAAAATTCAAAAAGTTTTCTTAAAAAACCCGGCCAAAAATAATAAGGCAAATAATGAATTAGAAAAATTCCTTTCAAAAAAATTAAACACCAAAGTAAAAATAATCAACGGACACACTTCAAAAAATAAAATAATAGAATACTAAATGGCAATAAAATACCACCAAGCGCCCGACGTCAAACAAATCGCAGAAGAAATTGTAAACAAACTCAATTGGAATCACGTCCTCCTAGAACACGTCGCCTTCATCCGAAGCACCGGCTCAAAAGCCCGACGAACCCTCGCAAGATGCCACGCCCTCGGCAAAGCAATGCAAATCGGAATGGGACGCAAAAAAGGATTCTACCTAATCGAAGTTATCTCAGAAAAATTCGACAAACTCCCCGTCGACGAACAACTAAAAGTCGTCATCCACGAACTAATGCACATCCCAAAATCTTTCGGCGGTGGCTTCATCCATCACGACAAAGTCCACGAAGATTCCGTCGAAAAAGCTTACAATTATTACATAAAAATTAGAAATAAAGAATGGCATTAACCAAAATTAACTACTTCATCGACGGCAAAAAGAAAATTATCAACGCTAAAATCTGCAACACGATTTTATCCAAAGCAACCGGTTTAATGTTCCGAAAAAATTCACCGCCACTTCTCTTTATATTCAACAAAAACAAAATTCTTTCAATCCATTCTTTTTTCTGCAAACCCTTCAAAGCAATCTGGCTCGACGACAAAATGCGCGCAACGAAAATCACCGACGTGAAAAACTGGAAATTAAATATTTCAGGCAAAGGAAGATACCTTCTCGAAATCCCGATTCCGACGATAAATTTAAAATAATAGAAAGATTTAAATAGAAAATCAAATTGAAAGATAAGGTTTGTTTAAAGAGGTAAAAAGGAGGTTAAAAAATGGGAAAAATTATTGTTAAAAATGTTGTCGACCGAAAACCCGGACACCTATACTATGTTGATGGGAAGGGGAATGTTTGTGAAGCCGTGATGGCACGGGGTGGCAAGAAAAAGAAAAAGAAAAAATAAATTTTCTTTACGTTGTTATTTTTTAATTTAATCATACTCAATGAACCTCTCAAGTAGGGAGCAAGAGAGGTTCATTAATTTTTTAATTTCTCAATCACAAAATACACCAACCATCCTCCTATTTTTTCTTCCTAAAATTCTCAATCGCCAACTTCAGCGCATCCGCCGCCAAATTTGAACAATGAATTTTTATCGGTGGTAACTCGCCCAACGCTCGCGCAACATCTTCATTCGAAATCTTTTTCGCCTCACTCAAACTTTTCCCCTTCGCCAAAACTGTCAACATCGACGACGACGCAATTGCCGCAGCGCAACCCATCGTCTGAAATTTAATATCAAAGATTTTATTATCCTTAACCTTTATCATAATTTTCATAACATCTCCACAAGTCGGATTCCCAACAGTCGCCTCAGCGTCGGGATTTTTCATTTCGCCCATGTTCCGCGGATTCCGAAAATGCTCCAAAACATTTTTACTATAATCAACATTCCCCATTCTTCCCTCCTGAACCCTGAATTCTGACATCTAAATTCTTGTTATTCAACTCTTTCAAAAGTTGAACAACATTAACCCCATGCGCCCTCGCCCCGTTTTCAATCGTCTCAAACTGCGCCATCGGACATCCCCCACAAAACAAACCCCGCTCCGCCAACTTCACACCAGCATTACTATCCAACTCCATCAACTCCGCAAACGTCATATTCTTTCTAATTTTTTTCTTTCCCATTTTCCAACTTAAACGGACTCATCTCCCGCAACTTCTCAACACTCTCCTTAATTTTATCGACAACAAACTTTTCTTTCCCAATAACATCCGAACCAAGCGTCAACCGAATACTTCCGTGAATATACATATCATCGACGCCAATCGCCAGCAAAACATAACTCTCTTCCAACTTCGACGACGCGCAAGCCGAACCAGTCGAAACACAAATCCCGTCCTCGTCCAACATCAACATCAAACTCTCGCCTTCAATCCCATAAAACGAAACATTCAAATTATTATAAACACGATTTTCCGTCGAGCCATTTATCCGCGCCCCATCAATTTTCAAAACACCGTCGACAATCTTGTCCCTACTTTCTTTAATCTGATTTCTGATTTCTGATTTCTGATTTCTGCGAAGCGCTTCAGCCAACCCGACAATCCCCGGCACATTTTCCGTCCCGCTTCTCAAATTATTTTCCTGCCCGCCCCCGCTCATAATCCCGCAAATCTTCGTCCCATTTTTCACATACAAAAACCCAACCCCCTTCGGCGCGCCAATCTTATGCCCCGACACCGACGCCAAATCAACGTTCTTCAAATCTAAATCAACTTTACCAAATCCCTGAACGGCATCGCAATGAAAATAAACTTTCCTCCGACGACAAATCTCACCAATCTCCTCAACCGGTTGAATCGTCCCAATCTCATTATTAACCTGCATCACCGACACAACCAAAGTATCATCTCTAATCTTCGACTCAACCTCGCCAACATCAACAACCCCGTCTTTTCCAACCCCAACATAATCAACCTCATACCCATCCTCCTCAAGCGAACGACAAGTCTCTAAAACCGAAGGATGCTCAATCACCATTGTCACAATATGCTTCTTCTCAGGATTTGCCTTCGCCAAACCGCGCAAAGCCAAATTATTCGACTCAGTCCCACCTGACGTAAAAACAATCTCATCCGAGTCACACCCAACAAACTTAGCAATCTCCCCCCTCACTTTCTCAACCGCATCTCGCGCCACACGACCAAACGAATGCCCCGACGACGCATTCCCATAATTCTCAGTCATAAATTTCGAAACAAC
>CAYXTT010000037.1:0-4180 GCA_964468545.1 Candidatus Woesearchaeota archaeon
AAGACGATTAAAAGTTCTAAGAAGAAGCGTAGGAAATAGTTTTATAAAGTATGAGGGCTATTTTGTTTTATGAGAAAGTTGGTGATGTTTTTGTTTTTGTTTTTTGTTTTTAGCGGTGTTGTTTCGGCGTCGGTTGATGTTCATAATTATAGTTTGAAGAAAGTTTATTTGCCGTTTGATTCGATTGATGGTGAAATTAATTTGACGATTAGCGGGGAGAATTTGGATGGAGAGGTGGTTTCTAATAATGGGGACGAGAAAAAGTTGGGAGATTTTTTGGATGACAATGGGGTTGTTTATTTTTGTTCGCCGTCGGATTGTTCTAATGGTTATGAGGTTTTGGGGAGCGGGAAGAATATGACTTTTGTCGTTCCTGCTGTTGGTGTTGTTTATGGTGGGTTTGTTTTAACTGGGAATAATGTTGAGGTTACTGGGATTGATTTTGATATTGGGAGTAATTTTCCGACGAGTTCCAGATTGCCAATAGCTATTGATTTTTTTGAGGGGAGCAAGTGGACGTTTGATAAGTTTTCCGACGAATTTTCTGACGATAATTGGGGATGTTATAATTCGGCGGTGGCGGTGATTGGTCCTCCGATAAGGAAGTCGATTTATTGTGAAATGATTTCTATTGTTGATACTGATGCTTTGTATATTGGGGCGCATGTTGATGGCGGAGATTTTGTTGATTTGAAGATGAGTGTTTATCCGGAATTGGGTGGTGAGATTGGGAGTTGTACTTTTAATCCGAATGAGGAGAGGGGATGTGTTATTCATGCTGATGTTGGTGATATTTTTTCTGCTGGGAATTATCAAGTTTGTGTTCAGGCGCCGGATGGTTTGGATAGTACTAATTATAAATTGTTTCAGGAAAATGTGGGAGATGTTTGCGGGTTTGTTTATTCTATGGGGCCCGGGACTGGCTCTGATGATTATGCTATTTTTGTCGACGAGGCGAAGTATGCCGATGCTGATTCTTTGAGTTCTAATGATTTTGATTTTGATGACTTGCTTGTTGCGGCGGATGACTTGATTGAGAATAAGTATAATAGAAATTGTTCTGGTGGTTGTGTTTTGTCTTTTGCTATTTCGGGGGTTAGTCAGAATGTTTTGATTTCGAATGTTGTCGTTGATTATTTTAAGAATGGTGGGATTGATGATTATGTTGAGAAGTCGAGTGCGTTGAAAATTTTGCCAGCGACGGTCGATTTCAGTGGGGTTTTGGATTTGGGGCTTCTTGGGTTTAATGTTAGCAAGAGTATGCTGTATAAAATTTTATTTAATGGCGATGAGCTTTTGAGAGGGGATATTGAAGTTTTGCCGGCGCCGATTGTTAGTTCGGTTTCGCCGTTGAATCCTCCGGCGGGTGTGCCTGTTAAGTTTCGGGCTTTGGTGCAGTTTAATGAGAGCGAGTCGCTAAGTTACAAATGGAGTTTTGGCGATGGGAGTTTTGTTAATACAGATGAGCCGTTTGTCGTTCATAGTTATGAGAAAATTGGAAATTATTCGATGTCCGTCGAGGTGAGTGCGGGTGGGAATTTGACCACCAAGAGAGTTTTTGCGATTAAGACGATTAGTCCGAGAGTCGCCGTTAATGAGACATTGTTTGATAAGAGGAATTATTTAGATAATGTTATTGGGATGATTGGCATGTTGCCGTCGTGGTATGCGGGGGCTTTGTCGAAAGCTATTAATGTTGATTTTTTTGACAGCGAATTGAAGAGGTTGGATAAAGCGAGGAATGATTCTGTGAATGATGGGGATTTTGTTGAGGTTGCCAAGGAGCTTTATGCTTTAGATGTTCCGATTGGACTTGTTTATGATAGTTTTAGTAGTCCGGGTTTGTTGACGGATGTTGATGATATTGATGTTGGGGTTGTTGCTTCGGTTGGAGGGGCGGGAGTTGGTAGTGAGGAGGATTATAAGAATCCTATTTTGGCTTGGCAGAATTCTTATCTTGATGTGGATGTTTCAGCGAGGGAGTTTGCGATTTTGAAGGCGAGCGGCGAGAGAGAAGTTGTTTTTAATGTTTATGATGTTGGTGCGACTTCGAGTGATGTAGGAGAGAGTTATTTTGTGATTAACAAGCCGAGGGCGGATTTGTTTTTCAAGGAAAGTGTTGGCGAGAAGAAGGTTGATGATGCGACGGTGATTGTTCTTAGTTCGGGGAAGAAAAAATCTTTTTCGTTTTATTATGGGGGTGATGATGGGGTTTCGTTTTTTGCTTCGCCGAAGTTGAGTTCAATGGTTGTTGAAGCGAATATTAATGAGGATTGTAATTTTAATTTGATTTGTGAAGAGGGGGAGGATTATAGTAGTTGCCGAAGCGATTGCAAGCCGGTTGGCAGGGCGGTTCTTTATGTGATTTTGGTTTTGATTTGTGTTTTGATTTTTTATAGTTTGTTGCAGGTTTGGTATAAGTATATGTATGAAGGGCATTTGTTTGGTGACCGACGGCAATTGTTTAATCTTTTGATGTATGTGACGAATGCGAGGGCGCGGGGCGTTGATGATTTGAGGATACGAGCTGAGTTGAGGTCGAAGGGTTGGTCGAGCGAGAGGGTGAATTATGTTATTAAGAAGTCGAGGGGGAAGAGAGTTGGGATGATTGAGATTATTCCGATTGGGATGATTACGGCTTGGTTGAGAAATAGGAAGGCGAGAAGAGAAGTAGGTGTTAGGGATTAGGGGCTGGGAAAATTAGAGAAACATTAATAAATCTTTATTCCGACAATGTTTTATGATTAAGATTATTAGGAATTTTGCGCGGCGGATTTTTGCGGGGATTTTTAGGAAGAAAGGGGAGATTAAGTTGGGGTTTTATGGGTCGCCGAATTCGGGGAAGACGAGTTTGGCTAATAGGATTTCGCAGGATTGGTTGGGTGAGGATTTGGGTTCGGTTAGCAGGATGCCACACGAGACGAGAGAGATTCAGATTAAAGAGAAGGTTATGATTGAGAAGAATGGGAAGAAGATTGAGTTTAAGTTGATTGACACGCCTGGGATTGCGACGAAGATTGATTTTGAGGATTTCATGAAGTTTGGAATGAAGAAGAAGGAGGCGCAGACGCGGGCGAAGGAAGCGACGCAGGGGATTATAGAATCTATTAAGTGGTTGGACGATGTCGACGCTGTTATTGTGTTGATTGACGCGACGGCGAATCCGTATTCGCAAGTTAACATTACGATTATTGGGAATTTGGTTGCGAGGAAGATTCCGGTTTTGATTGTGGCGAATAAGATAGATTTAAAAAAAGCTGATGTTAAGAAAGTGCAGGGTGCATTTCCTGAATATGAGGTTGTCGGGATTAGTGCGAAAAATGGTGATAATATGGAAGAGTTTTATGAAGAATTGTTTAAATTGGTGAAGAGGGTTTGAATAATTCTTTGGGTAGCAGGTGACTGGTGGCAGTTGCGGTGGCATAGTAGAAAGATTTATTAAAATAAGTTGGGATGTAGTTGAAGAAAATGGTGAAGAAATTGAAAGGGGGAAAAATGAATAGGAAACAAAAGGAGAACGTGTTGAGGATTATTGGCTGGATGATTGGGATTGTTGCGGCTTGTGTTTTGATATACGGGATTATCACTTCGTTAGTATGAATGATAAATTTTTGGCTCTTTTTGGTGATGTGTTAAATTATTTGATTTTCCTTTATATTTTTATCAGCGTCGTGAATACGAAATGTTTTAATATAACTCAACAAGTTTTTTCCTTGGTGGGATTAGGTTCGACGATTATAATAAATGTTATTACAACTTATTTGAGAAATTAGATGGCGAAAAAAAAGAGTGTGAAAAAGAATGGGAAGAGTATGGAGGGTTTGACGATTCATTTTATGCCGTATTCGGAAATTGCGCGGGAGGATACGATTGGGCGGATTAGGAAAATTATGGGATTGATTTTACAGCGGAAGATTATTATTTTACAAGGGAAATTGTTGCCGGATGAGGAGGTGAGGTTGATTGAGAATTCGATGACGCTGATTGGTAATATTAAGGATTTTCAAGGGATTGAGATTGCGGCGGTTTCGGGAGAGGACGATAAGAGGGGTTTATTTGAGAAGGTAAGGAGAAATATTGCGAAGATTCTCGTCGGTGAGCAGGATGCGATTACGATTATCGGGCCGGCTTCTGTGGTTAAGGAGATTACGAGAAATCCGAAGAAGATTGAGTTGATGTT
>CAYXTT010000038.1:0-2901 GCA_964468545.1 Candidatus Woesearchaeota archaeon
AAATGCGAATCAGCAAACCCAAAATTATCAGTCAAATGCACATGCTTCACCATCGGCGCAATCTTTTTCGTCTGCGCAAGAATTTCCTCGTCGGTAAAACCTTTTTTCTTCAAAAGATTCAAATGTCCGACATCCCACGTCACACCCAAATGTTTCTCGGCAATTTTCTCCGCTTCTTTCTTACTCATTCCCTTCTCCTCAACCAACTGCTCAACAAATTTCTCCCTCGACTTCTCAATCAACGGCTTCAAATCCTCAGCTCTCGAAAAAGCAAAACCCTGAAACATATTCTCAATCGCAATCACCGGCGCACTATCACCAAACTCCTTATAAGATTTCATAGCCAAATTACCAAAAGTCTCCGACGCCTTATCCATCGCAAACTTCGTCGACTCCTGATAAACCTCTGGCACCTCGCCCCCCAATTCCCTGTCTGTTATCCTCCTTAAATCCTCTATATACTTATTTAACAATCTCTGCCTCTTGACCGGCCCCCAAATATTAATCAAACCCTTTTCATTTCCCATCGGCAAAATTTCCGTCGCCATTTTCATCTTCTCTTTATAATCCTCAGATAACTCTTTCAACTTCTCTTTCTGTTTAGACGTTCCATATTTGTAAGCATTATGAAAAGCACCCTTAAATGCCAACTCCGCATTCTCAAGAAACAACCCCGCCTTCCTCATTTGATTATAAGATGCCATTTGCCCACCACTTGCATCAAACCCCGGCAATTCCCTAACAACATGTCCCTTCTCATCAATCTCCACAAATTTATTATCCGGAGTAATCACTGCATTCTGATACTCCCCTAAATGCAAAGGCGCCGACCCGATAATCTCCTCCGCATGCTTATTCATCTGTGCAATTTCAGTCAACTTATTCTCCCACTCTCCCAAATTAATAGAATCAACACTTCTCTCCGCCGTAAATAAAACACCCGCAGGCCCACCCTTATGAACTTCCCCATCCTTAAAATACATACCCTCATCCAATAACTCGGGATGCTCCGGTCTAAATTTATATTCCCTTTTCAACGCAATCGTCTGCCCCGTCTCCCGATTTACCGCCGCCCCCTTCTCCATCACAAATTTATCCTCGCCAAATTTTTCTTCACCTGGTCTCCACTCAGCACCCGGCGCTCCATTCGACGAATGAAACACAATCGGAATATTCCCCTTCGGGTCCAACACATGCGCCTTTTCAATTGCATCAAACATCCGCCTCTCATTATCAGCCCGACCATCATCGCCACCCCAACCCTTATCATTAAAACCAGACGCATCTAAAACTGGTCCATGCACCGACGGCTTAACTCCACTCAACTTCATCAAAGCCCGCATCTCTTCAAAATGTTGCTTCGGAACAACCTCTGTCGTCTCCGGCACCAACAACGAAACCTCAAACGCCTTAACCCCTTGCTTCAACGCATTAACCGTCTCGCCAAGCTGATTCGCAGTCTGCGGTGAACCCGGAAAACCCAAAGAATCAGCACTCATTCGATACCCAACAAAATTCCCATACTCCGGACTAAGCGAACTCACACCCCCGCCATAAAAACTCTCATAACTCTCTGCCATCACCTAAATCCAAAACAAAAACCAATATATAAAACTATTCACCAAATCACCTTAAACAAAATCCGTGTTAGTCCGTGTTCGTCCGTATGCTATTATTCTCCCATAAAAGTTACACCCAACAACAACCCACCTATAACCCAACACCTAACCTCTAACACCTAACCCCTTCTTCCCCTTATCCTCAAGCCCCATGCTCTCCAAAACAGAATGCCTCCTCTCTCTCTCCGATACAACCTCATCATAACTTTTCAAACCCTTCGCCCCGACATCATAACCCTTATCGTCATTTTTCTTTCCCGAATAAAGTTTCACCTCTCCAGCGTTATACAAATCTCCCTCGCCACCACCTTTATACAAATCACCGCCACGCCCAGTTTCATAAAACCCATCTTTCTTCCTGTTATCAGCCCCATAAAAATTCCCCGTCGACGCATTATAAAAATCTCCCCCGACAAATTCCTCGCTATCTTTCCATTCCCTCTCAATCCTCTCGTTCCGAAGAACTTCCTCTAAATCCTCCTTACTCCAACCCACCTCGCCATTCCCCGACGACAAAATCGTATCACCAATAAAAAAATCACTCGCCTCCTCTAAATCATCCTCCAACACACTCTCCAACTCTTCATCTAAATCCTCCCCATCTAAACCTCCTTCATCCTCGCTCTCCAAATCCTCTTCTAAATCCTCATCAAAAATTCCAACGTCCTCCTCCAACCCCTCATCTAAATCCTTCACCCTATCCTTTGCCATACAATTCAACAGAATCAAACTTTATTTATCTTACGTTTCCAAAATGTATTAACTTCTATCATTCTCCTTTTTTCTTTTTCTTCTTGTCTAAATATCGAATAACTCCACAAAGCATCTTAACAATCTCATCCAACTCTTTCAAATATTTATCTCTATCTCCCTCGCCAATATATCCAGCATCAAACGCTCGACCAATCTGAACCTCCAACTCCGCAGCACTCCCCTTCGAATGATTCAGATAATTAATAAAATCCTTATCCGTACTCTTCATACTCCCCTCGGAAATATTATCAGGCACGCTTCCCGAGCTCCTCCTCATTTGGTCTCCAAGAGCATACATTTCAAATTTAGGAAACCGCAACGTCAAACGACAAATCTCCTTACCTAAAACATCCGCCCTCTGCCAAACCTTCATCCTCTTATAATCCCACATAAAAAACACACACAAATATTCTACTTAAATCCTCCGAAAGAATACTCATCAAGTCAATCTCTAGAAAAATCCAAAGGATTTTTCGTCTCTCTAGCCGAAGGCGTCTCTCTAGCCGAAGGCGTCTCTCTAGCCGAAGGC
>CAYXTT010000038.1:3001-4121 GCA_964468545.1 Candidatus Woesearchaeota archaeon
TCTAGCCGAAGGCGTCTCTCTAGCCGAAGGCGTCTCTCTAGCCGAAGGCGTCTCTCTAGCCGAAGGCGTCTCTAATCCCAACCTTCCCACCCTCGCTCAAATCCTCAATCGCCTCCGCATCATACGAATCAAAACCCGGACCTTGCGCCGACGCCATCCCATGCGCCTTCTTGTAAATATCATAAACCAAATACAACCAATCCGCCGCAGTTGTCGCCGCCTTCGCCCTCATCATCTTCTCCACAAAATTATCAACCTTAATATCCTTAATCTCAACGAACTCCTTCTCCCCATCTTTCTTCTCTTTCTCTTTTTTCTTTTTCCCAAAACCAAACAACGCCGCAAACGGATTAATATCCTCTCCCTTCACTTCCAACTTCCGACTTCCGACTTCCGACTCGCGCTCAGCGGAACTCATCAAAAAATAATCCAAATCTTCCTTCAAAGTTTTCAATGCCTCGCCCGCAACATCCCCCGAAAATTCCATACTCTTCATAACATCATCTTCTTCTAACAACTTATTCGCCGTAGCAATCTCCTCATCGTTCAAAGCATAAGCATCAAAAGTCATATCAACTTTCCCACCCATCGCAAAACCATAATCTCCTTTCTGCGTCACCCTCTGAGAAACATGCCCCCGATAAGTCAACCCAATAATCATCACCCGATTATAACCCCGCCTCGCATTATACTTCCCCTCATAAACATCTTCAACCTTCACCTTCTGCGAACCAAATAATTGCAACTCAAACATCGATGTCGAAAACGCATTAACCAACGCCGCATCATTATCAAAACCTTTCTGTCTCAACTGTTCCGCCGCAATCAAATACGGTTTCATCCACGCCGAATACAATTTTATCGTCTCAACCTGCGACTTCAAATAATTCTTCTCAATACTAAACCGTTTCCTCAACTCACTCTCAGAATACTTCGCCCACTTCAAAAACTCATTAATCCTCGGAATTAAAATCCTCATAACCTGATCATTAATCAATCCTCCCTCAGCGTCGCTATTCATCTTCTTTAAATCATCAACCGAATTCGCCATCATAAACGCCTCCCTCAGCGTCGTGAAACCCAACTCAGCCGACATCTGATGAATCGAACCCCGACCTCG
>CAYXTT010000039.1:0-4063 GCA_964468545.1 Candidatus Woesearchaeota archaeon
TCGCCCAAGCCCCAACCGCCTTAAACACAAGCGAATAAACAACCCCAACAATCACGGCACCAAACAAAACAACAAACCCAATCCACCACTGCGTCATCAACGAATTCATCCACACAACCAAATCTTTCCCAAATCCTTGCATCGCCAGCGTCGCTATAATCCCAGCCCCCAACAAACTCCACCAAATCCCCCAATCAAAAATCGAACTCACCGGCACAACAATCAATTCAATCAACAAAATCCAAACCACAAACGCGAAAACAAAAACCCAGCTCAACTCCAACTCAACCCCCCAAAGCACTCTCGTAATCGGCCCAACATATTTATTTATCTCCGCAATCCTCTCCTCCGCCCTCGACTTGAACGGACCATACTTACTAAAATTAACTTCACCCGAATCATCCAACGGCGAATAATTCCCAACATAAGCATTCACCGCATCAACATTCCCAGAATCAGAACCACCCTCGGGCGACACACTAACAAACGCACTTTCTCCCTCGACAAAAATCAAACCGCTAATCAAAACAATCAATAGCAAAACAACCAATTTATTTTTCATTTAATATTTTTAACATCTCCTTCCTTAATTTCAAAATCTCCTCAATCAAAGACTTTCCCTCTTGCACCAAAATATTTTCACCATAATAGTTTATAGAATTCCTAATCTTTCTAAGTCTATCAAACCTAACAGACGCTTCTCGCATATTAAGAAATTCCCCAAGAAAGGCAGAAAAGCATTCATGATTATAAATTTTAAATCCCTTCTTTAACGCCACTGCCTCAAGAATTTCCCTTAACGAATCATAATTTACAACAAACTTTGCAGCAACAGTTTCTTCATTCAACGGAGAAAAAGAATCCATGATAAGTTTCCTCTCGCTAATTTTTTTCAAAGACTCTATTAGATTCCCATCCCAACTTTCTCTCTTTACAAGCTGTCGTATTTTACATTCTTCCCAATTCATTATAACATATGCCCCCTAACAACATAAGCATTAATAATATTAAATCTCAACTCTTTATTAATTTTATCAAGCGATTCAAAATTAAACAGTTGAATCTCTCGACCCAATTTTTTCTCAAACTTAACCAAATCGGCATCTTTTTTTAATCCACCCAAAATCGCAACATCAACGTCAGAATTTTTAGTAACTTCTAACTTGGAAAGCGACCCAAACAAAACAATAGCAGTTGGATAAAAAACCTCCTCAATATAAAGAAAAAGCTTCTCCAGTTTCTCAGCCCAATAAATCCTCGACAAATCTCTCACAATAAGACTTTCCCTATTTACCTTAAACAACAAAAACCCTCTTTCTTCTCTCGAAAGCAATAACCCATCTTTTGCAAATTCTTTAAGAATCTTGGACGCCGTCGGAGGACTGATTTTAATTTCACGAGAATATTCCCGAACAGAAAACTCCCTATAACAATCTTCAAAAAAAACGGATAACTCATCAATAATATTTAACATGTGTTAATGTATCTTAACACATGTTTTTAAATCTTTCGCACCAATTTTCATCAATCAAAATAGAATATTAACTTTAAAAAAGTTTAAATGTTTCCAAATCCACCTTCAGCTCCAGCCTCAGCTTCTTGTTGTTTTTTCCACGCAGCCCTAACAGCAGATTTTTTCACCGCTATTTCTTTTTGAGCATTTAACTCTTCTTCAAAAAACTTCTTTCTCCAAAACGGCATCCACCAAAACATAGCAATACCGGCAGCAATCCCAAATAAATAAGGCCAACTAGCGCCAGCAGTAATATTCTCTGGACTTATAAAACGAAGAAATGACATAATAATCATATAGAACGTAAAGAATCCCCAAGTCAGCCTCGCAATCAACAAAGACCCAACCTTAATCGTAAAAAACAAAATTACAATAAAAGGAATTACTGCCAAAATCGCAGAACCCATTGCTCCATATTGTACTTCAAGAGCATTATATAATTCCTTAGGAATACCAAGCATAGCAATAGCAGTCACAGCAATACTAATTCCCCACTGAATAAATTTACTACTTCCTCTAAAAAAAGACGAGATAACTGTATAAACAATCATTCCCAACAGAATAGCATACAACAACCACTTATATTCATCAACACCATCAATCGCCGAAGTAAATTTTAAATTATTTTTTCCCCAACTAAGTCCAGCATCAGCAATCTTAGAAAAAGCCCCCCCAACATCACTATCACTCGGCACTTCCACCGTCCCACTCCCATACGCACTACCGGTATTAGTGGTATCAATCGCCCAAACTCCAACCATAGAAAATAAAATCATCCCAAAAAAAACTAAAACAAAAATCTTCCTCGCATCAACCATACAACTCAATAATTAAATTCTTTATAAATATTTCTACTTTATTTTTCAATCTCTTTTATAATTTTCTCAAAATCACAAATCCCTTCTTTTATCATCTCAAACGCCTGTTTATCGTCGACCTCGCCATATCGATGAACTAAAATGTTTCTAAACCCTCTCATCTTCCTCACCAACTCAGCACCTTCCCTAGACAACTTCCCATTCTCTTCCAAATTATCTATTGAGCTCCCCTCGTCCTCTGGAATCCCAAAACCAAAATCCGAATTAATTATATTACAAATATCCAAAACCAATTCTATCGACGACTCAATTCGTTTATATATTCCGTCTTTCTCAAGCCCCATCTTCTTGAACTCTCCAAAACTTTTCGGCAATCCTCGTCGCAAAATTTCCAAGTTATCAACTATCCCGACAATTTTCTTGTCAATTAAATCTCTCCTTAATTTTTCAGACATTCCTTTCTCCTCTCGACATAATCATCAACATACTTCTTAAAATCTCCAAATCTCCTCAGCGTCTCACAAGCAACATCGTAAACAAATCCCCTATCAGAAAAATACAAAAGCTTCCCTTTCAAAACATCCGCTCTCAAATACAACGGCAAGTCCTGAAAAATTTTCACATCATATTTATCCCCCAACTTCCCCATCACCTTAACTCTAAAATCAAATCGCTCTTTCTCACTCCCCTCATAATAAACAGCCAAATCCACATCGGAAAATTTATTATTTTTTCCCGTCGCCACACTCCCAAATAAAAAAACAAACTTCACTCTACCTCCGCCAATCTTCTTAATTTTCTCGACAACTTCTTCCATGAACGCCACAACCAAACGCAAATTATAAACTTTCCTATCAGCAATTTTATAAACATCAAATTATTAATCTATTAATGAAAAAGAGCCCGTCACACTACTTACTACTTACTACCTACTATCTACTCGGACTAACACCGTTAGTCCGCGCCGGCCCCGTCCAAGGCGTCTACCAACTCACCGACGGACTTCAAGAAATAATCCGCATCCTAATCCAATTCATCAGCGAAACAATTCTCCAAATCAACTCCTTCGACGAATTCCTCTTCGCCAAATTAATTCTCTTCACAATAATTTTATTAGTTGTCTACACCGTCATAAGTCAAAACTCAATATTCGGAGGTGTGGGGAAAAATAAAGCAATCCAATGGATAATTTCAATCGCCATTTCAATTCTCGGAATAAGATATCTTCCCGACACATTCGTCCAGGCAATAATGCTCCAATATGGCGCCCTCGCCGTCGGCATCACCGTCTTTCTTCCTTTAATGATATATTTCTTTTTCATCCATCAATCAGGCGTCGGTCCATTTGGCAGAAAAATAGCATGGCTAGTTTACATTACCGGATTTTTCGCACTCTGGTCGCTTCGTTATGAAGACCTCGGCGAAGCAAACTGGATTTACTGGATTGCAATAGGTTTCATAATTATCTGTCTAATGTTCGACAAAAAAATCCACGAATATTTCGGAATGTCTTCAATAAGAAAAATTAGAGCGGGAATGAAAAGTGAGAATAGAGTTGAAGCATTAAGAAGATTAAGATTACTTGAACAAGATTATACAGATGGATTGTATACAGGTAGACAAAAAGAATACGACAATAAAAAAGCCCACTTATCAAAAGTAATTAGAGAGAATAACTAATCCCTTCTATACCCAACAACCCGTCTCTTCTTCCCAACGCCCTCGTAAATCG
>CAYXTT010000040.1:0-4051 GCA_964468545.1 Candidatus Woesearchaeota archaeon
AAACGCGGAATCGTTTAATCTGAAAAAGTCGCTTCTGTGGGTGGATAGAAAGAGAGCCTGGGAGGGTCGACTGCTTTATAAATTTTGGCGAAATAAACTAAAAAGCACATGCATCGTCGTGCTGGCGCGAAGAAGTTCGAATCCCAGAGACTTCGCTAATTTTTGCTTTTTGTGAAATCTGATTCTTACTGTTACGGAATTAGAAAAACCGATCCTTCTTATTTTGATTAGACGGATTTTTAATTTTTTGGGCAGTAGTTTCTGACTTTCAGCCCCTCGCCCTGTTTTTTGTAATTTTGTTTGCATAAACCCCTGAAAACGTTAAAATTAAGGTAGCCCTTGCATGATTATAGCCTACCATTATTTTGTATAGTATCTAAATTGTTATATAAATTGCGTAAGTTATTTTTTATATAAAGAGAGTTGTATTAAATTGAAAGCCAGCTTCGCATGCAAGCGTTACATTTATATAAATTAATCAAATATTAATTCTTATGAGTGGATTTAATCATGTTACAATTAAGTGAAATTTATTTCTAACTTATTTTTATGGCAGAAGAACAAATAACAATTTCAAAAAAGGAATACGAGAAATTAATTATGGAACGTGATAATTACAAAAAAGGATTACTTTCAGTTAAAGCAAAACGAAAGGAGAGTAAGAAAAAAAGGGGGGGCAAAAATAAACCAGAAGTAAGTACCGCCTGACACGGGATATGCGGTTCGCGAGCTAAAAATTATTTAATACTATCTTTAATGAGCGCAGGTATCAAACTCTTAGCCAAAAAAGATGTCGGCAATTTCACTTATGAATTAAGGCATTGGGTGCGGGAAAATCTATTTGTTATCTATAAGAAAGATAATATAAAGATGGCTCAACAGATCATTCATATTCCAGAAATTGCCCATTTCTACAACGAAGCAGATGCTGGGATTTATCTCGATAGCATTAAATAATTTTTTAACACCCCACTCATCCAATTAGGTTCCATGGTGTGGTGGGTCTCCGGCCGATTTTACCACACCATTCCAGCAGAACTTCACATATCCTGGAACATTATACGCAACTCAAAAATATTTTTCTTTTTAGAAGGAATTTTGACGGGTTTTTATGGGGAATAAATTTGTTTTTTGTTTATTAAAGGAGGTATAAGGTGTTTTCTTCGCTTCGCTCCGAAAACGATTTATTTGTAAGGGAAAAACGAATATAATGATAATGTTTAGCTAAATAATTATGACGGATAATAATTTACAAAAGAAAGTGGCGGAGCTTGAAGCCCAAATCAGAAAACTCAAGAAAAGCAATCTTGGGCTGGTTTTCGAAAACAAAACAGAAGATGTCGTCGAGCAGTCAAAAATTAAAGTACCTGTTTTGAAAGAGGTGTTCAAAAACCGTCTTGATTTGAACGAAATATACCCCAACAACTTAATGATTGAAGGCGATAACTACCTTGCACTTTCGGTTCTCAACTATACGCACAAGAAAAATATTGATCTCATTTACATTGATCCACCATACAACACCGGCGCGAAAAATTGGAAATACAATAATAATTATGTAGATAAGGATGACGAATATCGACACAGCAAGTGGCTCTCGTTTATGCGTGATCGCCTCAATTTAGCAAAAAACTTGTTGAAAGATGATGGCGTGTTGATTTGTGCGATTGACGATAACGAACAGGCTCATTTAGGCGTTTTGATTGAGCAGTTATTTCCAGCTCACGAACAGCACGCTATAACAATCATCCATAACCCAAAGGGTGTCCAAGGCACAAACTTTTCTTATACTCACGAATACGCAATTTTTGTCGTCCCCAAAAATAAGAAAACTATTGGAGACCGCTCTCTTTCCGAAGACGAGATTTATGTTTCAAATTTGCGAAACTGGGGTAACGAGTCCGAGCGAACAGATGCAAAAAATTGTTTTTATCCAATTATACTGAAAGACGGAAAGATTATTGGTTTTGGCAATGTTGCACCAAACCAATTTCATCCCAGATTGGCAAACGAAAAACAAAAAGACGGCAGTATTTATATTTGGCCGATTGACGAAAAAGGTGTTGAGCGAAAATGGCGATACGCAAGACAAAGCATTGAAGAAATAAAAGATATCCTCCAAATCAAAGAATCGCGCGGTAGTATTATTCAGATAATGATTGCAAAAGATTACGGTACTTATAAAACGGTCTGGACTGATAAAAAATACGACGCAAGTGAATACGGAACAAAACTTTTGCGCGAGATACTGCCAAAGTGTGATTTTGACTTTCCTAAGTCTCTCTATACAGTTTACGATTGCCTCTTTGCCGTTGTGGGGTCGCGTCCAAATGCAAATGTTTTGGATTTTTTCGCTGGTTCTGGAACGACTGGACACGCCGTTTTAGAAATGAACAAAATTGACGGCGGTAATCGAAAATTCATTATCTGCACCAATAACGAAAATAACAACGGCGGAAAAGGCGGGATTGCCGAATCAGTCTGTTATCCGCGCATCAAAGCAGTTATTAACGGCTACAAGAACAAGAAAAGTGGAAAAATTGCTGGCATTCCAAGCAATCTTTTCTATTACAAAACGGACCTTGTGGATGTTGAGCAAATTCACAGAGTATCAGATGAAGCGAAAATTCGCATTACCTATGAAGCGGGAGAGATGATCGGAGTGCGTGAAGATACTCTCGATGAAATTGAAAAAAATGACTGGTGGCAGATATTTGAGGGCAATGGAAAATTGACGGCGATTTACTTTAAGGAAGACAAAGCAGAAATTGGCGAGTTAATGGCCAAACTAGAAAAGAAAAATCTGCCAACGGCTTTGTATATTTTTAGCTGGGGTAAAAATGAATATAAAGGCGAGTATTCGTCCACGAATATCAGGGTCGAAGATATCCCGGAACCAATCATTGAAGTTTATAAAGAAATTAATCGAGTATAATTATGTTTGCACTAAAACGATTTCAAGAAACGGCAATATCACAACTCAAAGATCAGTTTTTGAGTTTATGGAAATTGCCAAATCGAAATATACCGCTCGTTTTCAAATCACCGACCGGAAGTGGTAAAACGATAATGCTAGCGCAGTTTTTGCGCGATATTGTGAGTGATCCTCGCTTTCAGGGTAATGATGTTGCTTTTGTGTGGTTTTCATTCAGTGAGGATTCGTATGAGCAGAGCAAAAAGAAGCTTTTTAATTATTACGGCGGAGCGGGTGAACTTGATTTAATTGACCTTAACGATTTATCTCGTGAGAAACTTGGCCAAAACGAAGTCTTTTTCATAAATTGGCAAAAAATTAAAGATAAGAGCAGAGACAGTCGAAAACTGCGCCGTGAAAATGAGCAAGGATTAACTTTTGATAATTTCATCAACGAAACGCATGAAGTGGGACGCAAGATTATTGTCATTATTGATGAGGAGCATATCGGAAGCGACACCAATCTTGCGCTGGAAGTGATTGAGGGTCTCATCAAGCCAAAGATTACACTTCGCATTTCAGCTACACCGAAATACATTCCCACTCGTGCCGAAACGGCAGGATATGTTGAGGTAAGGCAAGATGATGTTGTCGAAGCAGGGTTGATCAAGGAAAAAATTGTATTTCAGACAAAAGAAGATTTGGATCAAGGGGCAGTCAAGAAACTTGACCAAGATGAGATGCTTTTGGAATTGGCTTATGCTAAGCGACAGGAATTGATTGAGTCGTATAAAAAACTCAATGTGGAGGTTAATCCGCTTGTTTTGATTCAATTACCGAATGACGACCAAGCAACCAAAGAAACCAGCGGCACAACCAAACAAATGATAGTGTTGGAATATCTAAAACGCAAAGGCGTGAAAAGCGATGAGACGGCAGTTTGGCTCTCTAAGGAAAAAGAAAATTTGGAAGATTTAGAAAAACATAGCTCGCCTGTGTCGTTCCTATTATTCAAACAAGCCGCCGCAACTGGCTGGGATTGTCCACGTGCGAGTGTGTTGGTAATGTTCCGCGAAATAAAAAATCCAACCTTTGCGATACAGACAGTCGGGCGTATTTTGCGCATGCCGTTTGGTG
>CAYXTT010000041.1:0-4043 GCA_964468545.1 Candidatus Woesearchaeota archaeon
AGAATTTTCATCCCCTCCTCCTGCATCTTCGTCGCCCTCATATTAATATCAGAAAACTGCCCTGACCCCGGCGACGCCATAAAATTATCCACAACTTTTTTCATATTCCACCCCCGCTCCTGAACCCAATCTAACAACCAATAATAAATCGGCTCCAACTGCGCCTGTTGCGAATCAAACGATAACTTATACGACGAAACCGGCCTAAACCCATCACCATCAAAATCCCACATACCCATCGACGCCAAATCCCCACTTTTCTTAGATTTACTCATCACTTCCTTTATCGCCCACCTCAAATCATTAGCCATATATCTCAACAGAATCACAATATTTAAAACCACCGCCCAGAACCCCGCGCTTCGCGCGGGGCGGCGAAGCCGCCAAGATATGAGAGCGAAGCTCTCCAATTTCCCCTCTCCAAAATTCCCCTCTCTAAAATTCCCCCGTCTCACCGACGAACAACCAGCGAACAGCGAACAGCATAAAAACTTCACAGAAGTTTTTATATACTCCCAAAACTTACTTTAATTATGTTTTTCAAAAAGAAAAAAAGAATGGTTGATATCCACGAACTCCAAAGAAAAGGCATCGTCAGAATTCCAAAAAAAAATACTATCATCCCAACAAACCGCGACGGCTTTATAGAACTAAGCTCAAAAAACCGACAAACGAACAACGACAAACGAACAACGAATTCAGAATTCTTCGGCTTCACAAACACAACTACTAATAACCAACAGTTAACGACTAACGACTCGTCGCGACTCATAGACCTCGACAACAAAATCTACAAACTCGAACAACGAATCGAACTCCTCGAAAAAAAACTCAACGTCAATAAATCAACCGAATCACATCTCGGACCAATGGGCTGGTAATTCAATAAGAACCTTGCCCATCAATCAAATCATTTTGCTGCGAACTCCAAACTTTGTCGTCATGTCCCCTAACAAACTCCGCCCAAAGTTTCACAAACCTCATCCTTTCTCGAAAATTCTCTCGCCTCTCGCATTCTAACTCCTCAAAATTAATCCTCATTAATCACCTCAAAATTTCCCCTCACCTTCAATTTCCCAACTAATTTATTCAACTCGTCCATATCTAAACTTTCCTTAAACAATTCATAAATATATTTCGCATCTTCCAAATCCTTGTCAGAACCTAAATACAATTTATACGCAATCTGCATCTCCAAAGGCGAAATCATTAAACTCCCCTCCGTCAACAAAACTTCAACCCTCCTATCAAAAGAATACTTATCCAAATCATTCTTCATAACCTTAAACTCAATATTCGGTATCAGTCTCCCCCTCAAAGAAAATCTAATAGCACAACTCCTCAACATCTTATACGCCTCATCAGCCTTCAAGGTATTAAGACACTCAAACCCTCCACTCTCAAATCTTTTCCAATACTTCAAAAACTCTTCAATCGTCATGCTCGGCACCAATAAATCAATATCCTCCGTCGCCCTCGACCTGCCAAACAAAATCGAAACATACCCAGACACAACAACATACTCATCCAACATCCCACAAAACTTCAAAACAAATTTATCCAAATTATTCAAAATCCTTTCCGACCTTATCACATTATCTATCTTATTATAATCCATCTTCGACTCAAAACAACAACATTAATATAACTTTCCCCAATAAACAACTCGAACAACGAATCGAACTCCTCGAAAAAAAACTCAACGTCAATAAATCAACCCAAAATCTCGAACCAATAGAATGATAACAAAATTTCAAAAACCATCAACGTCTCAGCAATCCAGCAAGCCCACTACAGCAATCATAAACCCCTCTGCCAACATTCGCAGAATACCTAACAACCAAAGGAATTATTAACATGCCACCAAAACATCTCGTCGCAAAATCATCTCCATAAACTCCCATACCAATCATAACCATACCAACAAACGCATTAGATTCCACAAAACCTCCATAACCCTCACGCACCCCAACACCCATACACAAAAACACAACTCAAACTATTTAATCTTTTATATCTAATATGTATCCCACAAATTTATAACCCTCAATTACTTCTATACCCCATGACAAACACGCCGACACGCCGACACGCCGACACGCCGAACACCGGATTAATTCCTTCGGAATTAATCATGGCCCACGCCCTCGAAAACGCAATAAACCACGACGGCAAACCAAACCAAAAATCAATTCTCTCCGCTCTCTTCGCCGAAGGACTAGAAAAATCACAAATCAAAAACACAATCCCACTAATCCAAGAAGTAATCCAAGAAGTAACAAACCTCTCACCAGAAAAACAAAAAGAAAAATTCAAAGAACTCGAACACAAAATATCAAAACGAGAAATCAGAGTTGGACTAAAAGAACTACCAAGCGCCGAAAAAGGGAAAGTAGTAATGCGACTCGCACCCTTCCCATCCGGTCCACTCCACATCGGCAACGCTCGAACCGCAATCCTCAACGACGAATACGCAAAAATGTACAAAGGAAAATTCATAGTCGTAATGGACGACACAATCGGCTCAGAAATAAAACCAATAGAACCCGAAGCATACAAACTAATCGAAGAAGGACTAAAATGGCTCGACGTCAAATTCGACAAAAAAATAATCTACAAATCCGACCGCACTAAACAATATTACAAATACGCCGAAGAAATGCTCAAAAAAGGATACCTCTACGTCTGCCACTGCGAACAAGAAAAAATGCACGACCTCAAAATCAAGGGCATAGAATGCCCCTGTCGTCAACTAACGCCCGACGAACAAATCGAAAGATGGAAACAAATATTCAAAGCAAAAGAAGGAACAGCAACAGTACGGCTAAAAACAAATATGCAAGACCCCGACCCCGCATTTCGCGACAGAGTTATGTTCAAAATCTCAGACCGCCCACACCCAAGAACCAAAAAAAAATTCCGCGTATACCCATCAATGGAATTCTCATGGGCAATCGACGACCACATCCTCGGAATCACTCACATTCTCAGAGGAACCGAACATTACATGTCAACCCGCGTCCAAAACTTCATTAGAAAAATCTTCAACTGGCAAAACCCCGAATCAATCTACAACGGACACTTCGCAATCAAAGGCGTAAAAATCTCAAAATCAAAAGGCGCAAAAGAAGTCAAATCCAAAGCATACCAAGGCTGGAACGACCCTCGAACATGGTCTCTGCAATCTCTCCATGACCGCGGAATCACAAAAGAAGCGATAAGACAATTCGTCCTCGGACTCGGCATGCGACAAACAAACATCACTGTCCCAATCGAAACTCTCTACGCCCTCAACAGAAAAATCCTCAACGACGCCCCAAGATATTTCTTCGTCGAACAACCTGAAAAAATCACAATCACCGGCTCCCCAGAACTAACAGCAAAAATTCCAATTCACCCCAACGGCAAACACGGCACACGCGAATACAAGACAACTCAAAAATTCCTAATTCCAAAAATCGACTTCGACCTCATGCAAAACGGAAACTACCGGCTTATACACCTTCTCAACTTCAAATCCGAAAACATCCTTAAAGCAGAACCCCGAACATTCTCCTTCGTCTCCACCGAACACCGAACAGCGAACAGTGAACAGCGACCCAAATACCTTCAGTGGCTCCCTGCCGACGACAAAAACATCAAGGTCGAAATACTAATGCCCGACGGCTCAAAAATTAATGGCCTCGGCGAAACTGAACTTTCAAAGCTGAAGGAAGACACGACAATTCAGTTCGAACGATTTGGCTTCGTCAAACTCCACGAAAAACAAAAAGACAAACTCAAATTTTGGTTCGCCCACAACTGAAATACTTAAATCTGATAAATAAAAAATTCTTGGAATACCTAAGTCAAGCATAAAAAAGGTCCCGCCAAACGACGACGGGACTTTTCTATCACAACATCAAATTACAATTCCAATCGCTTTGTCTCGAACTCTTCCTCGGTAACCTCGACGTTGGCAATGTAATACTTACTCGTATCGCCACCTTCGTCGATATTCCAACAGAAGAGCCCATTTTGAGAACTTTCACAGTCCGTGCAGT
>CAYXTT010000042.1:0-2281 GCA_964468545.1 Candidatus Woesearchaeota archaeon
CCGACAATTAGTTTGAGTTCTCCTGTCAGCGGGGCTTATCTTAATGATGGAAAGAATGTTAGATTTAGTTATATTCCGACGGATATTGATTTGGGAAGTTGTGAGTTATGGGGTGATTTTGATGGGGGATTTAAATTTGTTCAAATTGATATTTCTCCGATTAGCGGGGTTGTTAATAATTTTTATTTTAATTTGAGTGATGGGGATTATTTGTGGAATGTGAAATGTAATGACAGCGTCGGGAATTTTGCGTTTAACGGCAATAAAACTTTTCATGTTGATAGCGTTAGTCCTAATGTTAGTTTAAATCAACCCGTTGGAAAAAAGACGAGTAGGGTTGTTTCTTCGAACTGGATTGTTTCTGATGTTTCTTTAGTGAGTTGTAAGTATAATGTTTATAGGGGCGGGAGCGTAGAGGTTTCGAATAGTTCGGTTAATTGTTCTAATGGGGTTGTTAATTTTAGTGTTACTGTCGACGCTGATTTTGTTTTTAATTTTTATGTTAGTGATTCTGCGGGGAATGTTAATTTTAAGAGTTCGAGTTTTAGTGTTGATACAAGTTCGGTGGCGGTTAGTCCTTCTTCTGACGGAAGTTCGGGCGGTGGCGGGGGTAGTGGTTATTTTGTTGATTCGCTTGCGAGATTGAAAGTTGGCGAGGTTAATGTAATTGTTTCACGAGGAGAGGAGAAGAGGCTTTCGGTTGAAGTAAAAAATATTGGGACGACTTCGGCGAATAAGTGTAGTTTGGTTGGCGGTGATTTTATTGATTCGAGTAGTATTTTTAATATTGGCGTGGGGGAAATTGTTGAGTTTAATTTTGTGCTTCGAGCATTAAAGGGGGTTGAGGATTTGGAGTTAAAGGTGAAGTGTTTGGATAATATTAGTGGGGTTGTTCCTTTGAAGGTTAGGGTTTTGAAGCCGAGTTTGGATGTTTCCATTTTGGGAATTAAATTTGGTTCGGGTGGTGAATTAAAGGTTGATTATAGCGTCGAGTCGACGGTTGATTCCGAGGGTATTTTGTATTTTAGAGTTTTTGATTCTGGTGGTAATATTGTAAGTGAAGTTGTTGATGATGTTGAATTGGTTTTGGGTGAGGTTTATAATGGGAGTGTTGTGATGGATGTTGGAGATGCGAAAGAAGGTATGTTGCGTCTTGCGATTTCTGACGGGAATATTAATTTTGTCGAGGAGGATTTTATTTATGGCGGGAATGTCGGTGTGACTGGATTTGCTTTTTTGGATTGGAGTGGTGATTTTTCATATATAGGAATTATTCTTATTGTGTTTTTGGTTTTGGCGGGATTGTTGATTAGGCGAATTTGGAAATTGAGAAAGAAAATTAAGGGGAAGTGAGTTTTTAAAGTTGGAATATTTATTTTTATATGGTAAGAGTTAGATATAGTTTTGGTTCGAGACATACGGGGCGAATTGGAAATATTCGGAGACAGCGAGGGAAATATCCAGATGTGATGAGGGATGTTGTGAGAATTTCGGATGTCGTGTTGGAGGTTTTGGATGTAAGATTTATTGACGAGATGAGGAATTTAGAAATTGAAGAAGATATTCTAAGTAAGGGGAAGAGATTGATTTTTGTTTTGAATAAAGTTGATTTAGTTGATTCGAGAAAGGTTAGGAGAAGTTTGCCGACGGAGATGAGGTCGTGTGTTTTTGTTTCGGCGACGAATGGGATTGGTGGCAGAGATTTGAGGGCGAGAATAAAGATGGAGGCGCGGCGAATTTTAAAAAAATTCGCAGTTGGGAGTCGGGAGTCGGGAGTCAGCGAAGGAGAATGGAAGCGGGTGCATGTTGGCGTGATTGGTTATCCGAATGTTGGGAAAAGTTCGGTGATTAATATGATTACTAAGAAGGGGGTTGCGGGGGTTGGGAAACAGGCTGGGTTTACTAAGGGAATGCAGAAGATTAGGATGAGTGAGAATATTTCGGTTTTAGATACGCCGGGTGTGATTTCGGGAAATAAATATTCTAGCGAGAGTGGGAGTTTCGCGAAGGACGTGAAGGTTGGGGCGAGGACTTATTCTGATGTGCGGGACCCGGAGAGAGCAGTTGCTTTTCTTCTTTCAGAAGAAAAGCAACAGGCGTCAGGCGTCAGGCGTCAGGCGTCAGGCGTCTTGATAGAAAAGTTTTATGGGATTAAAGTTGATGGCGATGTGGATAAGTTAATTGAGGAGTTAGGGAAGAAGAAAGGATTTTTAGGGAAGGGTGGAGTTGTTGATGTTGATAGAACAGCGAGGCTGATTTTGAGAGATTGGCAGGAGGGGAA
>CAYXTT010000042.1:2381-4023 GCA_964468545.1 Candidatus Woesearchaeota archaeon
AAAAGAGGTGTGTCGTGCTGAGTTCTGGATCAGATCCACACCTCTTTAATACAATTACAATTGGGAGAAGATTTTTTTATTTATATAGAAATGTGAAATGGGATGTATATTTGGGATGACAATTTGATTTATAAGTCATTTGACTTTGGAGTAGTTGCGGGCGATTTTATTATTCCAAATGAGATTGGAGTTATCAATTTATTTAAATAGTAAAAAGTTTATTGTTATAAATGAATGAGAAACATATTTTGGTTTCGCTTGGAGATAGTCGGGTTCGGCAGATTGGCGAGATAATTGGGAACAAGACTTGTAATCGGATTTTGGATTTTCTCGTCGGTGAAAGTGGAAGTGTGAGTGATATTTCTAATAAGTTGAATATTCCTTTGAACACGGTTGATTATAATGTGAAGAAGTTGATTGGGGCGGGTTTGATTGAGAAGTCGGCGCATTGGTGGAGTGTTAAGGGTAAGAAAATTCCTGTGTATAAAATTTCTAATCGTAAGATAATTATTTCGCCGAAGAAATTTGTTGGGAAGATTTTTATTTGGGTGACTGGGCTGACTGGGCTTGTGGCTTTGAGTTTGAGGCAATTTACGCGTCCGATTGAGAGCGCGGTTAAAGATGGTGGTTTATTGATGAGTAATTTTGATTCTGTTGCTCCGATGCGAGAGGTTGGGCATTTGAGTTTTTTGAGTGTGTTGTCTAGTATCAGTCCTTGGGCTTGGTTTTTATTTGGGGCGTGGTTTGCTGTGGTTTTGTTTTTTGTTATAACTTTATATAATGAAAGGAGGAGAAAATAATGAAGACAAATAATTCAGTGGCGATTACTGGGATGATTGTGGCAGCGGTTTTGATTATTGCGCTTTTGGGGGTTTATGTTTTCTCGACGACGGTTTCTGGTAGGACTGTGGTTTCAAATGGTATTTCTGAAGTTAAGGTTGTGCCAGATTTGGTGAGTGTTTATTTTAGTGTCGAGACGAGTGGGAGCAGTGCGAAAGTGGCGAAGGATGCTAATGCTGTGATTGTCGACGATGTTGTGACTGCTTTGGTTAAGAAAGGTTTTTCTCGTGAGGATATTGTTACGGAGAATTTTAATGTTTACGAGGATTTTGACTGGTCGAGTGGGCGTGGAATTTCAAAAGGGTTTAAGGCGACGCATTCGATAAAGGTTGAATTTTCGACAGCTGGCGAGATTGGTGACGTGATTGATGCTGGGATTGATGCTGGCGCGATGTTGAGCTACATTAATTTCGAGTTGAGTCAAGAGCTTGAGAATCAATATAAGGCGGATGCTTTGAAATTGGCGGCGCAGGACGCGAGAGTTAAGGCGGAGGCGATTGCCGACGGGCTTGGTATGAGATTGGGCGACGTTGTTTCGACGAGTAGTTCAGATTTTGATTATTATCCTTGGTTGGCTTATGATAGCGTTGCTAGTGGTGAGGCTGTTAGGGGCGAGAAAGTAGCGACGGAGATTCAAGCTGGAGAAAGAATGATACAGGGTAGGGTTTCGGTTACATATGAACTTAAATAATTATTTTTATTTTTGGTTAATTTTATAATCCCATTTAGCTTATATTGATATGGGATTTTGGCCGGTTGTTTTGAATGTGTTGAGGAATTCGGATGTTGTGTTGTTGTTGGT
>CAYXTT010000043.1:0-3964 GCA_964468545.1 Candidatus Woesearchaeota archaeon
TTTCATTCTAACGACCAAACTTTCAGAACCAGAAACAATTTTTCTTTGTGCTACAGAAACGCTTCCACTACAATTCCCCTCGGAAATTTTCAAAAGTACCTCTCCTTCATTCGCAAAAAAATCCAGCTCATAAAAATTAACATCTGCATCACTTACCATCAAATCCCCAAGCACGGAACTCAAACTCTCATTCAAATAATCACAAGCCATCATCCCCAAATTCTTACACCTATCACCCAAATAACAACTCTTAAACAAATCCTCAAAACTATCATAATCCGGCTCATAAACAATAGCGCATTCAGTCGTGTATTTCATCATCACATCCAAAATATTCCCAACAGCGACGCTATTATCATTAACCGGCGAATCCTTCAACGAAATTACCAAATAAACCATCAACCCCACAACAACAAGCACAACTATCAAAACAAACCCAACAATCTCTTGCTGACCAAATTTATTTATCCTATTTCCCATTTTCTATTACCTATTTTCTGCAGACGAAGCCTGCTTTACCCCCACAACCAATTTCCCAATCTCACAGTCATCATAAGTTGAACCGCTCTCGCGAACTTTCCTACAAATCGAAACATAGCTAGAATAAGTCTTCAAGTCCCTCTGCCCATTATTAAAAACCTCATAATAATTACAACCAACCCCCGGACATTTTTTAACCTCGTCAAATTTCGGATAAACCCTATACACTTCAACCGATGCGACCGGCCAAAATAAATCATAAGTTCTGCCAAAATTTCCAGACATAACTCTCAACTTGTCTTCATCAACACACATCGACCAACTCGAATCATAATTCAATTCAGGCATATCAGCAATAACTTTTAACGACGAAATCGCCTGCTCCTTCTGCAAATCCCCAGCACTTCCCTTCACATCCTTAAACACAATTCCCAAAAAAAACAACCCAACCAAAACAAAAAAGAAAAATACAGCCACAATCATAACCGCCATCTGCTGAATCTTCATTTGCCCCCTTACCACATTCCGCATAATTTCTCCCCCGCATTTTTTCTATCAATCACATCAGTCATCGTTCTCAGCGACGACAAATCATCAACGCTCGCATTCCCAACCATCACACCCCAAACAATTAAGTCCGCATTCAAATTCGTATTACAATTCCTCGCGTCCATCAAATCCGCTTTGTCAATAAACTCTTCGGCAATTTTCCCAGCCCGATAAAGCAAACGCCGAATATTACAATCATAAATTCCTTTGTCCGAAAAAATCGCGCCATACATCAAATTTCCAACATACTTCATATCAACTCCATCCTTAACAACAATCCCCTCATCATAAACAGAATCACATCCACTCAAGCACGAACCATAAACCATCACATCGCAATCATCACCAGTTCCAAAACAAACCCTAACAGCGTCGGCAACACTACAGTTTACAACTTCAATATTTGGAACATTCAAACCCGGAACACCATCGGGCGCATTAACAAAACAATAATTATCAGGTGTTAAAAAAATCAAGTCAGAAACTTTATACGGAAAATCAAACGACTTAGAAAAAACATAATAATCTAATCCGGAACTTTTTCCCGACGAGAAAATATATTTATTATGAATCGAAGTAGCCCCCCCCGGCAAATTCCATTCCTCTCCAATCCCAGACCGCGTCGCCACAGAAATATCATTCTTCCCAAACTCATTATCAAAACAAACATTATTTATCCGCGTCTCTTGCTGAAACGAAATTTTCCCAAACGAACCCTCGGCAAAACCCACCTGCAACGGGTCGGTAATAATCGCAATACTTTTCGCAACTTCAGTATCACTCTGAAATCTCGCACTATCCCCAAATCTCAACGCTCCATAAATTGCCAAAAACAAAATTGCCCCACCAGCGACGATAGCAAACAACCAGACAAAATTAAACTGCCCCTTTCCCTTTCGCATTATTTAACCCAAACCAATTTATCATAAAACCCCTTTACAATTTTCAACTCCCCATCAGCGTCGACACAATAAGGATTTTTATTTTCAGTTATTTTGGAAATATTAATCCTGTCAATCAACTTCCATTGCATATTTTGCGCATACTCTGGCGGCACCAAAAAAACATTCGCCTCATAAACATCATAATTCCGAATCGCATCATACTCATCTCCACGATTCGTAATCTCAGCCGACAAATTCGCAAAACAAATTTCCTTAATCTCCGACGGCAAATCAATTTCAAAACCAAACTCGCTCGACTGCCCTCTCATCGCATCGTCAACCGTCGCCTGAAAATCCCGATAAAATATCCCGACACTCGAACTTCTCCCAATATCTAAAAAATACCCAACTGCAATAAACGCAATCACAACAAAAACCACAATTAAAAAAATCGCAAAAATAATTTCAAACGGCATCCCCATAATTTGCTGTCCTCTATTATTTCGCCCCATAAAAGATATCACCAATCAAAATTTATAAACTTACTTAATCACAAAAAATTTCTACTTGGCTTCACAACAACACTACAATCAGCATCCTCATTCTTAAACTCGTCCCTACACTTGATATAATAAGTTTTCTGCTCATTCCATTCAGCAACGTGAACAGTCGAATTCGCATAAGGCATTACAGTTCCCTCGACAAAACCAAAATCACAATTATCTAAACTATAAGCGCACTCACTATTTCGAACAGTCACAATTTTCAACATCTGGTCTTCCTCATAAATTCTCGCAACAACCGGCGCACTCGTATCAATATCCAAATTAAAAACAACACTATCTTCAACTAAATTCCCGCCTTCGTCAACACACTTCACAAAATATTTATGCTCACCAGCAGTCAAGCTCAACTTTTGCGTGCTAATCCCATCCACATTATCAGTATCATAAAATGTAATGTAATCATTAACATTTTCCGTCGACGAATATTGACAAACCGCCTGCCCATTATTACAACCAAACAATGTCTCGACATGCAACTCAATTGGCGCCGGACTAACCCCGGCAAAAATAGTTTCATTCGGTTGCAAGTTCTTCATCTTCAACCCGGTGCTCCCAATCAAGCTAAACACAAAGCTCTGCTTCATTTCATTCCTATCAACATCTGCTTTCCCCGGTTGGTCCTTACATCTCACATAATATTTCATCTCCACCCTCGATATCCCAGTTAAATCAGCAGAGCAAGTAAACAATTGCGCCGCATTCGCCTGATACAGCGCACTCGAACAACTCATAGAATTAGGCATGTTAGCATAATCCTGATCATCAACACTCCACCTACAATCCGCCGGTTCATTTGTATAAAACTCAACCCGAGCAGTATCTCGATTCTCAGCAACACATCCACCATTGGTAACCGAAGTGGCCTCAACTTTCGGAGCAGTATTGTCAGGTGACGGGTCAACGCACAAGTTGACAGCATATTCTGCTTCGTTAGAATTTCCATTTTTGTCCTGGCATCTGATAAAAAAAGTCAAATCCTTTCCATTACCTAAAACCAGCGACGAATTTTTAATTGCTTCGGCACTCGGCAACGAAAATTTTTCAGTATGATTATAAACAAACAAGTTGCTTCCGCCGACATAACTTTTCATCTCGTCAAAACTTTCTGTATGCTCAAAATCAATCTTACATTGAGCTGGCTCGTCGGCAATTAATCCAAACTCCAACGGCGTAAACGCTTTCAGACACCCATCACTCGAATTCAAATTCACAATCTCAAATCCGGGTCCGGGCGGAGAATTCCTGACATTAACATAATTATATCCAGAGCTTAAAACATCCAACCACGGACGAACAACCGGCGGATTAACATCTCTCGGATTAACATTCACGCATTTCTCGTCGGCAGTCCCCACATTTACAATCGCGCAATTCTGACCCAAAGATTTACATCTATACTCCGAACACGGCAAACTATCATCATTACAAATCTCACAATCATTCCCACCCGTCGGCGCCTGCCAAGCCAAACAATCAAAAGTCACA
>CAYXTT010000044.1:0-3958 GCA_964468545.1 Candidatus Woesearchaeota archaeon
TAGTTGGTAGTAGATAGTAAGTAGTTGGTAGTAGATAGTAAGTAGTTGGTAGTAGGGGTTGCATTTGAAGTTTAAGTTTGGATTGTTTTTAGAGTTTGCGATTTTAGAAAGTTAAGATTTAGAGAGCTTCGCTGGGGGCAGGATTTAGAGAGCTTCGCTCTCATATTTATAGCGGCCTTTGGTCGCCCCGCGCGGAGCGCGGTTGGGGTAGGTTTAAAAAATTGTTTTGTTTTTTGTTTTTATGGATTTGATTGATGTGCATGCGCATTTGGAAAGTGATAGGTTTGAGAAAGATTTGGATGAGGTTGTTGGGAGATTTGTCGAGGCTGGTGGGAAGTTTGTGATTAATAGTGGGACGAGTCCTGAGAGGAATCGGGAGTGTTTGGCTTTGGCTGAGAAGTATAAGATTGTTAAGTGTTCGTTTGGGATGTATCCGGTTGGGAATTTTGGGAAGGATGTTGACGGAGAGTTGGATTGGATTGAGGAGCATTTGGATAGTTGTGTTGCGATTGGGGAGATTGGGCTTGATTTTGACAATGAGAGTAGGGAGAAAAATTCTGAGAAGCAGAAGGATTTGTTTAGGAAGATGTTGGGGTTTGCGAAGAGGGTAGGGTTGCCGGTTGTGATTCATTCTCGGAAGGCTGAGGCTGAGGCGATTGAGATTTTGGAGGAGATGAAAATGGATAAGGTTGTGATGCATTGTTTTTGTGGTAGGAAGAGTTTGATTAGGAGGTGTGTTGAGAATGGTTGGTATTTTAGTGTGCCGCCGGTGATTATGAGGTGGGATAATTTTAAGGTTCTTGTTGAGATGGTGCCTTTGAGTCAGTTGTTGACTGAGACCGATGCGCCTTATTTGTCGTCGGTGGCTCGAGAAAGGAATGAGCCGTTGAATGTTTTGGTTACCCTGAAAGAGATTGCTCGAATTAAGGGGGTTAGTGTTGAGGAGGTTTCGGAGAAGGTTTGGAAGAATTGTTGTGAAGTGTTTGGGGTTTAGGGAGTAGTTTGTTGTATTTTTTGTTTTTCTTAATCCATTCGGTGATTTTTTTGTTTTGGGAGGTGTAGGTCGTTTTGTCCCAGAATTTTCCGAAGTCGTTCCCTAGTGAGTAGGCGGCGGAGCGACATAGGATGAAATATTTTTTGTCGGGGTTTTTCTTTTTGTTGTCTATGTCGACGATATAATCAATGGAGATGTATGCTTGGCAGATTTTTTCTTTTGTTATGAAGTCGAAGACGTCGACTTTTTCCAGATTGTATTCATCTTCTCTTAGTTTGATTTTTTTTAATTCTTTTTTATTTGCGTAGAATAGGATTGCGTTGAAATAATTCTTTTTTGATTTTTCCAAGTTTAGGATATCTTTTTTGCCGTCGATTAAATTGAAAATTCTTTTGTATCCTTTTATTATTATTTTTTGGAATTTTTTGTCTCTTATTGTTTTTTTTAGGGAAGAATGAGATAGTAAGCTCCCGTAGCCTACAATTGGGTATTTTTTCATTTTGGTAAATTTTTGTTTGGGTATTTTTCAGCGAGGGTTGGTTCTCGGGATTGGTAAATTATGCCGAGTGGGATTTTGCCGGTTTTTGAATTGTAGTCAAATTCGTCGGCGAGTTTTTCTGCGGTTTGTTTATTTTTGTTGTCTTTGATTTTGTACATTTGTTTATCTTTGCTGTTGGCGTCGAGGTTGAAGATGAGGCAGTCTTGGATTACTTCGACGAATGAGAAGCCGTCGTGGTTTATTGCTTTTGTGAATGTTTCGACCATGTGCGAGATGTCGCGGGCGTTTGTTCGGGCGATGAAGGTTGCGTTTGATGCGAGGGCGAGTTTGATTGGGTTGAGTGGTTTGTCTTTGACGCCGAGTGGGTTTGCTTTTGAGATGTAGCCTTGCTGGGATGTTGGGGTTGGTTGGCCGGTTGTGAGGGAGAAAGATTGGTTGTCGTGAAGGACTAGGGTCATGTTCGGGTTGTATTTGAAGGCATGGATGAAGTGGGCGATTCCTTCTGAGTAGACGCCGCCGTCGCCAGCGAATGCGATTACTTTTAGATTTGGGTTGCCTAATGTTATGCCGATTGCCGTCGGGATTGCGCGTCCGTGAAGGCAGTAGATTCCGGAGAGGTTTAGGTAGTCGAATATTTTTGAGTTGCAGCCGATGTCGCACGCTATCGCGTAGTTGGTAGTTGGTAGTTGGTAGTTGGTAGAATGTTTTGAGATTGTTTGCTTGACAGCTTCGAGAATCATGTGGTTTGGGCAGCCGGGGCACCACGTCACTTCTGAGGAAGTGCCGAGGTCGCTTCGCTTGTCGGTGTTCGGCACCCTCACAAATTTATGGTTCAATTTGGTTGGGGCAAGCTTTCGCTTCGCTTGTCGGTGTTCGGTCGCTTCGCTGACAGATTTGTGAGATTGTTTTGTTGGATGTTTTTGTTTCATATTATTTCTTTGATTAGTTTGTTTAGTTCGTCGGAGTGGAATGGGTGGCCGTTGTATTTTAGGAGTCGGTTTTGGATTTTGATTCCGGTTTTTTCGCGGATTAGTCGGCCGAGTTGTCCGGTGACGTTGCATTCGACGAGGATTGTTTTGTTCGCGGCTTGGAGTTCTTCTTTGATTTTTGGAGAGAGTGGTTTGCAGTAGAGGACTTGTAGGAATTTGGCGTCGAGGTCTTTGATTGCGTCTTTGATTGCGCCTGATGTTGAACCCCATCCTATGATTAGGTTTTTTGATTTTTTGTTGCCGTGGATTTTAATCATTTCGAAGTTTTTATCGATGTAGTTTTTCATGTCGTCGTATTTTTTTAATCTTTTGTTGGCGTTTTGTTCTGTGAGGGTGTAGGATTCTGTTGTGTTGCCGAATCTGTCTGCTTCGTATGAGGAGTTTTTTACTAGTTCTTTGCCGGGGAGGGGTCTTGTTATTTCTATTTTTGGTGTTGGGCTTGGTTTTTCTGTCGAGGAGAATTCTGATTCGGCGAGGTGTTTGTCTGATAGGATTATTGAAAGTGTTTTGAATTTTTCGGCGAGGTGGAGTGCTTCGGATGTTTTTTCGATTGTTTCGGTTGGGTTGCCTGGTGCGACTACGATTCGCGGGAATTCGCCGTGTCCGGCTCGGAGTGCGATGTCGAGGTCTGCTTGGGAGGTGTAGGTTGGGACGCCGGTTCCTGGTCCGGGACGCGATGCGAGATAAATTGTTAGCGGGATTTCTGACATTCCTTGCATTGAGAGTGTTTCGCCCATTAAGTCGAAGCCACCGCCTGATGTTCCGATTAAAGTTTTTGCTCCGGCGAATGATGCGCCAATTGCCATGTTAGCGACGGCGATTTCGTTTTCGGCTTGGAAGACTATTAAATCGTTTGTCGTTTGTCGTTTGTCGCTTATTGTTGAAAGTTTGGCGAGTTCGTGCATCGTGTTTGTTGCGGGTGTCATAGGGTAGGCGATGTAGAGATTTATTTTAGAGTTTGTTGCGCCGATTGCGACTGCTTGATTTCCGGATAAAATTGTCGGCTTGTTGTTTAATTTTTTTAGTTGGTATTTTGTTTCTTGGGATTCGAATCCTTTTTTTGCTGCTTTTAGAGATTGGTTATAATTTTTGAATTGGGATTTTATTTCTTTGTTTAATTTTTCGAGTGGTATACCGAGGATTTTTGTTAGTGCGCCGGCGATTGCGATGTTTAGGTTTCTCCCCTCGTCTTTGAATTTGTCGTCGGTGATTATTGTGTTTTTTTCTTTTAGGGTTTGTTTGTGGAGTTGAATTGTTTGTTGGTCGAGTGCGACGAGGATGTCGGTTTTTGATTTGTGAGATTCGATTTGTTCGTCGGAGATTGTCAGCATGTTGAAGTTGTGGCCGCCGCGGATTAGGGATGGGTAGTCGCGGTAGTTGAAGGTGAAGTAGCCGAATTTTGATAGGATGTTTGAGATTATTTGCGAGACTTTGTTGACGCCTTGTCCGGCTTTGCCACCGATAAGAATTGTTAAC
>CAYXTT010000045.1:0-3515 GCA_964468545.1 Candidatus Woesearchaeota archaeon
TTCCCCTCAATCGTCGTATTCCAAAGTAAACTCTTAGACCCCAACCCCCTCGTCTCACTCTCTACTAAAACAGCCACATTAAATATACTTGAAATAGCAGACACCGCAGGATTACTCGTTAAATTTCCAAAAGCAAAAAAATTATGGACAGAACTTATCAAACTATTCGCCTTCACCCAAAAACTTACAACCGTACTTCCCCCCTCACCTAAATTAACAGTCACAGGATTAGAACTCGCATTTGTCCAAAATGGCGAACTATCTGGCGTCGTCGAAATCAACCCCGTCTTCGCGCAAACTAAACCAACCATAACAACTCCCAAAATCCAAAGCAAAAAAATCTTCCTACTCATTTAACGTCCTCATAATATAATTTATACTCTTAAAAAATCTCCCTGCGTTCTCCAAGCTTTCATTAGCAGGAGAAATATTCGCCTGAGGAAGAGTTTTATACGTAAAATTTCCTCGCTTCATTTTCTCATTAAAAAAAATCTTCAACAAAGAATCTGCTTTCAAAGACTCTTCCTCATAAATCTCAAACAAAGACTCATCAATAAAACCTTTCAATTTTTTAAATAAGTCATAAGTCTTCTTATGTTCGTTTGGAACAGAAGTTTTAAATCCCTTCAATAGCAAAAACGCTTTAGCACTATAAAAAATACAATAGTAGGCATGGCTAATAACCGCAGAATAAAAAGTTTCCTTCGAACCAATTTCCAGATTCTCTTTAATTGAATTATCTCCCGAAATTTTAAATAAAATTTCAGCTAAAACAAGTTCATTCTCAGCTTTTTCTAAATAAAGCCTACTTAATTTCTCCATCTTCCTTCCTTCGAAATTAATTTATAAAAATTAACAAGTCCATAAAAAACATAATTCTTTCGCGCAATTTCTTTCCCTACATTCTCCTCATCAACACACAACATTTCCAAAAATTCTTCTCGAGTAAAAACTAAATCATGAATCTCAATTAAACTCTTTCGTTTAACAGATTTAACGACGGGAACAATCCTTTTCTTCACGTCCTCACTCTCAACAACAATCGCAACATCCAAATCAGAACCCTTCTTCTGTTCGCCAGAAACATAAGATCCAAAAACAACAATAGAAAAAAATTCACTTTCTTTTAGAATCTCTTTTTGAATAAGAAGCAAAATATCCAGAGGAATTTTTCTAAATTCAAAATCAAGAAGAGATAAATAATCAAACAATTTATTATTCTCAAAATTTAATGAAATCAAAGAGGTCCTCCCAACGATAGAAATATTAACCAAGTTTTCTTTCTTAAAATTTCCTATCGCCTTTTGAAGTTTACTCGAAGAAGATTCATTTAAGAGTCTCTTCAAATCACTAAAACTAAACTCTCTCCATGGCTCTCTCCAAAAAACATTCAAGATTTCCAACTGTTTCAAAGTCAACATAGCCTACCTCCTTTATGGTAAACATATACCTTATTTAAAGTATTTGAATTTATCCTACCCATTTTCCCTCCGAATCTTTTTTATTTCAGCATCCGAAACCCTCGACAAAACATCTCTAGACTTAACAAAAAATCCATACGCACCGTCGAGAATTTTCGCGACATTCGATTTATCAACACTCCGATTCACATAATACTGAAAATCATTTCTCAGTGAAAACGCAAGCTCGATTAACTTAACATTATCGGCATCATAAAACTCCGACAAAAATTTTCTCGCGAAAGCAATTGAGCACGAATGAATCTCGCACTTGATTCCAATTTTCTGCATCACCGCATAAAGCGAATAATACATCGAATAATAACACGCCGACACACCAAAAACAATATTCTTATCTTTCTCGCGATTCATTGTCCCGAGCGAATCCTCCGCCATTTTCAAATACGCCTTCGCAAGATTTTCATTTCTCTCGACGAGCTTCAGCTCGAACTTCTGCTTCAAACACCAATTAATTTCTGACACTCAACCACCTCCCTTACAAAAAAATCCGCGCCCTTAATTATCACATGATTTTCCAAAATCTCTTTCACTAAAACTTCCTTGGACTTCACTGCCGAACGAAATTCCGAAACACTATTAGAAAAAACCTGCAACTTTATAGAATAATTTTTAGCCAACTCTTTCAATTTCACAGAATCAATTTTACCAACGACAAAAACGTCCAAATCTGACCCCTTACTATAATTTCCTTTCGCATAACTCCCGAAAACAACAACCGCCTCGCCACCCATATTCTTAAAAAAATCAAAAAGATTTTTATGCTTCTCAAAAAATTCCAACGCATTCCATTTCTCAAAAAAAGCAATTTGCTCAGCGACTAACGGATTAAAAAAATTAAACGAATAATATTTTATATTCCCCTTCATCTTCGACGAGAGAATACCCTCATCCTCAATCTCCTTCAGCGTAAGAGCAATCGCCTTAGGACTCATCTTTACTTTCTTAATCAACTCGCGACCATAAATCTCCCGACTATAATCACTCAAAAAATTCCTCATCACCCCGAAATATTTATTGTGTAACATTTTACATAATTAAGTAATTATTTACTTATAAACCTTCTCCAAAAATTTATAATCCTATCTAAAAAACTTTGTTTAGAAATTTCAACTTCTCCCGGACTAAACAAAATACTCCCCTTATTCACAACCTCATTTAACTGTTCAGGATCCAAACTAACATTTATATTCCCACAATCGCCCGATACACAAGCTACATTCAAACGAACCTCAAACCAATCTCCATTATTAATCTCAACATTTCCCGCAGGATTCACAACAGAAATATTAAACACCGGCGAAGCCACCACTCCCCACCCACTCACCCCCACACTCCCCCTAACCAAAGGACTATAAAACTGACTACTCCCCGAACTAAACTTAAAATCAGGAAAAACAAAATCCGCCGACGTCGATATATTAAAAGTATTACTCCCCGTTAAATTCTGATAATCCGTATAATAAACATCCATATGCTTCGCCGACTGATTCGCATACAAAGCCGCAATCTCATCACCAGATAAACTTCTATTAAATATCATTACGTCATCTATTGTACCGTTGAAATAATTAGTTGGCGGAGTAGCTGACCTTGCACCAAAAATTAGAGAATAAGGCGTAGAAATATCTCCCTGCTCCCCAGATATATCAAGTGGAGTCCCCTGAACCCCATTTCTATACCCCATCACAAGATTATTTGACCTATCAACGACATAAGTAACTAATGTCCATGTATCAATAGGAGCTGAAATACCAGAACCTAGAGTCGCAGAACCAGTACCATTATTAATATTAAAATATATTGTGTCTGTATAAATATCAATCTTATATCCCCTCCCACCTGTTGCCTCAGTATTACCCTTATCTATAATTTTTAAATAATTTCCATTAGTTCCAGGTCTGACCCATACTGAAATTGTAAAATTATTAGTTGTAAAATTTACAGAAGGATTATCCCCACAATTCACATAATCCTCATCCCCATCAAACTCAAACCCACCCGTCTGATTCCTCCCGCCCGTCGCATTCCAAACCG
>CAYXTT010000046.1:0-1219 GCA_964468545.1 Candidatus Woesearchaeota archaeon
TTAGGGAATTCTTGGTGGGAGAATTGGAATTTCTTCGGTTTCTTTTATTTCTATTTTTGTTTTTTTGTGTTTTGTGATTTCTTGTTGGAGGTGTTTTAGTTCTTCTTCGGTTGCTTGTCTTTTTTCTGTTTCGTCGCCGTAGATTGGGACAACTTCAATTAATGAGTGGTTCATTATTTTTGTTTCCTTGATTTGGATTTCTTTTGGTTTGAAAATTTCGTTGAGTTTTTGGGCAACTTCTTGGGCGAGGGTTTTTGCGGATTGTGGGATTTCGTCGAGGTGTTCTTTTGGAAGGATGAGGGAGTGCCCCTTGCTTAATGGGTTTATTTCGAGAATGGCGACGGTGTTTTCGTTTTCGGTGATTTTGTAAGATGGGGTTTGGTTTGCGACGATTGCGCAAAAAATACATTGTCCGCCGAGGTGGGTTAGTTTGTTTTGTTCTACGAAATTTTCGATTTGTTCTGTTGTCATGGAATTGATTTGGTTTTCGATTTGTTCTCGTTTGTCTTCGGGAAAGTTGTCGAGTTGTTTAAGGAGGTGTTCTTTTATTTTACTTGCTTCTTCGTCGGTAATCATAAATTAGTTCGTCTTCGGCTGACAGTTCGTTTTGCTGACGGTTTGCTTGGCGGGATTATTTAGTTTCATAATAGATATAGAATTGATGTAGTTATAAATTTATGGAAGATTTATCCGATTGCTCGGCGGTAGTCGATTAGTTCGACGGATGAGACGCCCTTGATTTCTTTTAGCGAGTTTTCGACTGAGTCGACTTCTTCGTCTTCGGAGAGTGCGAGGGTTACGATAAGTGCTTTTAGTCCGAATGCGATTGGTTCTTCTTTTGCTTCATTGAAAACGCCGGAGTTAAAGGATTCAATTTTTGATTTTATTTTGTCTTTTAGATTTTCTAAATTTGTTTCTAAGTTTTCTGGCATTATTTTGAATTGAATTGCTGCGGTTGCCATTATGGTCCTTGGTATCCGCATTTAGAACACTTGTATTCTATCGAGAGGTTTCGGCACTTGTCGCATCGGTAAATTTCTTTTGAGCATTTTGGGCAGGGAAGCTTGACGGTGTTAGATGTTTCTTTGCCACAACTTATGCATTTTGTTTCCATGTTTATTTGTCTTGGATTTGGTTTATAAAACTTGCGCAGCAAGTTTCATAAACATATTTTGTTTTGGTTTACCCAGTAGGTATCTCTGGTGAGATGTAAAACTTG
>CAYXTT010000046.1:1319-3488 GCA_964468545.1 Candidatus Woesearchaeota archaeon
ATCACAATAATGCTTAAATAGATTTGAAGGAGTTTTTGATTATGCAAAATTATGAGATGTTGGTTGAGAAAATTGCGAGTGAGGCGGGGCTTGGGCGGGACGAGATTGAGAGGAAAATTGAGGCGAAGAAGGCGAAGTTGTCGGGGCTGATTTCGAAAGAGGGGGCGGCGCAGATTATTGCGGCGGAATTGGGGATAAGTTTTGAGAATCAGGATTTGAAAGTTGGGGAGTTGATGTCGGGGATGAGGAGGGTTAATATCGTCGGTAAAATTGTTAATTTATTTCCGGTGAGGGAGTTTTCGAAGAATGGGCGAGAGGGGAAGGTTGCGAATTTTGTTTTTGGCGACGAGACGGGAAGCACGAGAGTTGTGCTTTGGGATGTTAATCATATTGGGTTGATTGAGAGTGGGGTGATAAAAGTTGGGGATGTTGTTGAAATTAAGAATGGTTCGACGAGAGACGGGGAGATTCATTTGGGTGGGTTTAGTGAATTGAAAAAGAGCGGGATTGTTATGGGTGAGGTGAAAAGTGAGGCGGTTGCGAAGGAGGGGAGTTTGGTGGATGTTAAGCAGGGGCAGAGTGTTAGGGTGCGTGGGGCGGTTGTTCAGGTTTTTCAGCCGAGATTTTATTTTGTTTGTCCGTCCTGCAACAAGAAAGTTGTCAGCGAGAGGGGAGAATATAAATGTTTGGAGCATGGGAAGGTTGCGCCGAAGGAGAGGGCGATTTTGAATTTTGTTTTGGATGATGGGACGGAGACGATGAGGGTGGTCATGTTTAGTAACCAGATTGATGTTTTGATTCCCGAGATGGATTTGAAAGACGAGAAAAAGGCGTTGACGTTTAGAGATGATTTTATGGGGAGCGAGGTTTATTTGTCGGGGCGCGTGCAAAGAAATAAGTTGTTTGACAATTTAGAAGTTGTTGCTTCTGGGGTTGAGAAGGTTGATGTTGAGAAACTGATTTCCGAATTAAGTTCGGGAAAGTAGTATCAGTCGTTAAATGTAAAATTTAACGAGAGAAGTTGATTAAGGAGTTGAGTTAGTTTAGGTAGGGGTTTTTATATTTTGTTTTTATTTTATGAAGTATGAGGAGTTGACGGAGAAAAGATGTTGGGTTGGGGATATCAACGAACACGGATTTGGATTTGAATTATGCTGAAAAGTTTTAAAAAGGATTGTCCCCACATATTATTGGTGATTGTAATTGGATGGCTTATAAGAAATTTGTGAAAAGGGGTGGGAAAGTTTTTGGGCCTTATTATTATGAAAGTTATAGAGACAGCGACGGGAAAGTCAAGAAGAAGTATGTGGGGACAATTAATCCAAATAAAAAAAAGTTTGATAAAAAGAGGGTGCTTGTGAAATTTGTTGTTCCGCTAATTGTTTTATTGGTTGTGGCGGGGCTTGTTGGTGTTGGTTATGTTCAGAATAATTTAGGTGGTGGTATTTTTTCTAATGTTGATGAAATTGTTTTTGGTATTAGAGATTCTGTTTATGCCTCTGCTTATTCTTTGACTAAAATAATTGGTTTTTCTGTGAGTGATGTTGTGGATGATTCGTCTTCGGCGAGTGTTGATGAAGTTGTTGTGCCGCAAGAGAGCGTGGATGAAACTCCGCTGGAAGTTGAAGTTGCTGATGTTTCTGAAGAAGTTGTCGATGCTGGTTTGATTGGCGGGGCCGAGGAAGTCGCTGTTGCGGATGATGAAAATGTTAGCGATGTTCTCGAGGATGTTGTTGAGGTTTTGGACGAGAATGTTTCCGTTGATGGAGATAACGAGAATGTTTCCGAGGGTGATGTTAATATTTCTGAAAGTTTGAATGAGAGTTTCGAGAATGTTTCCGTTGATGAGAATGTTTCTTCGAATGTGAGTTGGGAAAATGTTTCTGTGAATTTGAGCGGTATAGATATTTCTGACGAGGTTGTTAATGTTAGCGAGGTTGTGGATTTAGTTGAGAATGAGACGGTTTTGAATGTGAGTGTTCGGAATGTTAGCGGGGTTGGGGTTTCGGTTAGGCAGTATAAAGCGGTTATTAATCGACGGGTAAAGTGGATAAAGAAAGTTGTTGCGAATGAGAGTGGGAATGTGAGTGTGGATATTCCTTTGAGGGCTGAAAATATCACGATTAAAACGGGCGAGGAGATTGATAGGGCTGAGGCGGAGGTTGAGGA
>CAYXTT010000047.1:0-3431 GCA_964468545.1 Candidatus Woesearchaeota archaeon
AGAAATAATATCCTTTTGGGTATTATTTGTGTAAACGAGTCGTTTTGCCACTAGACTAATGGACCAATAAATGTAGAGAGTTGTTTTGCTTTTAAAACTTTTGAATTGATTTATAGAAGTTTTTATAAAGAGGAAAAAGATTGTTATGAGATGAAAAAGGTGTTTGTGGTCTTGTCGTTTTTGTTCTTGATTGGTTTTGTGTCGTCGATGAATGGGCCAATTAGAGTTATGGTTGATCCGGATGAAAGGGTTTCGGTTTTTATTTGGACTGCGGGAGGTGGTCCGCTTTTGAATAGTGATAGTGGTGTTGCTGATGATGATGGGATTTTTACGACGAAAACTTTTTTTTCTTTGATGGCGCCGTATAAACTTATTGTTGTCGTTAAAGGAATGTCGGATTCTTTCGAGCAAGAAGTTAATGGAAGTGAGTTTGACAATGGGATGGAGATTGATTGTACTTTGGGGGAGTGTTTTGTTTCTGCTAGCGTTGTTGTGGCGAATGATTTTGGCGTTGATGAGAGTGTTGTTAATGAAACAAATGAAAGTTTGGTTGTGGCGACGGGGAATATTTCTGAAGAAGAGAATGAGAGTGTTTTGATGATGGGGAAGTTGCTGGCTTTGGGTGATGGTGGTTCTTTTAATTGGTTTTTTTCTATTGCTGGGGTTTTTGTTTTTTTGTTGATTATTTTTATTATTTCTATGTTTTGTCGAGATAAATCGAAGAAGGTGGTTTTGGATAATGAGGAGAAGGAGTTGAGGGAAGTGGAGAGCAAGGTGAAAGATACCGAAGAGAAGATTAGAAGGATTAAAGAAAAGAGTCAGAGAATGGCGAAGATTCGTGAGGATAAATTGAAGTTGGTCGAGGAAGAAAGGGAATTGTCTGAATTAGAAGGTGGGAAAGAGCAGGTGAGAAGCGAGAAGTGGAAGGTGAAGAGTGGTGGGAATTTGCCGATAAGTAGCGCGAATGTTAGGAGTATTGTCGAAGATGCGAAAAGAGATAGTGCTAAGTTTTCTTTTTAGATAGGCGTCTTTCGATGAAGACGAGGACGATTAAGATACTAATCGCTCCGATAAAAATTAATGCGAGTGGAAGTTTTGTGAGTGAGGATGGTCGATTTTCAAGAGATGTTGGTTCGTTGGCTCCTGCGAATCCAGTATAACCAACAAGTTCTTCGTCGATTGCCCCGACGACATTTCCCGTTCCGAAGAGTTGGACATTTTCTTTTTTAATTGATGTTTCGCCGTCTGTTACTTTAATATTGTAAGTTCCGTCGGGTGAAATTAATTTCAAAATTTTTTCGTCGCCGGCTCGGATGTTTTGTGCGTAGGAATTTACTTCTGTTCCTATTGTTATCTGGATTGTTTTTGTGTATCCAACGTTTCCCGTGTTTTTGATTATTAATTCATCGCCTTTGATTGTGAATTCAACTTCGGGGTTTTCACCGACTGTGAATGTCCGTTTGACTTGTGTGTTTTGATAATTTGCTGTGATTGTCCAGATTCCGCTTGTGAATTTTTTTTCGATTTTGAATGATGTTGGTTCATTTGAATTTGTTTTGCCCGTGATTTTTATTTTTTCAAGCGCGTCGGTGATTTCATATGTGACTTCTTTGGAGATTGGGTTGTTATTTTCGTCGAGGAGAGTTATTTTGAATGTTGTGTTTTCGCCGGGATTATAGTTGGTTGTTTTTAGTCCGGAGATTTCGATGGAAAGTTCTGCTGATGTAATTGAGAGAGTTAGAAATAGTATTAATGTTATTAGAATTTTTTTGTTCATGTTCTTTTATGGCAGGATTATATTTAAATGTTTTGTCGAAGTAACTTTTAAATAGTATTGGTGTTATTATATTTTATGAGGGACAGAAAATTTTGGGTGATGGTGATGGGGACATTTGTCGTCGGTGTTTTTATTTTTTCGTTGGTTAGTGTTGGTTTAAATTTTACGGGGTTTGTTGTGCTTGGGAATGTGGGTTTGGATTTTGATGATGGTGTTTATAATAATACTTTTTACAATGGGAGCGGAGTTGTTTTGGTTGGCGAGAATTTGAGCGGGAGTTATGTTTCTGAAATTTTTGATGCGGGGGCGAATGCAAGTTGGAATTCGTTGGTGCATAATTCTGTGATGCCGAATTTAAATCTTCTTTATGGAGTTGATGGTGGCGGGGATGTTTATGTTTCGTTGGATTCTGGCGCGACTTGGAGTTTAAAGCGGGAAGATTATGGGAGAACAACTGACACGAAGGACATGTTTTCGGATTCATCTTATCTTTATATTTTATCGAGTTCAAATAGAGAAATTTGGCGTTCATCCGACGCTGGAATGAGTTGGAGTGTTGTTAATAATAGTTTTGCAGACTCTTCTTTATTTATTGGAAGAGCGAGTTCTAACGAGAATTTATTTGCTGTAGATGGTAGTGGAGATGTTTATTTGTCTTCGAATCATGCAGTGGTTTGGACGAAAAGAGGGGATTTAAATGGGGCTGCGGGCAATAATCCTCTTGGGCTTGCGGTGGATAATAGTTATATTTATGCTGTTGATGGGACGGGTAGCGTCTTTAAATCAGTAGATTCTGGTGTTAATTGGGTAGAGATTAATAATGGTTATGGGGGGAGCGCAGGAACGGATGGTATGGTTATAGATAGTGATGGCAATCTTTATATTTTATTGAATACAAAGATATACAAATCAACAGATTCTGGCGCGACATGGAATGTTATTAATGATGATATTTCTCCGTATGCAAATACTCTTGTTGTAATAGGGATTGATGGTTTGAATAATCTTTTTATTTTGGATGCTGTTGGTAGAACTTTTAGGTCGATAGATTATGGGGTTTCCTGGACGGAGAAAGGAGATATGAATGCGGGTGCGAATAACGACCCTAAGGGTATTACAGAATTTGTTCGGGCGACAAGTTTGTCTTTTAAGGTTAGGAGTTGTTTTTTCCCAGATTGTTCTGATGGAGTTTGGCAAATTGCTGATTTAGATGATTTGAATTTGATGAGTAGATATTTTCAATATAAGGTCGAGTTTGTGAGTCCAAGTTTTTTTGTTAGTCCGATTTTGAAAAATGTTAGTATTGATAATAATTTAATTAATGTCGCGCCGACGATAGGAATTGTTTCTCCGCAAGATGGAAATACCTATGGTTATGATGAGGGCATCCCCTTGGAGTTTTTTGTTTCTGACAACGACGGTAACTTGGATTCTTGTTGGTATGGTGTCGATAATGGTGTGAATGTTAGTTTGGTTGGTTGTGAGAATGGGACATTTGATGTTGGTGGGAGCGGGAGTTATGTTTTGAATGTTTATGCGAATGATAGTTTGGGGTTGGTTTCAAGTGATAGCGTTGGTTTTACTGTCGCTGTTGGTGCTCCGACAATTAGTTTGAGTTCTCCTGTCAGCGGGGCTTATCTTAATGATGGAAAGA
>CAYXTT010000048.1:0-116 GCA_964468545.1 Candidatus Woesearchaeota archaeon
AAGATTATGATTAAGTTTATTAAAAACAAGTTTTTACCCAGTAGGTACATCTGGTGATGTGAAGATTATGATTAAGTTTATTAAAAACAAGTTTTTACCCAGTAGGTACATCTGGT
>CAYXTT010000048.1:216-3407 GCA_964468545.1 Candidatus Woesearchaeota archaeon
GATGTGAAGATTATTGTTTCTTTTTTGCTGTTTTTTGGGTTGGTTTTGCGGTTTCTTTTTTGAGTTTTGTGATTTCTTCGAGGAGCATTGCGTGGTTTAAAGATAGGTGCTGGATTTTGTCGTTGATATCTGAGAATGTGTCGTTTAGCATTAATATGTCTTTTTTAACACTTGCGAAACTTGCCGATACATTTTTTTCAATTTGATTTGTTGTTTTTTTCATATTTTTTTATGATTTTGATATTTATAAACTTTTGTAACTTTAAAATTAAGACAGGTTAATGGTTAGGTTTATATGATGTTTTTTTGTTTTGTATTTATGAAGTATGAACTTTTGGCGCCGGCTGGGGATTTTTGTAGTTTGAGAGCAGCTGTTGATGCTGGAGCTGATGCGATTTATTTTGGAATTAAGGATTTTAATATGAGAGATTCGGCGAAGAATTTTGAGCTAAGGGATTTAAAAAAGATTCGGGAGATTTGCGGTAATATTAAAATGTATTTAACTTTGAATATTGTGATTTACGACGGTGAGTTGGCGAAAGTTGAGAAGATTGTGAAGAGGGCGAAGGATTTTGTTGATGCAATTATCTGTTGGGATTTTGGCGTGATTGAACTTTGTCGTCGGTATAATGTTCCCTTTCATGTTTCAACTCAAGCGTCAGTTTCTAATTTGTCGTCGGTGAAATTTTACAAGAAGTTGGGAGCGAAAAGAATTGTTTTGGCGAGAGAGTTAAGTTTGAAACAGATAAAAAAAATTTCTAAAATTATTGATATCGAATGTTTTTGTCATGGGGCGATGTGTGTCGCTGTTTCTGGACGGTGTTTCATGTCGCAATTTAGTTATGGGTTGTCGGCGAATCGGGGGCAGTGCGCGCAACTTTGTCGTCGGAGTTGGGATTTGATTGATGATGACGGGAAGAGATTAAAGTTGGAGAATTCGCGTGTGATGTCAGCTAAGGATTCGTGTGCGTTGCCGTTTATTGATAAGATGAAGGTAGCGGGAATTAAGTCATTTAAGATTGAGGGGCGAAATAGAAGTCCGGAATATGTTTCTGTTGTCGTCGGTGAATATCGAAAAGCGTTGGATAAAAAATTAAGCAGGGACGAAATTGTTGTTGGTGTTGAGAACTTGAAGAAAGTTTATAATCGCGGGTTTAGTTCGGGATTTTATTTTGGTGTTCCGACGGCGGATGATTTTTCGTGGAGTGAGAATGGGGAGCAAAGTGAGAGGAAAGAATTTGTCGGGAAGGTGTATAAATATTGGCCTCGAGCTGGGGCATGTTCTTTGAAAATGAATGCTGGGAAGTTGAGAATTGGGGATGAAGTTTATTTGATTGGCGATGTTGATGGGATTAAAAGAGCGAGGGTCGGGAGTATTGAGTTTGAAGGTGAGGGAGTTGAATTTGCCAAGAAGGGGCAGGATATTGGTGTTAACTTCGGCATCGAGGTCGGGAAGGGTTGCGAGGTTTATTTGATTTTGAAAAAGTAAATATTTTGTTGTAGATTTGAATTGTGATGATTAGTATTATTGAGCCGAGGATAAAACCAGCGAGGACGTCTGTTAGCCAGTGGACGCGAAGATAAATTCTTGAAAAGCCGACTATAAGAATAATTAGCGTTGTTATAATTTTTGTTATAGTTAGATTTTTTTTCGCGAACATGTATGTAACTAGGCCAAGAAACATGACGGACATTGTCGCATGTCCGCTCGGAAATGAAAAACCAGTTTCTATAATTATTGAATTTTGGGGACGAACGATTTGAAAAATGTTTTTTAATATTTCAATTGTCGCAGCTGTAATTAAAATTGTTGTTGTAAAGAAAATGCTTTGTTTTTTTTTGTGTTTAAGGAAGAGGTAAGTGAGAATTATGAGTGAGAGTATTATTAGAGAGATTGGGTCGAAGATCGCGGAAATGATTTTTGCCATCGCTGTTAAAATGGGATTTTCGATTGATAACATTGCATTGTAAACTAGGATGTCGATGAACATTTTATTATATAGTTTTTAATTATATAAATGTTTAAGTATTAATTTTTGGTTGATTTTTTATGAAGTATGGGACACTTTGTTATTTAACTTACGATGGGGCGACGCTGATGATTGATAAGAGTGTGCGTGATGATGTGTTCCGCCAGGTGGGAAAATCAGAGATGGTGAAGATGTTTATGACGCTGTTGCCAGAGAAATTCGAGAAGAGAGTGGGCTTGAAATTATTGAGCCTGATTTGAAGGGGATTGTTTTATTTGATAATGAAGGGAGAAGGTTTAGGAATTCTTATGGTGGTGAGAATTTTTTGGTTTATGTTTTTAGAGCGCTTGATTATGAAGGGAGGTTGATTGACTCGTCCGACGAGGGGGTTCCGAAGTGGGTTGATAATAAAGATATGAAAACTATTAATCCGAGGGAAGCTGATGAGAAATTATGGGAGTTGGTTTGTGGGCGTCGTAAATTTTTTGCTTTATTTAAATATAATGGGGAAGTTTTGGATGAAAATCGTTGTGATGTTACTTATTGGCATTAACGAATATTTATAAAAGTGTGATTGTTATTTGTGTGATGGCGAGGAGGTTGAAGGTTGGATTTTTTTCATTTACTTGTTGTGAGGGATGTGTGATTTCGTTTCTTGAAATTTTGAATGATAAGTTTTTTGAGTGGAAGGATAAGATTGATATTTTGTATTTGCGGGCGTTGAAGAAGGTGGAGCCGATTCGGGCGATGGATGTTGCGTTTGTTGAGGGTGCGGTGTCGACGGAGAGTGAAGTTCGGAAGTTGAAGTTGATTCGGGAGAATGCGAAGAAGTTGGTTGCGATTGGAAGCGGTGCGATTAATGGGTGGCCGTCGAATTTCAGGAATGATTTCAAGGGAGTTAAGAAAAAAAATGCTGATGTTTTGGCTAAAAAATTGGGACAGATTGAAAAAGTTTTGGCGTTGAATGATGTTGTTTGTGTCGACGACCAAGTTGATGGGTGTCCGATTGATAGCAAAATTTTTATCGAGAAGATGGAGGGATTTTTGAATGCATAAGTTTGATTTGGATTTGAAAAATATTTCGAAGATTGAGGGGCGTGCTTCGCAAGGTCGCTTCGCTTGTCGCTTTTCGCTTGTCGCTGGTCGGTATGTTTGTAAATTTGGGGGAGAAGATGCATAAGTTTGATTTGGATTTGAAAAATATTTCGAAGATTGAGGGGC
>CAYXTT010000049.1:0-3376 GCA_964468545.1 Candidatus Woesearchaeota archaeon
CCCTTCATAACCGCCAACGGTTTCAGCTTCGCAACCAACTTCCCAATCCCCAATTCATCCGACACGCGAACGACTTCATCCACATCCTTGTAAGCCCCGGGCGCCTCCTCAACAATTCCCTTCCGACTCCCCGCCTCAAACTCAATATCATTACTCTTCAAATCTTTTTTAATCCCGTCTTCAGTAAAATTTTTCCACGCCTCGCCCCGACCCATAACCCGACCAGCCCCGTGCGCCGTCGAGCCAAAAGAAATTTCCATCGCCTTCTTCGTCCCAACCAAAATATAAGAAGCAGTCCCCATCGAACCGGGAATTATAACCGGCTGCCCAGGAAAACTCCTCGTCGCCCCTTTCCTCATAACCAAAACCTTTTTCTTCTTACCATTAACAACATGCTCTTCAATCTTCGCAACGTTGTGGCAAACATCATAAATCAAATCAATCTCAGCGTCGGGAAAATATTTCCTGAACTCCTCTCGCACATCATTCATAATCAACTGCCGATTACAAAAAGCAAAATTAACCGCGCACGCCATCGCCCCAAAATATTCCTTCCCAAGTTTACTTCCAATCGGCGCACTAACCAACTCCCTATCAAACTCCGGAAACCCGTACTTCTCCTCAAACTTCTTAACATAATCACTCGCAACCTGATGTCCAAGTCCCCTCGAGCCACAATGAATCATAATCAAAATTTTCCCCTTCTTAATCCCAAAAACTTTCGCAACCTTCTCGTCATAAATCTCATCAACTCTCTGTATCTCCAAAAAATGATTCCCCGCACCAAGCGTCCCAAGTTGTCCAAGCCCCCGACTCTTCGCTCTCTCGCTAACAAACTTCGGCTCAGCCCCAACCATTTTCCCACCCTCCTCGCACTTTTCCAAATCCTCAGCGACGCCAAAACCTTTCTTCACCGCCCACTCCGCGCCATTCTTCAAAACCTCATCCAACTCCTCACGTTGCGATTTGCGACCCGCGACCCGCGACCCGCGATTTGACCAAATGTCAAATCTACGTCCACGCCCAACTCCCGACGGCACAGCTCTAAAAATCGAATGCAAAATCTCTTTCCTCTTCGTCATAAAATCTTTCTCATCAATATTCGTCGACAAAACCCGAACCCCACAATTAATATCAAACCCCACTCCACCCGGACTAATAACCCCACTTCCCAAATCAAACGCCGCAACCCCACCAATCGGAAACCCATAACCCTGATGAACATCCGGCATCGCAAAACTCGCCCCGATAATCCCGGGCAACCTCGCAACATTCGCAACCTGCTCCAAACTTTTATCATCCCGAATATCTTCAACCAACTTCTCGCTCGCAAAAATCCGACCCGGCACCAACATCTCGCCCTCGACGGGAATTTCCCAAACACAATCCGAAACTTTCTTCAACTTCATTCCAGCAACAAGACAAGAGTTTTTATAAATATGATTGAATTACAACCAAATGAACACATTATTTATTTTCCTATGGATTTATCTCGCAATGATTGCCCTTTCTTTTTCCGAAAGTTACGTCGAAGGCAGAAACGCGTGGGACAAAAATAAAGTCGGTTGGAAAATAAAAATCGGCAAATACAAATTCACCGGCTACCATTTTTTCCTCTTCGCAATTATGCTGCCAATGTTAATCTCCCTCCCGTTAATAATTTACGGCTGGAACACACGACTATTCGGAATTCTAACCAGCGCCTACCTCTCCGGACTAATTATCGAAGACATCTTCTGGTACATCACAAACCCAGTCGTGAAATTCAAAGAACTCTACACCGACTTCTCAAACTACTATCCTTGGATAAAAATTAATAATAAAAAAATAATACCCTCAGGTTACATCCTATGGATAATCCTCGCGCTCATCTCGTGGTGGTTTCTATGGAGATAATCGCACCTTCGTCCCATTCTCGACGAAAATCTCCCAAACGCAATCAGAAAATTTTTCAAATTTATCTCAATTAAAAACATTTCTAATCCACACCCAAACCCCAAATCCGCGCGGGGCGGCAAAGCCGCCAAGATACGAGAGCAAAGCTCTCCAATTTCCCCTCCCTGTTCCAATTCCCCTCCCCGCAAATAAATTTTTTAGGCGCAGGTTGTCTGTTGCGAAGCAATGGACGGCGCCGTTGAGCAATTCGCTTTCTCGAAAAAATCCCAGCTATCCTTCGAGAATGCAAATTGAGAGATAAGAAAAATTTATTTGCATCAAATACGAAACGAAGTTTCGCTAATTGAGAAAGTTGGTAAGAAAACTTAGTGTTCTTACACATCCAACACAACTTCACAAACCCACATCTTAACGCCACCTTTCTCAAGTCCGTGTTGGTCCGTGTTAGTCCGTGTGCTATTATTCTCTTCCCTAAAAACCCTCATCTCCGAATACGTCACCGCCTTCACATCACTCGTAAATTTATAATTATCCGCATCATCACCGACGACAACACATTTCAATTTAAACCCATCAATCTCAATCTTTTTCACAGAAGAAACCAAAAAACTCTCAGCATCAAGCAAATACAAAAACTCCTCCAAAAAATTATACAACAAACTCTCCCAATCTTTTCCCTCAACTTCAAAACTCTTCTCAATCCGCTCCAAAACTTTCATCTCCCCGTAAATCGTTTCATTCAAAGCACTAACCGCCTCGACAAACATTCCCTCAACACTCAAACCTTCCGCCCTAAATTTCACATCAGCGGTATGTTCCAAAAACTCATAAGACATAAAACAACATAACATCCAAACTTTAAAACCTTCCTATTTCAAAATCTTCCCCGTTTCCATATACCACAAATACAAATCCAACTCAGCCAAATTCAACCCAACCTTCCTCGCCAAATCCTCCAACACTTTCTCAATTTCCAAATACTCCTTCCTACTTAATCCCTTAGACTTATCAAAACTAATCAACCCTTCCCGATTCAACAAATCAATAATATGAAAATCGACAATCGCAACATCCTTGAATCCAACATTCCGCAAAAAATGGCTCGCCTCCTTCATCCCCAATCCTTTCACCGACTCAACCAACTTTTCCCGTCGCTGCTTCCCATTCCCAACCAAACTACACAAATCGGCCTCACAATTCCTCGCCTCAAAAATATAATTCGCCCTCGTATTCGGAAACCGATGCCCGTGCTTCTTCAACTCGCCAGCCAATTCTTTCTCAGACAAAATCCCAAAATCCCGCCCCATCTTTTTCTGAATATCAATACACTTCTCCGCCGAAAAATTCGCAGTCATCAAACAAAAACACAACTCCCCAAAAACCTCGTCCTCCCGCTTCTTCCCAAACTCCTCAAACTCTTTCATCCGCCCAGCCACAACCACCGCCACCGAACTTTTCTTCAAATCAAAAATCTGCTCAA
>CAYXTT010000050.1:0-1635 GCA_964468545.1 Candidatus Woesearchaeota archaeon
TCACCGCGACCCCCGCAATCGTCACCAAAATTATTAACACCGTCGCGACAACCGCCGAAATCCCTCTCTTATTCATCTTTTTCTCTCCCGCGAAAAGCGAACAGCGAATAGCCCGCGAAGCGCGTCCCCCTCTTATTCATAACCAATTAATCAAATCAAACTATTTAAATTCTCGCAAAAAAATTAACATGCCCCAACTAATTCCAAATCTGCGTGCCAATATCCCTCGCCCCTAATACCTAATACCTAACCGCCTAACAATTAAAAATCACCCAAACAAAAACCTCGCTCCCGTCGTCACCAACAAAGTAATCGCAATTAAAATAAAAGAATGTTTCAAACCAGCCTTCATCGTCCCTTCTGAAATCTTCCCAATTACGAGCCCCGCAAAAAAAGACTGAACCAAAAGCATCACAAACAACGGCCTCGAAAATTGGTCAGAATTTAAATTACTAACACTCACACTCAGCCCGCTCGCACCTCCCTGCAAACCAGAAACCAACGGCAAAATTTTAAACTCTAAAACCAACATAATAATAATAAAAACAAAAAAAATCAAATACCCTTGAGTAACCAAATTAGAAACCGCCGCCTTTCGCTCCTCCCTTAATTGCTCAATCTGATTAACAGAACGCGCAACCGAATCCAAAATAGTATCTATCTTACCGCCCGCCCTTTCAGCCTCGCTAATTAAACCAACCGCCCTGGCAATAACACGACTCTTCGTCTCCCTCGAAAAAACCATAAAAGCATTCGTCAAAATAATCCCCATCGATAATTGATTCGCCAATTTCTCAACATGGGGCGTCAATGTCCCATAATTTCGCCCTTTCAAATTAATAATACTCTTACTTATCGGAGTCCCCGACCGCACATTTTCAACCAAATCCCGCGCAAACTCCAAAAACTTTTCTTCTTTTTCTTTCTGCCGACCTTGAATAATAAGAAAACTAATAACAAAAGGAGTTGTTCCAACCAACAACCCAACAACAAGCAAAAAATACGACAACTTACTTCCACTAAACATAATAAACGAACCAACACCTATCAAAACTCCCAACACAATTCCAAACCAATGCACCTTCTCAATTTTCATCTTCGTCCACACACCTAATAAATTTCATTAACATCCTTCCCAACTTATCCACTTCATCATTCAACTTTTCAAAATCCTTCTCCTTCAAATAACCTAACCTATTAGCAACTATTAATTGACATTCCACTTCTTTAATACTCCCCAACGCATTGTATAAAAATGAAATAAAATTTTTATTAGTCCTTCGCCCGCAACCTTCGGCAATATTAGAAACAATACTCACAACCGCTCTTTTCAACTGCTGACTTAAAGAATAAATCTCACTCTGAGGAAATTCCGCAACCACTTTGTAAACTTCCCCTACAAAATCCATCGCATCTTTCCAAATATTCAACTCCCTAAAATTCCTCACCATTCAAAATTAAATCTCTCTTTCTTTATTAACTTTCGCAGAATGGACAAGTCGACACAAAATCAGGAACCGAAGGTTCCCTAATATAAACCGACCTGCGAACAGCGAATAGCGAACACCTCGCGAAGCGCGCCGACCTGCGAACAGCGAATAGCGAACACCTCGCGAAGCGCGCCGACCTGCGAAC
>CAYXTT010000050.1:1735-3242 GCA_964468545.1 Candidatus Woesearchaeota archaeon
CCGACCTGCGAACAGCGAATAGCGAACACCTCGCGAAGCGCGCCGACCTGCGAACAGCGAATAGCGAACACCTCGCGAAAAAATTCCGAAGAATTTTTTCTCACACCATCGGTTGCTTAAAATTTAATATTACAATAAAAATAACATTTACAACCGCAATCCCAGCAACACTCAAAAACAACAGCATATCAATCGTCAACCCGCCCAAGCCAAGCCCAGCAACATTCATAACAATAAACATCATCATCAAAACCAACGGCGCCGCAATCAAAATTGAAATATAAACATCCATAAAAGTTCCCGCCAAATCCGCATACTTCTGCCTCTCCAATCTGTAATCAATCAAAAAATTCTCCGACTTCTTCTCAAGATAATTTTCCAAAGAACCACCCGTGCCAATATTAATCGCCAACCCAGAAAACAACTCAGCTAATTTCTTATTCGAAGTTCTCGTCGCAACATTCTTCAACGACGTCACCAAGTCATAACCATAAACATCCGTTTGCACAATAACCTTTTTTATCTCTCTCCCAACATTCGGATATTCTTTCGACGTAGCAATAATTTTGAAAATCTTCGTCGGCTCTATATCCGAACCAGCAATCGCCGCCATGTGAATCGTAGCAAAAGGTAATTCCTGCGAAACTTTTTTTTGAGATGAACCTGCCTCACTCACCGGATAAAAATAAAACACAGCCATCGCCAACCCAACCGCGCCAAACGGCAAAAAGAAAAAAATCCAATTCCCCAAACTTACAACCATCAACATAATAAAAATCAAAAGCCCAACAAAAAAAGCAATCACCGACGACATTATTCCCATAGATAAATAAGTTGACAACAAAAAACGAATATTCCCCTTCTTTAAATCCTTGGCCAAACTTCCAAAATGAGGAGCAATCCTGTCAGAATATTTTCTAAAAAAACGATTAGACACTTTAGCGAAAACACTTGGTTTAACAACAACTTCCCCAGAACTTTCCGCCTTCAACTTCTTAATCCCAACCAACGCTCCCTCTGACATCTTTAACTTCTCCAAAAATTCCCTCTTATCACTCTTACTAATCGTAACATACTTCTTCTCTTTCGTCGAAGGTGAAACATAACTCATACTAACCGTCTCCACCTTATTTTTCTCAGCATCCAAAATCGGCGACCACTCCTTCAACAAATCCGGCGCCGCCTTGTTCAACAAAAACAACTGTCCAAGCAACAATCTCAAACTCGAAAAATAAAACTCTCTATTCTCAACACTCTCACCCATAGACATCTGAATCGACCGCATATCCGCAATAATTTTTTTTTCTTGTTCTATATTCCTCTTAAAATTTTCAAACATCTTTTCCCCCGCTATACTTGGCAATCTGCCGATACAAATCAAAAATAAAAGTCCTCAACCTATTTGCCTCATTAATATTATTTTTTTCAATCGCTCTCTCCATCTCCTCAACAGCATCGCCCATAGAATCTACCAACTGCCCAAGAAATTCAACACTCACCATAATAA
>CAYXTT010000051.1:0-3150 GCA_964468545.1 Candidatus Woesearchaeota archaeon
GTTGTTGCACCGTTTTTTAAAACAGAAAAAGGAGAGGACGCAATAAGGGAAGATAAAAAAACAGAAGCAAGAAATACTGCTTTTGCTATTGTAAAACATTGGAAAGAAGATAAATATCTTTGTTTAAATTGGGGTAATCTTAATTGGAAAAGTTTTGTTGTTGGTGGTGTTGAGAAAGGAGAGTCTTATGAAGACGCAGTCATAAGAGAAGCAAAAGAAGAAACTGGTTATCAAGATATCAAATCTGTTAAACCAATTAATTTTGAAATACATTCTTGTTTTTTTGCAAAACACAAGGACGTTAATAGATATGGAAAATCTAGAGCATTTTTGATTGAATTGTCCTCGGATAAATATAAAGAACCAAAAAAAGAAGATATAAAATATCATAAGGCTGAATGGATAGAAAAAGACAAGGTTTTAGATTATTTGAATCTTGAAAACAATAAATGCTTTTGGAATGAATTTATTAATAGTGGAAAAGCATATACGGGTTCTGGAATATTAATTAGCTCTGAAGAATTTAATGATGTTGATAATGAAAAGGCGAAAGAGAAAATTAGTGATTGGTTAGCGAAGAAAAATTTGGCGAGACGTGTTGTGAATTTTAAGTTGCGTGATTGGGGGATTAGTCGTCAGAGATATTGGGGGACGCCGATTCCAGTTGTGCATTGTGAGAAGTGTGGGGTTGTTGCCGTCGCTGAAAAAGATTTGCCGGTTGAGTTGCCGAAGGATGTGAAGTTCGGGAAAGGGAATCCGTTGGAGACTAATGAGGATTGGTTGAATGTTGCGTGTCCGAAGTGTGGGGGGAAGGCGCGACGGGAATCTGATACGATGGATACTTTTGTTAATTCGTCGTGGTATTTTTTGAGATATTGCGACCCGAGGAATGATAAGAATATTTTTGATGAGAAGAAGGTGGAGTATTGGTGTCCGGTTGATTGTTATATTGGCGGGGCGGAGCATGCGTGCATGCATTTGATTTATTCGAGGTTTTATGTGAAGTTTCTTCGGGACTTGGGGTTGTTGAATTTTGACGAACCGGCGGTTAGGTTGTTCCATCAGGGGATGTTGCATGGGGAGGATGGGGAGAAGATGTCGAAGTCGAAGGGGAATGGGGTTTTGCCCGAGGAGGTTTCGGAGAAATATGGGATTGACACTGCGCGGTTTTTTTTGGCTGGGTTAGCGTCGCCGGATAAGGATATTGATTGGAGCGAGAAGGGAATTAATGGTTCGTTGAAATTTATTAGGAGGGTTGTTGATTTTTATGAGAATGTTAAAATCGGTAAAGATGGCGACGAGATTTTATCTAAATTGAATTTAACTATTAAGAATGTTGGAAATTATATTGAGACGTTTGATTATCGACCGGCGACGATTGAGTTGAGAGAGTTGTTTGATTTGTTGGTTAATCAGAAGAGTGTTAGTAAGAAAACTTTAGAGAGTGCTTTGAAATTGTTGAGTCCGTTCTGTCCGCATATATGTGAAGAGATTTGGGAGAAAATTGAAGGGAAGGGATTTATTTCGTTGGCGAAGTGGCCGGAGTTTGATGAGTCGAAGATTTTGAAGAATGGTGTTGTTGGGGATTTGAATTCTAAGATTATTGAGGATATTAAATTTGTTTTGAGGAAAGTTGATGGGAATAATGTTTATGTTTATGTGATGCCGTTTGAGTTGGCGAAGATTGACGTTGGGAAGATTTGCAAAGAGATTGGGAAAGATGTGAAAGTTTTTGCAGTTAATAACTCTAAGAAGTATGACCCTGAAGAAAAGGCGAAGAGAGCGAAGCTGGGGAAAGCTGCTATTTACCTTCGGTAAATAGTGGTATTAGGTTGTGGGTATTTGGGAGCGTTAATTATGTTGGGTAGTTTAGGTGTTAAACTTTTGAGTTTGTGTAATTAATTTGTGATATATTTGAGTATACAAATTCTTTTAAAGAAAACCTGCTTAATGATAATATGATAAATCGGTATGCGTATTTGATCCCTACGAATGAAGGAGTTGGACTTGTATTAAACTATCTTGATCAATATGCTTTTGATTTGAGTATTGATGAAAGAGAAGGACGTTTATTTAATATCCCTACAAGTGAAGGAAATCCTAACCAAACTTATATTCGAGTAAAGATATTTGGAAGTAGATCTATATCTGACAATGTGAGTAGTAGATCTATATCTGCCAATGTGAGTATTCAGACTACAGCCAAGAGCCCTTGCGATATAGATAGTGGCTTAATAAAATTATTAGAACTTTTTTGTGAAAAACAACGATAGATTGATTTCTAAAATTATTTAAACTCATTTTTGTTCGTCTCTTTATGAAAAAAGAGGGAGTGGTTGGAAAGATTATTCATGGGAATCGGTCGTTTGGGCAGAGGGCGGCGGATGGATTGACGAAGTGGGCTGGGAGTTGGACTTTTATAATTTTGTTTTTTGTTTTTCTTGGTATTTGGATGGCGACGAGTGGGATTTTTGTTTTAAATTATATTCATGGGAGCTTGGTCGATCCCTATCCTTTTATTCTTTTGAATTTGGTTTTGTCGTGTTTGGCGGCGATTCAGGCGCCGGTGATTTTGATGAGTCAGAATAGACAGGCCCATAAAGACAGGATGAAAGCGGAGTATGATTATAAGGTCAATAGATTAGCTGAGAAAAATATCGAGGAGATTTTGAGGAAGTTGGAGAAGATTGAGGGGAAGAGGAAATAAGTGATTAGCTAACTTTTTTACTGTTTTGATTTTCTATATATTTTTTTGTTTCTTCTACAAAACTTTCTAGACTTTTCCCGAGTGGATAAATTGAAACAGGACTTCCATTTGTATTTATTAAAACTTCTTCATTGGAGACTATATTTGGCATTCCGTTTAAATAAAATACGTATGGTGAAAGGTAAAATATATGACCACGGTCGTGAGGAACACATTCTTTTATAACCCCTGTTGCTCCTACTCCTCCCGACACATCTACTCTTACGGATTTCCCTATATAATCATGATATATTGTTTTGTGTGGATTTTCTCCATTACTAAATCCGAATGTCATATAGTATAACTAAAATTTAGGTTTATAAGTTTTGTTATTTTATAGTAGTTAGAATTATTCTAAAATTGCTTTGATTCGTCGGACGCCGGCGGATGAGGATTCTTCTTTT
>CAYXTT010000052.1:0-3014 GCA_964468545.1 Candidatus Woesearchaeota archaeon
TGTATTTGTTCAGGATTTTTTTTAGTTTAAATGGGTCGTATTCGTCTTCGTAGTTTAGTGAGCCGGGGATAACATCGATGCCGTGAGCTTCGTAGATTGCATTGTGGAGGAGTGTTCCATTGAGTGCTTCGTGGAGTGTTGATTCTTTTGTGAGGTCAAGATAGAGTCCGATGTTTGGGGCTGATAAGTTTGCGTCGACGAGAAGGACTTTTTTGCCGAAGTCGTTTACGAGGGATGATGCTGTTTCGAGTGCGAGTGTTGTTTTTCCGACGCCACCTTTAATTGAGACGAATGCGAGAATGTTTGTCATTGCGGGAAAAAGGTTAGTTTAATTGCGATTGTGAAAAATATCGGGGCTATGATTAGTGAAATTGCGGCTGCTCCGATTGCGATTTTTTGTAAGGTGTCTTTTTTCATTTTCCCGTTGCTGAAAGTATGCTTATCATGATGTTTCCAAAAGGTGTTCCAAATCCGGCTGAGTAGTCTATCCATCTAAAGTATTTCGAATTTAGATTTTTCCCGATTACAAGAATAATTAGAAACAGAGTTAGCGTTGACGATACAATATTTAATTTTTCTGATAATTTTATAGCCATGTTTTTATGTTTAATATTATTAATATTATTATCATTGCGATGCCAATCCAGAAGCCGATTTTTTGAATTAGTTCAATAAATTCTTTACTCATTTTATCACCTGAGATAGATAACGATTTGGGATATATAAGTTTTGCGTGGAAATGTTTTATATTCGATTTGTGTTTATTTTTTATGGTTGGTGTAATGGAATGTGATTGGTATGGATTTTTCTAAGGTTAGAGAAATTACTTCTGAAGTTGTAGATGGGATAGTTAATTATGCTTGTTGCCATATTTTTGTGGGGGTTATTATGCATAATCTTTATAAGGGTGTTATACCACAAAATTTGGTTTATGAGTTATAAAAGAGTTGTTAAGAAAAGGGGAAAGAGTTATGGGCCTTATATTTATGAGAGTTATAGGGATTCTAATGGGGAGGTGAGAAAGAGATATCTTGGAAAGGTTGAAAATAAAAAAAATTTTTCGTTGTATTTCGTTTTTGTCGTCGCTGTTTTATTGGTTTTTTTTGTTGTGACTGGTGGTTGTACCACTAATTTTTTGTTGAATAGCGGAAGAGTTTCTTATGTTGTGCGTGATGTGTCTCGTGGTATGGAGATTGATATTGCGTCTTTGTCTAATGGAATTGTTGAAAGTGCAGGTAGATTTATTTCTGGTATTATTGGTGGTTTGAATGGGCTTGTTGTTTCTGATGAGTCAGGTGGTTCTGGTGAAGATTTGAGTAATCCAATGATTGTTGATGAAGTGGTTTCGCAGGTTGATGATTCTGAGTTGCAAGTTAGTGGTGTAGATGAAGGTGCGGGAATTGATGAGGTTGCTCAACCTGGTGATGAGGTTGTTGGAAGTGTGGATGTAGTGCAGCAAGATGAGGAAAATAATAGTAGTGAAGATAGTGGCGGGATAGAAGAGAATAATAGTGTCGAGGATATTGTCGACGAGAATGTTTCTTTGGGTTCTGACGAGTTGGTCGATATTGTTGTTAATGATACATTAGAAATTATTTTGAACGAGAGTGTTTTGAGTGAAACTTCTTTAAACGAGTCGTTTGTTAATGAAACTATTTTGAATGGTAGTGTTTCTAATGAAACTATTGAAAATGAAACCGTCGTCGGTGAAGTTGTTGTTAACGAAACCATTTTGAACGAGACCGTTTTGAATCAGAGTGTTATTACGACGTTGCAATATAGGGCAGTGATTGGTCGGCCGGTTAAGTGGATTAAGAGGGTGAATGTTTCTGGGGGGAGGAATAATGTCGAGTTGCCTAAGGGGGCGAATAATATTTCTGTTTTGACTGGTGATGAAATTGGTGTTGCGTTAGAAGAGGTTGATGATTATAGTAAGATTGTTGATGATTCCGATAGGGGGAAAGTTGTTAGTGGTGGTGTTTTAATTGGAGATGTTACTTTTGATATTCGAGAGAGTAGGGGTTTGTTGATGAGATTTTGGAATTGGGTCAGGGGTTTTGGTATTTCTGGGAATGTGGTTTTGGAGGAGGAGATGTCTTCTAATATTGTTGAGACTGATAATGCGACGGTTGTTGATTTGAGTGGTGTTGTTGGTCAGAACGGTGCGGCGGAAGTTGCGGTTGAGTATTATACCGAGGCGCCGACGGCTGAGGAAGTTAATATCAGCGACGGGAAAAGAGTTGTTGTCAGCGCGAATGAGAGTTTGAATTATACGGATATTTTGGCTTACAGTGTTTTGGATAATAGAGTTGCGGTTGGTTCGTCGAGGCTGAGGGTGTATCATTTGACGACTTTGTCGTCGGAGAATGAGGGCGTGGTTGATGAAGTTAAAAATAAGACGAAGGAAAAAGTTGAGAAGGAGAAGCCAGAAAAAAAGAAAGATGTTGTTAATAGTTCGGTTGAGAACGAAAGTGTTGTCGACGGTGATTTTGAAAATGTGAGTGTCGAGGTTGAGAATGTTTCGAGTGTCGAGGTTTTGAATGTATCGGTTGTCGACGATAAAGTTGAGAAGGGGAAGAATAAGAGCGACGGGAAAGCCGAGAAAAATAAAAATAAGAGCGAGGGGAAAGTCGATGAGAATTTGAGTTTGGTCGGGATTAGCGGGAATGTGGTTTCGCAAGTCGCGGGTAGCGAGTCGCAGGTCGTTAGCGAGGGGAATGAAAAAGTCGTGAGGGAAGAAGTTGATTATGTTGGTTATGATTTGGACAGCGACGGGTTTGTGGATTATGTGGAGTGGATTGTGCCGCATTTGTCGAGTCAGGTTTATGAAATTATTTATATCAGCGACGCTGAGCATTTGGATTCGGAGAGGAATTTTGTTGAGGATGTTTATGACAATGTCTCGACGCTGGATAATGTTTCGGCTTTAATTCCCGACGGTGATTATTTGCGGGTTACATTTGAACAGAATTTGTCGAGGGAGAAAGACATTACGATTTGGGCGAGGGCTTTTT
>CAYXTT010000053.1:0-2903 GCA_964468545.1 Candidatus Woesearchaeota archaeon
ATTTGATTTTTGTTTTGCCGTTGGTTATTTTGACTTATTTGATTTATCGTGGGACGTCGACTGAGAGGTTGCAGAATTGGACGGTTTCGAATAGGAAGTATATGAAGTTGATTTCGGGGTTGTTGCTTGTTGGGCTTTCTATTTATATTTTTGTTAAGGCTGTTGGATTTGTGTAGATACGAGTATAATAAATTTTAAGTAGTGAGGTTTTGTAGGTTTGGGATGGGAATATTGAATTGGTTTGGTGGTGGGAAGACATTGTATTTTCCTGGGTGCTTGACGAAGGGGGTTTTGACGGAGCAATTTGAGAATTATAAGGAGATTTTTAATCGGCTTGGGATTGATTTTGTGATGTTGTCGAAAGATGAGGTTTGTTGTGGGTTGCCGGTTTTGAATGCGGGGTATCGGAAGGATGCGAGGAAGTTGGCGAAGAAGAATTTTGATTTGTTTAAGAAGAATGGGATAAAAAAAATTATTACGAATTGTCCGTCGTGTTATCATACTTTTCGGGAGATTTATCCGGAGTTGGTTCGGGAGTGGGATATTGAAGTTGAGCACGCGACGGTTGTGATTTTGAATGCGCTGAAGAAAAGAGGAATTAAGTGGAGGGGCGATGGAGAGAGAGAATTAGTTGCGTATCATGACCCGTGTCATCTTGGGCGGTATAGTGAGATTTATGATGAGCCGAGAGAGGTGATTGAAAGATTGGGCGGGAAGGTTTTTGAATTTAGGCTTAATCGAAAAGATGCGATTTGCTGTGGGGCCGGAGGCGGGGTTCGGGCGAATTTTCCGAGTGTTGCGAAAGCGGTTGCGAAGAAAAATGTTTCTGAAATTCCTGAAGAAGTTGGGCAGATTGTTTCGCCCTGTGGTTTGTGTTATGCTAATATTAAATCAGCGACGGAGAAGTCGGTTGAGTTTTCGGATTTTGTTGTTCGGAAGTTGAGGGAGATACGCAAATGAAAATCAAAGATTTTCATTCGAGATATTCGGTCGCTTCGCTTGTCGGTATTCGGTCGCTTCGCTTGTCGGGTCAGAAGTTTAAGTCTTGGAGGAGAAAGGGATGAGGTTGAATAAGAATTTAATTAAGATTTATGTGTCGAATGCGTCGGGGGTTGGTAAAAGGAAAAATATAAAAAGGGAGGTTGGTTGGTAAAGTTAATAACCGCCTAGTGTCTCAGACGCTAGGCACTTTTTTATGAAACGAGCTATTGTTTTTATTGATGGTAATAATTGGTACCATAATTCTAAGGAGTTAATGAGAGAGATAGGTGAAATAGATTTTAGAAAACTTTCTAAGTTTGTTTGTGATCGTTTTGGCTTTGAATTAATTGGCATTAATTATTATAATTCTATTCCAAATATTCTAAGTTCTTCTTATTCTAAGCATAAGAATTTTATTGAGGAATTAAAAAAAGATAATATAGTTGTTAAGTTAAAAGAGTTGACTGGGTACGGGAAGCATCAAAAAGAAAAGGGTGTAGATATCCTTATTGCTTTAGATATTATTAGGAAGGTTATTATAGAGAAAGTTTGTGATGCGTGTGTTTTAGTGTCTGGTGATGCGGATTTTTTATCTGTTGAAGAGATTTTGAGGGAATGTGGTTATGATTTTTGTTCGGCATCTGTTTTGAATGGGTATGCGAATAAATTAAGAAGCGGTAAGTATAAATTTATTGTTTTGAAAAAGGGGGATATTTTGAATTGTTTAAAATGAATAAGAATTTAGTTAAGGTTTATGGGTCGGATGCGTCGGGTGTTGATGGGCGGGCGTTGGATGTTGTTCAGCCGAGGAATATTGCGGAGGTTCGTAGGATTGTTGCGAATGCGGGGAGGGTTGTAATTCGAGGTGGCGGGACTGGTTTGAGCGGTGGGGCTGTTCCGCAGAATGGATTAGATGTTGTTTTGGATTTGTCGAAGATGGATGGAATTTATGGTTTTGATAAGGAAAGGAAAGTGGTTGAGGTTGGGGCTGGTGTTATTTTGGATGAGTTGGAGAATTATTTGTTTAAGTATGGGTTGGAGTTTCCGGTGAGGCCGTCGAGTCATTCGGTTGCGACGATTGGCGGGATGATTGCGACGGATGCGGTTGGTGCGCGGGCGATTAAATATGGGAGGACTTCAAATTGGGTTAAGTGGGTTGAGATTGTCGACGGGAGTGGGGAGTTACATCGGAGAGGAGCGATGGAGCTTTCAGATTATGCTGGGATGGAGGGAATTAGTGGTGTGATTGTTCGGGCTTGTTTGAAATTGTCGCCGTTGAAAAATAGGAGTGCGACTTTGGTGAAGTTTGAAAGTATCGAGGATGTTGCTTTGGCTGTCAGGGATTTGAAAAGAAATTCGGCTGTTTCGATGATTGAGTTTTTAGACAAGAGGGTTAGTGCTGGACTTGGGTTTGTTGATGGTTATTATTTGATTGTGGAGTATGAGGATGGGACCGGGATTATGAGCGGGAAGGAATATGATGAGTTGATGGCTACGAGAGATGGGGTTTATCCATTCGTTGCGAGTGAGGGATATGTTAGGATTGAGGACCCGAAGGTTATGATTGATGGGTTTGTGAAATTGGTTAAGTGGTTTGAAGAGATTGGTATACCTGTTTTTGGGCATATTGGAGTTGGTATACTTCATCCGTGTTTTAGCGAAAAGCAAAAAAAGTTTATTCCCGAGATGATGAAATTAGTTAAGAGATTTGGGGGGTCGATTTCTGGGGAGCATGGGATTGGAATTTTGAAAAAGGAATTTGTCGATGTGAATGATAAAAAGATTTTGGTTAATATTAAGAAGCGGACGGATCCATTGAATAAATTTAATGTTAATAAAGTTGTATGATGAACGAGGAGTTTTTTGCGAGGTTGAGAGAGAAGGTGTTGCCGTATTTTGAAGGAGTAGACCCTGCTCATGAT
>CAYXTT010000054.1:0-2776 GCA_964468545.1 Candidatus Woesearchaeota archaeon
CTGTCACATTAAATGAAATGGATGAAGTCGAATAATTCTGAGCCAAAGGAGAATTAATCGAAACAGATGGACTCGTTACATCAAACGACCCCGACATCGCATTCCAAAAACCCAAATGAATATCATAAACGCTCGAACTCAAATCACCCGCAATCTCCCCAAAAACCAAATCCATAAAATAATTCGACGAACCTATATTTCCAGCACCGTCGGAAAAAGTCGGACTCGAAACATTAAAATTAGAACTCCCAAAAGCCAAAACAAACCCAGCTACAAAAACAAAAACAAAAACAAAAATCACAACTCCATTTTTCATTCCAAACCAACCAAAACAAATTATATAAATTCTACGGCTAACAGATAATAACTAAGAACCAGAATTCAAACAATCAACAGCAACGATATTAACCGTCTGGTTGCCAACATTTAACGGAACCTGCTGACATGTCACCGCCTGCTGAGCGACCTGAACAATCGCCTGCTCAAAACCAATCTGCGCCCCCTGCTGATAAATCCCAAGCTCCCTGTTCTGCTTCCAATCCGAATACTTATCATAAACAATATACCCGACAGCAAGAACCAAAAGCACAACGACAACCACCATCGAAATCGCAATCTTCTTCCCCATCTTCACCTCTAACTATCTAAACACATTCCCTTTTTAAAATTTCTCATTTCCCTTCACATTAATACTAAGTCCTATAAATCCGAAACACGGGCATCTTCTCACTACCCCTCTCCCTAACTTCCTTAAAATAAAAAACATCGTCGCCAATCTTTAATTCATAACCTTCATTCGCAGCAACTAAACTTTCCCTCGGAACATCAGCCCACTTCCCGTCAATCTTCACACTCAAAAAATTTTTCATCTTCCGGCTAACCCACGCCGCCCCAACCTCATTTTTTCCTTTCTTCTCAGCACTCGGCATCGAACTACCATTCATCCCCCGTCCCCTGTCACCTATTTTGGCAACCTCGCTCTCCACAACTTTCAAAGCCTTCTCCATCAAAACCCTCCCGACCTCATCACAATCCTCTCCATCGCCAACCTCCGCAATAAAACCAACCTGATAAGAATCATAATTCCGCGAAACCTTAACCCCCGCCGAAATCTCCTTAATTTTCATTCAAAACACACAACTCCAAATTTTATAAAATTATCCCAACTTAATAATCACAGACCCGCCAGCGCTTGTAATCGTAACATTCCCGGAAGTCGTGTTCACCATCGGCATAGTCCAAACCCTCAAGCCAAATTCTTTAAAGAAAACGCTTTCCCAAATCTAGAAACATTCAAAATCTCTATTCCAATTACATCACCCTTAGAATCTAATTCAACATTAACTCCCGGAACAATCTCCTCAAAACTATCCTCAACTCCCTCTTTCAAGCAAACAAAAAGAACATCCGCTTTCTTATCATAATTATATTTTTTCTTTATTTCCATCTTCCTGAAATTAACCGATTTAATATTTTCTCGTCACTTATCGGATGTATTGTAACAATCTCAACCCTACTGTCAACAACATCATACGCAATCATCATATTCCTAACACCTCCACCATATTTAAGCCTTTTTATCGCAATTCTCCTATTCCCAACTAAATCAAAAAACACCTCATCAGGACTCTCAAAAACAACCTTCGGATAATCGAAAGGTATCTCTCTCAATTTCAACCTCAATTTCAAATGCTCAGTATAAATTATCTCCATCCTACCCCAACTTAACAATTACACTTCCGCCGGCGCTTGTAATCGTAACATTCCCGCTCGTCGTATTCATCGTCGGCATAGTCCCTGAAACATCGACTACCAAACCACCCGCCGTCCCGATACCAGAGATTACAATTATATTTCTTAACTAAAACCCAGTTTCCCAATTCAATTACCATGTTTTTTGCTTTTTTATTTTAATACAAAGATTATTATTTTTCTTTTTCTAAAATTTCTTGAATATCTTCTTTAAGTTTTGGAAGTTCATTTTTAATTATATCCCAAACAATATCCCAATTTATCTTAAAATAAGTATGAGCAACTACAATTCTAAATCCTGCAATTTCCTTCCATTCTACTTTAGGATACTTCTCTTTTACCCGAGATTGAATATTCGTAACAGCTTCCCCGATTACTTCAAGTCTTCTTAAAGATAAATCTTGGATATCGACATCTTTCTCAAACATCCCTCTTGTAACACCCTTCATAGAGTTTTCTATCCTGTTTATCGCTTCCAAAATATCCCTTAAATATAATTTATAGTCTCGCATACCGAGCTTCTCCTTTTACATAATCCAATTCAGATCTCAAATCCTTTTCTATAACTAAATCAACTTCTCTTCCAAAAAGTCTTTCTAATAAGAATTTTAATCTAATATAATTCTTAAAATTAATCTTGCTAAGAGTAACTAATATATCAACATCACTTTCTCTTTTGTTTTTATTATTTAAAAAAGAACCAAATAACCCTATCTTTCTAACCCCATATTTACGAATCTCTTTAGAATTATTTTCTATTTCTTCTAATATTTTCTTCGAGTTAAGTTTATTGTTTACCATATTATTATCACAGGTTTAATTGCTTAAATGCCTTATCCCAACTTAACAATTACACTTCCGCCGGCGCTTGTAATCGTAACATTCCCGCTCGTCGTATTCATCGTCGGCATAGTCCCTGAAACATCGACTACCAAACCACCCGCCGTCCCATTAACAACAAGTTTTTTACCCGGACTCGTCGTCCCGATGCCGACGTTGCCGCTTGTTGTGGCTAAATAAGTGT
>CAYXTT010000055.1:0-2629 GCA_964468545.1 Candidatus Woesearchaeota archaeon
CAACGTCGGCATCGGGACGACGGAGCCAAAGAATAAATTAGATGTTGAAGGTGGGGCTGTGATTGGAGCGACGTATTCTGGGACGAACACGGCTCCGTCGAATGGGCTTTTAGTTGAAGGCAACGTCGGCATCGGGACGACGGAGCCTACACATCAACTTCATCTTGTTTCTGGTACTGACCAAGACCAGTTTACTATACAACAAACCAAGGCCACAGGTTATGCAAATTTCTGGGTACAAGGTACTGGACGAACATATCAAATTGGGACAGCAGGTGCTTCGGAATTAACTCAGGGTGTAGCAAATAAGTTCTTTGTATATGACAGAACGGTTAGTGCTATGAGAATGGTAATAGATACCTCAGGCAACGTCGGCATCGGGACGACGAGTCCGAGCACAAAATTGGAGGTCTTCAGGGCACCCACTGCTGGCACAGTCGGCTCTTTAAGTTTCAACGATGGGTCGGCAGACATAAAGATAGGCGTACGGCGTAATAGCGGAAATACGCTGTCCCAACCGGGTATTTGGCTGAATCAAAATTCACCCGATCATACTAACTATGCATTCCTCCACGATGGCGCTGGTGTTACTGCGTTCAACGCACCTTCCGGAGAGGCGTTACGTTTCAGGATAGGGAATGATGACAAAATCGCGGTAACATCTTCTGGCAACGTCGGCATCGGGACGACGAGTCCGAGTGTTAAGCTCGATGTGAGGGGTGTCGTGAATGCGAGTGATGTGTTGGTGAATGGGAGTTCGATTGCTGGTGCGAGTGGGACTTATGTGCCGTATAGTGGGGCGAATAGTAATTTGGATATTGGGAGTTATAATTTGACGACGACTGGTGTGAATGTTTCGGGGATGATAATCTATAAAGAGGGGGACGATATCGTGTTTCGGATATGATGTGGAGGTGTGATGGTGATTAAAATGTCCGATGTTGGACAAATATGTCCTGATGTTTTGGTGGCGTTTCTTGGTGATTATTCGGCGCGACTTAGTGCGAGTGATGTTTCGCGGATTACGGGGGTTGAGCGACGGACTGTTTCGAGGATTCTTAATAGACTTGTTGATTTTAATTTTATGAATTATTCAATGATTGGGAAGAATAAACTTTTTTATTTTGATTTTGCTAAGGAGTCTTCTAAGATTTTGGTTGAGATTGCTGAGCAGTCGAAGGCGTTGTTGTTTTATTTGAATATTCATCGAGTTGCGGTTGTTGTTCAGGAATTGGTGAAGATTTCGGATGCCGTCGTCGTTTTTGGTTCTTATGCTTCTGGTAAATTTTTGAAAGATTCTGATTTGGATGTTTTGATTTTCGGGGCTGATAAGAAATCTGTGGATAAGGTTAAGAAGAATTGTTCGATTGAGTTGAATTATCATTTGTCTAATTATGGTGATTTTGCTAAGTCTTTGAAGGAAGGTAATTCTCTTGCGATAGAGATAAAAATGAATCATGTTATATTTGGTGATGTTGGGAAGGTGAGTAAAATTTTTAGGAGGAATGATGAATAAAATTTCTTGGTGTAAGAGGCAGAAGAAGGGGATTGGACTTATTGATAGGAAGGCGCATTTGAGTGAGTCTTATATGAAGGATGCGGAAGAGAGCCTTGATGTTTGTCTTGATGTTAAGGGAAAGTGGAAGGTTATATCGGGGTATTATGCGTGTTATAATGCGTTGTATTCTATTCTTATGAAATGTGGGATAAGATGCGAGATACATGATTGTACGATTTCTTTGATGAGTTTTTTTGATTTTTCTAAGGAAGAGTTATCTTTTATGGAAAGTTTGAAAGGGAAGAGAATTCAGACGCAGTATTATCTTAGAGATTTGTCTGAGGATTGGAAAAAGGTGAAGAGTTTTGTTGGTAGATGTAAAGAGATTTTGTTGGGTTTGAATGATAATAAGATAAATGAAATAAGGAGGAAGATAGATGAGGCGTGAAGTGGCTTTTGGCTTTTGGCTTTTGGCTTTTGGCTTTTTGTTTATGATTAGTTTTGCGAGTGCAGGGGATTATAAGTTTGAGAATACGACGGGGAGTGAGCTTGTTGTTATTGGAGGGACATCGGGGAATGTTACATCTATTGGTTGGTTTAGGGGGTTGTTTAATTGGTTGGTTGGGACGGGGAGTCAGAGTTATTTGGAGTTTAATGGGAGTGTTTTGAATTTTAATGAGACGGAGCTTAATTTGACAATCGACGCGAGGGCGGGCGGATTGGGGACATTTGTCCCCTACACAGGTGCTTCTTCTAATCTTGTTTTGGGAAATAATAATTTCTCCGTCGGCGGAAGTGATTTTTTTGTGAATAATAATAACGGCAACGTCGGCATCGGGACGAAGAGTCCGACAGGAAAACTGACGATTTACAATGAAGGAACTTCAATAGTCAGAAATTATGCTGGGAATGGAGGGGTGTCTTCGTTTGATTTTTTTGAAGGAACTCCGACAGTTGACCCAGATAAGGATGGTTTTAGAGTTAAATATGATGGAGTAAATAATGCTTTAAAAATTCATGTAGTTGAATCAAATAATGAATATGAAACAAGGGGATTAACAATTTTAAGAAATTCTGGCAACGTCGGCATCGGGACGACGAGTCCGGGTAAAAAACTTGTTGTTAATGGGA
>CAYXTT010000056.1:0-2626 GCA_964468545.1 Candidatus Woesearchaeota archaeon
TTTGTATACTCTAAAGCACATATTAGACTAGGGACATATGTCACTTGATTATACAGGCTACTCTTCTTTCGCAATCTCAATCCTGATTTTCTCGTCCGTTTCTTTCGGATGCGTTCGACAATAAAGTTCTATCTTGCTTGAATCCATGTGTGCGTCGTCGTAATACATCCCCTCACTCATTAAATTCCTTTCGTGAATCTCGTACAAAAAATAAATTTTCTCTCTCTCGGAAAAACATCATCGTCAATCCAAATCTCGCCCGAAGGTATAAACGGATAAACCTTATCATATCCGCCCTCGGTAAAATCGATAAAAAACAAATCCCGCACCGCTTCTCCATCCACTATCCAAACCTTTACTTTTCTGCTATAACTTTTCAAAAATTTCACGCGAATACCGTCAATCAATTTTTATCATTCTTAATTTTCAGCCCCCTCTTCATTAACTCCGATTTCACCCCTTCCCTTCTCTCGGTTCTATCGGCAATCCCCATCGCCTTTTCGCAACTCATACCTTCCGACATCAGCCGATACATTATCACCATTGAATCAATATAATATTTTTCTTCCCCCGGCTTCCGCTCCCCGTCAATCCAAAATTCATTTCGAGGAATAAATCCGAATTCAAAATGTTGCCCGCAATTAATAAACTCCTCGTCCATTTTCCCGCGAACATAAACTCCGTCGACAATCCAGACACTAATCTTTCCAATTTCGCAAAACTTTTTCACATAAGGTGGTTTCATTACCGTTTTTTCTTCCTGTTTTTCTCAACAATATTCTTAACCCTAAAAGAAAGCAAAAAGAAAACAAACATCGCTAACCCATAAAACAAAAATATAAATTCGAACGGCAGAAACAACAGTAACAACGACGGAAACAATCGACTCACAAAATGATTCACATCAATCGTCGTGTTATATGGTCCATAAAATCTCAACTCTTCTTTCCCCTTTAGAATGTCAAGAAAATAAGATTCCGTCGTGGATTCCAGCATCGACAATCCAATGCTCGCAAAAACCAACACCAGCAAAATCAAGTATATATTCCCGACAAAAAAACAAAGAAACGCCATAAGACACGGAATCAAAAATCCAACTCTAAAAATTTTCTTGAACCCAACTTTTCCAGCCAGCTTCGAAAAATGATACGAAAAAATTATCAAGGGCATCGCAATCGCAAACAAAAAATAACCAACCCACTTTATATGAAGCCCATTCTCGACGATAAAAACCGGAATAAAAACATAAATTAAAGACCACCAAAAATTAACGCCCCCACCAAGAACATACGCCAATCCCCTATCCTTATCCTTAAAAAAATCTCTAAAATTCTTCAAAACATTCGGATGCTCCCTTTCTCTAATTCCCGGATCCCTTATTCTAGACATCCTAAAAAACAAAAGCGAAACCAAAATAAAAATCGCAGACAAGACAAAAATCAAGCTAATCCCATACTTGTCAGAGATAAACCCAGCAATCAACGGCCCAACCAGCCACGCCAAATTCATAAAAGTATACATTAATCCCTCATTCCTCGACAACTGCGTCTTCCCAGAATCTTCCTTCACCAAAATCCCGAAACTCGTTATCCTCAGAGTATGCAACACCGTCACAAGAACCGCAAGCACGACAACGACATAAAAATTACTATTAATAGCGAACAGTAAATAAGAAATAAAAAACAAAAAGAGAGAAATCGAAAACAACTTTGTCTTGCTCGATTTCTCAATCAGCGTCGTTATAAAGAAAAAAGAAACAAACGAAATCAAAGTCAAAAACGCAGAAATAAATCCCACGATAGAAATATTATGAACAAAACTATCAAGATAAACCGCCCAAATCGTATCCGTAAAAGAAAAAGCGAGCGACAAGACAAACAAGACAACAGCGAGTTTCGCCATTTTTGTAACCACCATCCCCCTTTGTTTCCTCAAAATAAATCCCATCTTAATTCCACGCATAAAGAAATTGAGATTTTAAATCTTTAGAATTTCAAAACAAGAACAGTATAAGAAATCACCAAATCAACCTTATCATTCCAAGATAAATCTCAAAACGATTCCATCGTCTATGTTTAACATTATCAAAATAAAGTAAAATAAACAAAACCAAAATTCTATCACTCCCAAAACGCAAATTAAAATTTTAGTCGCAGGTTGTCCAACTTTGTTGGACAGCGACGTTAAAAAATTTTCATTTGCATCAAATATGATAAGACAAAATTGATTTTTCACACAAGTTTTTGCAAAGCAAAAACAAATGAAAAATTGATTTTTGATTATCGCAAAATAAGGAAGTTGATAAGAAACCTTGGTTTCTTATATAGCTTTTAGTAGATGCGGACTGAACAAATCGCTTGCGCTCAATGCTTACATCCCATCTCTATCAACGCAGTCTTTTACTGCGGCCTATGTTGATTCGTTTTGCGGTCCGCTTCGTGCTTAGATGCTTTCAGCACTTATCGGATACAGCGTAGCTGCCCAGCCTGCTCATAACAACTGGTAGACCAGAGGCTGCGAATCCCCGTTCCTCTCGTACTAGAGGATCCTTCCACTCAATCAACAACACATCTAGTAGATATCATACAAACTGTCTCACGACGTTCTTAACCCAGCTAACGATCCC
>CAYXTT010000057.1:0-2410 GCA_964468545.1 Candidatus Woesearchaeota archaeon
GAGCCGTTTTCGCTTTATTATATTGATAATGTTAATGGGCGGGGATTGAAAAGATTGGGGGCGAATCTTGAGAGTTATAGTCGGGCGATTTCGTTGAAGGATGGTTTTAATAGCGTGACGATTTTGGCGAGGGACAGGAATAATAATCCGGTGAATGTTACGAGGACTTTTATTGTTGATTCGAAGAAGCCGAAAATTTCTAAGGTTGAGCCGAGTAGAGGGGTTGCGAGCGGATTGTTTAGTTTGGATTTTGTCGAGGAGAATCCGAGTGGGATAGTTGTGAGATTTGAGGAGGTTGGTAGTGGTTCGTTGTTGTATTCACAAGATTTGAGTCTTGAAGATTGCAGTGTGAATGTGAAGGACGTGAGGAAAAGACATTGTGAGTTTGATTTGCGGGAGGAGATGGATGAGTTTGATGGGCGGGAGATTAGTTATAGTTTTAGCGTCGAGGATGTCGTCGGGAATGTTTATGTCAAGAGTGTGAAGAAAATTGTTGTTGACACGTCGGCGCCGGTTTTGAATAATCCGAATAGTTTTTGGACGCAGGGCGTCGGGCGTTATGCGAGGTATGTTTATTTTAGTTTGAATATCAGCGAGGAGAATTTGGACGAGGCGACTTATTCTTATATTGATAGTCGGGGGCGAGAGAAAGTTGGTAGGATTTGTTCGCGGTTGAAAGACGGAGTTTGCGAGGCGAAAAAAAGTTTTAGGAACGGGGATTATTTGGTGAGTGTTAATATTTTGGATGACGCTGGCTGGAGTGTTGTTTATCCCGTCGGGTTAGATGTTAGCTATTAGGTTTTAGGGTTAAGTGTTAGGGATTGTTGCGTGGTTCGTCCGCGCTTGTGGAGTGGCTGTTTGTCGACGGAGGGAGAATGGGGGTTAGATTTTTATACACTTTATTATTGTTGTTAATGTGATTAATAAAACTAAAATTAAAAGACGGTTGGGAGTTAAGGAGTTTGTTGAGATTGTTGGGAAATATAAGGAAGATGAGATTGAATGCACTGCTCATACATTTTTTAGACTAAGTGAAAAACAAAGGAAATTTTTTACATGTCTTGACCTTAAGAGAATTTTGGTTAAGGAAAAACCTTTTTTAGTGGGAGTTCAATATAATGAAAACTATGCGATGTTTTACAAGTACCAGAACAAGAATCTTAAAATGATAATAAATTTGAGCGACAGAAAGGTTAAAATAGTTACTTTCTATTTTATAGAAGAATGGCAAATACCGAGGATATGAAGGCGAAATATTTGGAAGCGGAAGGCGAAATGGATTATGATTATGTGAATGATATTCTGTTTTTCAAGGTAAAAAATAGGGAGTATTCTTTCTCGATTGAATTTCAAAATATGGTTATTGATATTGATAAAGACAAGTTTGTGGTTGGAATTCAAATTTTTGAAGCTTCAGAATTTTTGGGTATTTCGAAATTGAATTTGAGAGAAGTTCCCAAGTGGCAATTCAAGGCGAGGGTTGAAGATGAGATTATGGAGCTTCGTTTGAATTATCAGTTGCAGATTAGAAATAAAATATATGAAAAGAGTCCTATTATAATTCAGGAGAACCGGTCGGGGTTGCCGAGTCCTCAGATGGTTTGTGTTTGTTAGTTGTTAACTATTAGTAAATATTGCGGGTCGTCTGCGTTTGTGGGGTGGCTGTTTGTCGACGGAGATTAGGTAGTTTTTATAGGATGATGGTTTGTATGAATTAGAAAATGTTGAAGTAAGATTTATAAAGTAAAATGTGGTTAGTGTAATATGTCAGGAAATTCTAATTATGAAGTTTTTATGAAGGAAGGATTTGGGAAGTATAAAGGTAAATGGATTGCTATTTGTGAAAAAAATATTGTTTCATCTGGAGAGAATGCTAAGGAAACTTTTGAGAAAGCTCAGGGAATATGTCCTGGTAAAAAGATAATGATTGTGAAAATTCCCGAGGAACACACAATGATTTATTGAGGGAATGGCAATTTCTTATAGGTATAAAAATATAAAGAGGGAAGATGGGGTGGAAAGAAAGTTGCCCTATATTCCAATTAACGTTAGGGGAAGTGGGTCTTCGTGGATTGAGACGATGGCGTTAGTCGATTCTGGGGCGGATGTTTCTGTGATACCAAAAGATTTTGCTGAACTTCTTGGTTTGGATATTGGTGGTAAAAGAGAAAAAGCTAACGGGCTTGGCGGTGAAGTTGAGGTTGTTAATTCTTTTATGCAAATAAATATTAGATACAAACATGAGAGTTATACGTTTAGTATTCCTGTTCAGGTTATTATGGAGAAAACGAGGATACCCGTGATTCTTGGAAGGGATGGTTTTTTTGATAAGTTTATTATAGAGTTTGATCATTATGCAGAGAGAATTAAGTTGAAGAATGTTCCTACGGGAAATAGAATATAGTTGTTA
>CAYXTT010000058.1:0-2292 GCA_964468545.1 Candidatus Woesearchaeota archaeon
AATGTTTTTTCTAAAATTTCTTTTAGGTTTCGACCTTCGCGTCCAACGATTCTTGCCGAGACCTTTATTTTGTCTTCGTTGTATGCCATTCCGATGAGAATTGTTCCTTCGGTGTAAGTTGGAGAAGATGACAGCATTGAGCAAATTGTTCCGACAATGGCGTCTTTAATTTGGTTTTTTGCATTCAGGATTACGAAGCCCTTGCCTTTTATTTTTTCCATTTTTTCTGCTATTCTTAATCCGGATACGAGTTCTTGCTTGTATTCTGTGTAGATGTCGAGGGCGCGGTTTTTTGCTTTTTCGTTTTCGAGGCAGTATGAGATTGCAGTGTCGCCGTATCCAAGTCGTGAGCATGCGTTGATGAGGACGGATATTTCTCTAACATCTTCTTTGGTGTTGAAGAATTTTAGGATGTATAAATTTCCGAGGATGTCGTCGATTTTGTTGTGCTGGGCTCGTCTGACCATTACGGCTGTTATCAGTTTTGATGTTTCGTTGTCGCTGAGTTCGAGGAGAGTTTTTTCGCAGGGGATTCCAGTTTCTCTTAAAAGTTCTATGGCGCCAGGTCCGTTGCCAGTTACTCCCGGTATATATGGGGATGTTGACCACTCTAATGCTCGTCGTAGTGGTCTTGTTGCTGGGTAGAGCACGATTCCCTTTTTGATAGTTAAGTCGTCGGTGTCGTTTATTATTTGTTGGTTTATTTTTGAAATGTTTGATTCATGGCGGTCGCCAATCATTCCGATTATTGCGAGTTTGGATAGGTCTTGATTGTTTTGAGAGATTGTTTTTGAGAAAAGGTAGCAGAGCCCGGCGCCAGTGCATTCATTGTTTTTTTGGTTTTCTGTGAGATGAGGGTTTATGATTTTTATTTTGTTATTTAATTTTTTTTTGTCTATTTCGTGATGGTCGATTATGAAGATGGGTTCTTTGAGATTTTGAAAATGGTCGAGGTTGCTGGATGCGAGGTCTGAAAAAATTATTAATTCTTTTGGTTGTTTTGCGAGTTCTTTTTTTATAATTTCTTCTTCGAGTCCTTTGACTATTTTTATCGTGAATTTTTTATCGAGGCGTCTAAGTGTTTTTATAAGAATTGCTGCGGAAGTGATACCGTCGGTGTCATAGTGGCTTATTATTCTGATGGGTTTATTTTCTGATAGTTTTAAAAATTCTTCTGTGAATTTTTTGACCTCTTTTAACATTAAATAGTCAGTTTGTGTTTACTTAAAAAGATTTAGGTATTAAAATAAATTTTATATTTTTAGATAGTCTTGTGGTAAAGCTACGCGGAAAAATCGGTCGTGCCCCGCTTGCTGCGATTTTTACTCAGTATGTAGTTCTGGTGAACCAAGATTTAGGTTTATTTTTATTTTTTCTTTTTGTCTCTGATTGAAATTTTGAAATATTTTCTTGTGATGTTTAGTCGGGATTGGGCGTGCTGGAGTTTGTGTTTTGCTTTTCTGTCTGTAATGTTTTTCTTTACGTGTTCTTTTAGTGCGTCGACTTTTTTCTCTGCGTTTTCAAGGTCTTCGTTTTTGTTTATTTTTAGTTCTTGGAGATATGCTTTTAGTTTTTTGCCGAAGATTTTTGTCGTCGGTATTCCGTATTGGTCTCGGAGAATTAATCCAATTTGAGATGGAGAGTTTTTTTCTGAGAGTTCTATGATTATTTTTTTTAGTTCTGGTTCTTTTATTTTGACCCATGTGGGTTTAGATAGTTGTTCCATGATAGTTTGTGTAAATAATGGTTTTTAAAGTTAAGGATTTAATTTTGTTTAGTTCCGCGCTACTTGCAAAATGCATCTCGCATAGTTAATTGAGATATTAGGATGCTCAAGGTGTTTTGTTCGGATTCGGAGTTCTCATCCGCGCGATTGCTGTTATAGCCCCGCGCGGATTCGAACCGCGGTCCCAGCCTCCAAGGGGCTGTATCCTTGACCACTAGACTACGGGGCTATGATAATGAGAGATTTATATAATTTTTAAGGTTAATGTTTGTATCGTCCGCGTTTTTCGACGATTTTTAATCTTTCTATTACTTCTTTGTTATCGTAGGTTTTTAGAAAGTTTTTGAAAAGTTGTTGGTGATTTTGGCCCCGTAGGTGATCTGGTGATCTAAAGTGTTTGGCTTCGAGGGCTTGTTTGATAAGGTGGATGTCAACGGCTTTGTCTTCGATTTTTGTTGAGACAAACGACAAACCAAAGTCAATGAGAAAGACTTTGGTTTGTCGTTTGTCGTTCGCCATTCGCTGTTCGCCATTCGCCAGAATGATGTTTGAAGTTGTGAGGTCTG
>CAYXTT010000059.1:0-2081 GCA_964468545.1 Candidatus Woesearchaeota archaeon
CGAGAAGAGGAAGGGTTCTGTTGTGAAGCCGTCGCCGGTTGCGAATGATATTGATAGTGGGGTTGATGTTGAGGCGGAGTGTAAAGTTGATGGGGATTGTGCGAGTTCCAAAGAGAAGGTTGGTTATTGTGATAATGATAAAGTTTGTAGGTTGAGGGCGCTGAGAGACGGGGAGGAGTGTGGGATTGATAGTGATTGTGGGAGTGCTTCTGGGCAAGTGGGTTATTGTGATGAGAATCGGAAGTGTGGGTTGAAAGATGGGGGTAATGGTGAAACGGTACAAACACCGTCGTTGAGTTGCTCAGTGGATACGCCTTATTCTATTTCAGATGATAATGGGAATGATTATTATGTTAAGTTTGATAGTCAGAATATTATTTGGGAATGGGCGTTCAGTATGAATGGACAATATAATAGTATAACTGATAGCAATTTGATAGATGTTTTATCATCTTTTGCTGGGGAGAATATGAATGATGGTTGTAAGATAATTGACTCTTCATCTCCGCCATCTTCGGTTTCAACAACTTCAATATCTCAAACATCTGTACCAGCTTCGTCGTCAATATCATTACAAAATCCGATAATGACTTCAGATACTACTATTTATGCTGATTTGTCAAAACCAAAATTTTTCCAGCCAATTAATTTTAATCAACAAATTAAAGTTTATTTTATTTACTTTGATAATAAGATAACTAATTATTATTTACTTGAAGGGCAGTTCGGAGGATATAGCATTTATGAAAATAAAACTAAAACAGAGAATATACTTATAGGTTCTATCGATGGATATTATAGTTTTGTATCGGCTGGAAAAAAGTCGACGGACTCAGAAGGTAATTCAATCCCTGATTTTTTAAAGAGGACATCTAGTGTTATTAAAGATAGTAATACTAATAGAATAGTTTTTATACATTCCTAAATTTTTATATTGTTAGTTCTTCAGGAAATATTTTTTTAAAGAGAGTTGTTCTCGTGGAGCTTCAAATGAGGGAAGGAGGATTCGAACCCCCGTAGGTATACACCAACAGGTCCTAGGCCTGTCCCATTTGACCGCTCTGGCATTCCCTCGTTTAGTTAGAAAAGTTTTTTGGTATAAAAGGTTGTTGGTAGCCCAGTAAGTATTTCTGGTGAAATAGATTATTCGGTTGTGGCTTTCTTTTTTTCGTTTTCTTTTATTTTGAGTTTGTCTTCGAGATTGAGGCGGTCTAATAATTCTTTGTATCGGTTTCGGATTGTTACTTCGGTGATTCCGGCGACGTCGGCAACTTCTCTTTGAGTTTTTTTCTCGTCGTTGATTAGGGCGGCAACGTAAAGTGCGGCGGCTGCGATTCCTGCTGGTCCTCGTCCAGATGTGAGTTCAGATATTTCAGCTTTCTTTAAAATTCTGAGTGCTTCGTTTTGTGATTGTGGCGAGAGATGAAGAGTTGAGGAAAATCTTGAGATGTAATCTTTTGGAGAGGAGGGGGTTACCTTGAGTCCGATTTTTCTGATGATGAATCTGTATGTCCGGCCGATTTCTTTTCGTTCGACTTCGGATGCGTTTGATATTTCGTCGAGGGTTCGCGGGATGTTGTAGGAACGGCAGGCGGCGTAGATACAGGAAGCAATTACAGATTCCATTGAGCGTCCTCGGACTAATCCTCGTTGCAGAACGAAGTTGTAGATTCTTGCGGATTCGTCTCGGACCACCGACGGTAAATCTAAAAATGATGCTACTCTTCTGAGTTCTGACATCGCGAGCCGAAGGTTTCTTTCGATTGAAGTTGAAACTCTTTCTTGCCATTTTTTTAATCTTAGATATTTTCGAGTTTGTTGGGTTGAGTCGAGCTTGTAGATGTCCGAGATTTCTCCGACGTTTGTTGTTAATCCTTTGTCGAATTTTTGCAGAGAAATTGGCGCGCCGCCTCGAGATTTTTTTTCTGATTTGTCGAATGAGCGGAGTTCGTGAGAGGTGTCTACCATGTTTTCTTCGACGAGTAAACCACATGCTCCACAAATTACTTCTCCTCTTGTTTCGTCGTATATTAATTTAGAACTGTTGCACTCTGGACATTTTTTAGGGTTGACCATCGTAA
>CAYXTT010000060.1:0-2013 GCA_964468545.1 Candidatus Woesearchaeota archaeon
TATGCGAGGCCGTTGGTGATTGCGCCGTTGGATGATTATGAGAGTTCGGGGGAAGTTTTGTTTTTGATAGAGAAGGCGGACTATTTGCTTATTGATGATAATATTGATTTCACGACGCCGATTCGATATGAAATTAAAGAGGGGATGGAAATAGATTTGGTGCCGGGGGAATATTATTGGAAAGCGGTTGGAGTTTTTGGGAGTGATGTTAGAAGTTTGATAATTAATTCTTTTGTGAGTTTGGAACTGAAAGAAATGGATGGGGGTTATGGCGTTGTGAACGGGGGTAATGTTGGGTTGGATGTTGATGTTTACAATGGGACGAAGTTGGTTGAGAAGAAAAAGGTGGGAGTGGGGGAAGTTGTCGATGGCGGGGATAAATATGTGGGAGGGCAGGAATGAAATCGCTTGTCGCTTGTCGCTTGTCGCTTGTCGCTGTTTTGGTTTTGTTTAGTTTGAGTTTTGTTTGTGGGCTGGGAGTTACGCCTGGTCGGACGACTGTTAGTTTTGAACCAGACATGAAGAAAAGTGTTGAATTTAATATTGTGAATTCGGGTGGGGTTGAGATTGAGTTGACTTTGGATGTTGTCGGTGAACTTGGGAGGTATATTAGTTTGTCGACGAAGAGTGTTATTGTTTCTGCCGATGGGACGAAGAAAATTAGTTATGGTGTTAGTTTGCCACATACTCTTGAACCAGGGTTACACAAAGGGGAGATTGTCGTAACTGAAGTTCCGAAAGGTGTTCCGACGGGAGAGTCGTATGTTCAGGCGACTTTAGCTATTGCTGTCCAGTTTTATGTTAATGTCCCATATCCTGGGAAATTTGCTACAGCGAGCATGGTTGTTTATAATGCGAATCAGGGTGGTGATGTGACTTTTGTTTTTCCGGTAGTTAGTCGCGGGGAGTTTGATTTGACATCAGTGAAAGCGAATGTTGATATTTACAATAAGTTGAATGAGAAGGTAGATAGTTTTTTTACGTCGGCGATTGCGATTCCGAGTGGGGAGAAGAAAGAATTAGTTTATAATTGGAAGGCAGATGTGCCGATTGGGAATTATCGCGCGGTGGCGACGGTGATTTATGATGAAGGGGTTGTGAATTTGGAGGGCGTGTTTAGTGTTGGCGATAAGGAGTTGGAGTTGCAGGAGATTAGTGTTAATAGTTTTAGCTTGGGGCAGATTGCAAAGTTGGAGATGTTGGTGGAGAATAAATGGAGCGAGCCGATTAGTGGGGCGTATGTTGCGACGAGGATTATGAATGATGAGGGTGATGTTGTTTCGAGTTTTGAGTCGGCGAGTTATGATGTTGTGGCGTTGGCTAAACAGGTTTTTGTTTCTTATTGGGATACTGCCGGTGTCAAGGAGGGAAATTATCAGACGGAGGTTTCGATTAATTATGGAGATAAGAGTTCGACGAAGAATTTGGAATTTCAGGTGAAGCAGAATGAGTTGGTGATTGTTGGGCTGGGTTATGTGATTTCGGCAGAGGGTGGTTCTGAAGGTACGAGCAGTTTGATTGTTATCTTGATTGTTGTGATTGTGTTGTTGGTTTTGATAAATTTGTTGTGGTTCTTTTTATTGAGACGGAAATTTAAGAAATGAAACATGAGGAGTTGACTGAGAAAATTATTGGGTGTTTTTATAAGGTGTATAATGTTCTTGGTTATGGATTTTTAGAGAAAATTTATGAGAGGGCTTTGGCTTACGAGTTTAGGGTTGAGGGGTTGAGTTTTGAAAGGCAAGTGCCGATTAAGGTTTTTTACAAGGGTGAGAGTATGGGGGATTATTGTGCTGATTTTATCGTCGAGGGAGAAGTGATTGTGGAGGTTAAGGCGATTAAGGAAATTGGCGAGGCGGAGAGTGTGCAGTTGTTGAATTACCTAAGGGCGACTGGGAAAGAGGTTGGGTTGGTTTTGAATTTTGGGAGGAAGGCAGAGATTAAAAGGAAGGTTAATAGTGTTGGTTTTTGGAGAGCAACGCGGATGGCGCAGATTGAGTGGATTTTTGGCAA
>CAYXTT010000061.1:0-1979 GCA_964468545.1 Candidatus Woesearchaeota archaeon
GTTTTGGCGAGAACTCTGTGTCTTCGTTTTCTGGTGATGGAGAGGCGAATGTTTGGAGAAAAAAATTAATTGGGATTTGGGTTTTGACGATATTGATTATGACTGTTATGTATTTTGATTTTTTGTTTGGTGTGACTCTTGTGCCGATGTCGTGGATGACGCCATTGATGTTAGTCTTGAGTTTCCCGATAATTTTTGTTTTTGGTTTTCATACAATTAAGTCGGGGATTCGTGGGTTTTTTAGGTTGCAGTTTACTATGGATTCTTTGATTGTGCTTGGGACGGTTGTTGCGTATACTACTGGTATACTTAGTTTTTTTATTGATGTGATGAGTTTTGCTGGGGTTTCGGGAATGATTATGACGATTTTTGTTACGGGGAAATTTGTTGAGGCGAAGGCGAAGGGGCGAGCGACGTCGGAGATTAGGAAGTTGTTGGAACTTGGTGTGAAGAAGGCGCGGATTTTGCGGGCGGGCAATGAAGTTCTTATTGATGTTAGTGAGGTTGTTGTTGGCGATGTGATGATTGTTAAGCCCGGGGAGAAGATTCCGACTGATGGCATTGTTGTTTCTGGCGAGAGTGCAGTTGATGAGTCAATGATTACTGGAGAGAGTTTACCCGTCGAGAAAATGAAGAATAGTTTGGTTATTGGGGCGACGTTGAATCAAGATGGGATTTTGTATGTGAGGGCGACGAAGGTTGGGAGAGATACTTTTTTGTCGCATATTATCAAGTTGGTTGAGGAGGCGCAGGGGACGAAAGTTTCGATTCAGAAATTGGCTGATAGTATTACGGGGGTTTTTGTTCCGGTGATTTTGATTTTGTCGGCTTTGACCTTTTTGGGGTGGTATTTTATTTTTGGCACCGGGCTGAGTGTTGCATTAAGTAATGCGATTTCGGTTTTGGTTATTGCGTGTCCGTGTTCGCTGGGTTTGGCAGTTCCGATTTCGTTGATGGTTGGTTCGGGGATGGGGGCGAGGAGAGGTATACTTATTCGGAAGGGCGAGGCGATACAGACGATGAAGGAGGTTGGGATTATTGTATTTGACAAGACGGGGACGATTACGAAGGGTGAGCCGGAGGTTGGCGCTGCGCGAGTTGGGAGTTGGGAGTTAGGAGTTGGGAGCGATGACAAAGAGGTCGATAGGTTTTGTGAGATTGTTGGTTCTTTGGAGAAATTGAGTGAGCATCCGTTGGCGAGGGCGATTGTTAAGTGGGCTTCGTTGAAGAAATATTTGAGTGTCAAGAATTTTAAGATTATTCGAGGGAAGGGGCTCGAAGGGACGATTGGTTTGAGGAAATATATTATTGGGAATGAAATTTTAATGAAGGAGAGGAAAATTAATTTGAATGAGTATTCTGGGGTTGTTAAGAAATTTGCAGAGAGGGCACTTAGTGTTATGGTTGTTGTTGAGGGGAGGAAAGTGCTTGGGGTTATTGGCGTCGCTGATGCGGTGAAAAAAGATTCTGCTGATGCGGTTGGGCGTTTGAATCGTGGTGGGTTTAGGACAGTGATGATTAGCGGAGATAATGAGGTTACAACGAGGGCGATTGCGAAGCAGGTTGGGATTGCTGAGGTGATTGCTGAGGTGATGCCAGAGGACAAGTCGCGTAAAGTTATGGAATTACAGAAGAGTGGGTTTGTTGCTTTTGTTGGCGACGGGATTAATGATGCGCCGGCGTTGAAGCAGGCGAATGTTGGGGTTGCGATGGGGACGGGGACGGATATTGCGATTGAGTCGGGGGATATTGTTTTGGCGAAAGGGAATTTGACGGGCGTTGTCGAGGCGATAAATTTGTCGAATGCGACTTTTAGGAAGATAAAGCAGAATTTGTTTTGGGCGTTTTTTTATAATGTTATTGCGATTCCTTTGGCTGTTGCTGGAGTTTTGAATCCTGTGTTTGCGGAACTGGCGATGGCTTTGTCATCGATAACTGTTGTGGTGAATGCGAATTTGTTGAGGCGGGCGAGGATTTAA
>CAYXTT010000062.1:0-1943 GCA_964468545.1 Candidatus Woesearchaeota archaeon
TTTGAACAGAATTTGTCGAGGGAGAAAGACATTACGATTTGGGCGAGGGCTTTTTGCGACGAGGTGATTTTAATAAACGGGACGGAAGTTCCGTGTGAAATTTATGAGAAGAAGATGAGGATTGATGAGTTGAGGAGGGGGGAGAATGAATGAACGAGTTATAATTTTGATTGATGGAAGTAATTTTTACTATAGTACCGCAAAGAAGGGCAAAAAGATTGATTTTGAAAAACCGATAAATGAATTAAGTGTTAATCGAATTTTAATTAAGGCTTGTTATTATGTGGCTCCGTTGGATATCGAGGCTGGCGAAGAAAAATATTGGGCGCATCAAAGGTTTTTGGATAAGTTGAGGCAGATACCAAAATTTGAAATCGTTTTGTGTACATTGAAGAAGATTAAAGTTGGTGGGAAGTTTGCTTTTTTCGTGAAGGGTGATGATGTTAAGATGTCTAATGCTTTGATTATGGGGGCGGTTGATAATTTATATGATACTGCAATTGTTGTGAGTGGGGACGAAGATTTTATTGATTCAATAAATATTGTAAGGAAAAGATACGGAAAGAAGATTGAAAATGCTTATTTTAGCAAGAGTTCGTCTTCTAATTTGAGAAAGGTGTGTGATTCTGTGATTAGTCTTAGTAATATGATAACTAAATTTGAAATCAAAAAGGGCTCAGTATTGTCCGAAGACCATACTGAGCATTAACGATAGAGGGATGAAAATGAGATATTTAAAACTTGTGATTATTGGTTTAATTGTTTTTGGAGCAATCGCGTTCGCGATTGTGGGGGGTTCGCCGGATAAACTTGCCGAGCTGGAAAATAATTTGACAGCGTCGGGATACGGTTGGCTTGTGAATTATTCGGGGGATTTGTATGGCTGATTTTCATGTTGATATGAGTGGGAGAATTTATGAAAGTAAGACAATTGGGATTGCGCTCGTATGTTCTGAAAGAAAAATTAATTTTGGTTGCGCTTTGAAAGGTAATCTTGTTAAATTGGTGAAGAGAAAATTATTTGATAAAAATATTTATGAGGATTCAGCTAAACTTTATGGTATTTGTATATATTTACTCTTAAAAGAGATTAGTGAAAAAGTAGATGTTTTAATTATTTGTAATGATGAAGATTTTAAAATTGTTAAAAAAACAATTAAAGGATTGGGTAATTTTGATTTTGAGATTATTGATATCGGAGAATTCAGAAAAAGACTTGGAAGGAATATAGGTTCTTTAGCGGATAATTATGCAAAGATTTATCGACGAAAAGCATTAAAGCCAAATAGGTTGTCTTTTGGGAAAAAATTGAATGTTGTCGAAGTGAATTATAAAATTATTGAAAAAAGTTGGGGGAGATTGAAAGATGCGTAAGCGAATAGCGACCTTCCCAACCAATCATACGCATGAAGCGGTGGTCAGTTTGAATAATCAAACATTTTACGGAGCCGGTTCGCTCACAGGTAATACAAGATGGAGGGATATATAAATTTAACTATGGAAAGGAAATTTGTTGCGGTCTGGGTTTTTTTGGCTTTGATGGTCTTATTGGTTTTCGTTTTTGCGAATTCTTCTGACGAACTTGCCGAGCTGGAAAATAATTTGACAGCGTCGGGATACGGTTGGCTTGTGAATTATTCTATTGGTTATCCGATGGTAGAAGTTTATCGAGAGGGTGGGAATGAGAGTGTTGCTTTGTTTGAGAATATTTCGGTTGGGAATTTTAGTGAGTATAAAATTTATTTGAGTGGTTTGGGCGAGGGGGAAAGTTTGGATACTTTTGATTTGAGGTCGGTTGGGGATGTTGAGTATGATTGGGTGGTGGACCCGACCATCACAATTTCTTCGGGGAATGTGGTTAGTAAATCTCTTTTGATAAATGTTACGGCGGAAACTGGGGCAAGTAATTTTACTCACCTTAATATTTCGAGTGAAGTTCCTTA
>CAYXTT010000063.1:0-1623 GCA_964468545.1 Candidatus Woesearchaeota archaeon
GTTTCGGCGAGGGGGAAGGGGATTATTTTGTCGGATAAAATTATGGATAAGATTTTGTTTGAGTGTAGTTTGTGTCGGGGGTGTGAGGAGAAATGTCCGGTTGGGGTTAAGGTTACCGACGCTGTTCGAAAGGTGCGAGAGGCGATGGTTTTGAGGGGGAAGGGCTTGAAAGGGAATGAGGAAATGATTTCAAATATTAGGAAGAGTGGGAATCCGTTTGGGAAGATGACGGAGAAAGACAAGGAAAAATTGTATTGTTGTTAGATTTGATGTTATTAGTTAGTGACTACATTAGAAAAGTTTATAAATGGTGGAAGTTTGATTTTTTTATGAAAAGAGAAAAAAATTATGATTTGAGAAATTGGTTTTTTGGGACTGTTGTGGCTGGGGCTGTGCCGCTTTTGTTGTTTGGCGGGAGTAGAAGTGTTTCGTCTGTTTCAAGTAGCGTTGGTGGTGTTGAGAAAAAAGTAGTTTGTTCGTCGAGGGTCGGGGATTGTGAGAAGGGAATGGTTTATTCGTCGGGAGTCGCGAGTTGTGGAGAGAAAGAGTGTGTCGGAAGGGCGAGTTATACTTCCAAGGAACTTAATGAGTTGAGGAATATTTTGTATGGGGAGGCGGCGAACCAATCGAGTCGGGGGAGGAAATTTGTTGCACGGATGATTTTGAATAGGGTTAGGAGTTTGAATTATCCGAATAGTGTTCATGATGTTGTTTATGACCGGAATGCTTTTAGTTGTATTTTTGATAAGAAAAATAAAAATTGGGCGCAGGCAACTGGAGAATTACCGAGGAATAATTATGAGAATATGGTTTATGGAAAGTGTGGGGAGGATGCTCGGGCTATTTTGAATGGAGAGCGTTTGGGTGTTGACAGAGAGGACGAGATTGTTGCTTATCATGATGTTTCGATTACGAAGCCGAAGGACAAATATTGGAATAGTTTGGAGTCAGTTGAAGGCGGGAAAGTTGGTCGTCTGATTTTTTATGCGCCTAAAAAAAATTAGTTGTGGGCGAACCAAAATTCGAGTTTAGAAAAGCTTAAAAGGTGTAGTTATTCTGTAATGACATATTATTACAAAGAATCTGTAAACAGCAATCATTGACTACTCGATTCACTTTGGTGAATTGTTGATATAAGAGATAAGGATTCAAGGACGAAGGAATGGAAGATGTCGGTTTGTCGACGGAAAACGTTCTTTCGGAAATTGTTTTTTCTAGCTTGGGCTTTCGGCTAGTGTAAGATATTTTGGGAATATCTTCTTGTTAAAGGTGTTCCGAGTGAAATAAGTTTGGGGGAAGAAAGGAAGTGTGTTATGAAGACGAAAGAAGAAGTTCTAAAAATGTCTTTGGTGGAGTTGCGGGCGCTCGTTGTGGCAAGAGGAGGCGTATCTCATGATACGCGCGACGATGGATACCGTGTCGAAAATGGGTATGTAGTGGATGGACGCAACAACCGTGCCGGCATTGCATATTGGGGAAGCGAAGAAAAAGCGAAGAGATCCCTTGGGACCCTTCGTGATTGCACGAACTGCACGAACTGCACAGACTGCACGAACTGCACGAACTGCACGAACTGCAAGAACTGCACAGACTGCACGAACTGCACGAACTGCACGAACTGCA
>CAYXTT010000064.1:0-1543 GCA_964468545.1 Candidatus Woesearchaeota archaeon
TTACGATGGTCAACCCTAAAAAATGTCCAGAGTGCAACAGTTCTAAATTAATATATGACGAAACAAGGGGCGAAGTAATTTGTGGAGCATGCGGTTTACTCGTCGAAGAAAATATGGTAGACACATCTCATGAACTCCGCTCATTCGACAAATCAGAAAAAAAATCTCGGGGCGGCGCACCAATCTCTCTGCAAAAATTTGACAAAGGACTTACAACAAACGTCGGCGAAATCTCAGACATCTACAAACTCGACTCGACTCAACAAACTCGAAAATATCTAAGATTAAAAAAATGGCAAGAAAGAGTTTCAACCTCAATCGAAAGAAACCTTCGGCTCGCCATGTCAGAACTCAGAAGAGTAGCATCATTCCTAGATTTACCATCGGTAGTCCGAGACGAATCTGCAAGAATTTACAATTTCGTTTTACAACGAGGACTAGTCCGCGGACGTTCAATGGAATCTGTAATCGCTTCCTGCATCTACGCCGCCTGTCGTTCATACAATATCCCGCGAACTCTCGACGAAATCTCGAACGCATCCGAAGTCGAACGAAAAGAAATCGGTCGAACATACAGATTCATCATTAGAAAAATCGGATTAAAAGTAACACCATCTTCCCCGAAAGATTACATCTCAAGATTTTCATCAACCCTTCACCTCTCCCCGCAATCACAAAATGAAGCACTCAGGATTTTAAAAAAAGCTGAAATCTCCGAACTCACATCTGGACGAGGACCAGCAGGAATCGCAGCCGCCGCACTTTACGTTGCCGCCCTAATCAACGACGAGAAAAAAACTCAAAGAGAAGTTGCCGACGTCGCCGGAATCACCGAAGTAACAATCCGAAACCGATACAAAGAATTATTAGACCGCCTCAATCTCGAAGACAAACTCAAAATAAAAGAAAACGAAAAAAAGAAATCCACAACCGAAAAATCTGAATAAAAATTCTCAACCCAATGAGGGAAGGAGGATTCGAACCCCCGCAGGCATAAGCCACCTGGTCCTAAGCCAGGCCCGTTTGACCACTCCGGCATTCCCTCATAATCCTATTGAATAAAATTAATATAAAAAACTATGTTTAAACTTTATCGGAAGAAACCACTCTTTCAAAAATAATCTCGCCACCAGAATCCCTCGAAATAAAATAAATCTGCTCCTCTCCACCGACGACAACCGTCACCATCTGTGAACTTTCGTCATACTTACCCTTAACAGAATTAAAACTCCCATCCTTACTCAACTTCAAAAACTGCCCACCATTCTTAACCTCACCATAACCCCCACTAACCAAATCACTCCAACTAACCCCCACTCTATCCTTCAACTTACAAATCTTACCAACATCGCAATAACCATCTTTATCGACGCTATTATCACAATCACTATCACTCTTACACTCTACACACTTTCCGCCAACACAAAACCCAACACCACAATCCCCATCGACCTTACATTCAGCTTCAACATCAACTTCAGAATTAGCATCAATATCATTCGCAACCGGCGACGGCTTCACAACAGAACCCTTCCTCTTCTCG
>CAYXTT010000065.1:0-1531 GCA_964468545.1 Candidatus Woesearchaeota archaeon
TTCCCGAATCATCTTGCGATGGCTGTACATTGAATGAAAAATGTTATTCTTACGGGCATAGGATAAAGGGGACTTATTGTTCGGATAATTCAGAATGGTTGGACCAAAAGTCGCCTGATAAAAATGGTGACTGGGCGATGTGTGAAAATAATTATGAGTGCACAAGTAATTTTTGTTCGAGTGGGGAATGTTTGGAGCTTACGACTATGTTGAAAGAATTATCTGGATGGAAAGTTTTTGGAACGAAACTTATTTGCAGGATGGGGCACTTACTTAATGTTGAAAATTATAATGGTTGCGTCGGGGAAAGGATAGGAAAAGCTTATTTGGAAAATAAATAAAAAGTTTTATTAACGTTCGTTTACTTTTGTTTGTATGTTTATTAGAGAGGTGACGCCGAGGGTGATTCGGAATTCGCGGGGCGAGAGGACGATTGAGATTGAACTAGATAGTTATGAGGGAAATTTTAAGTGTTCGGCGCCGACGGGAAAATCGCGAGGACGAAGTGAAGTTGAGCCGTGGAGTTCGAGAGGAATTGAACATAGTTTGAAAATGTTGAAAGTTTTTTGCCGGAGTTTGAAATATCGGAATTTTATGATTAAGAAAGTTGACGATTTGAAAGAAGTTGTTGAGTTGATGCGGAAGTTTGAGGTGAGGTACGGGCAATTTGGCGGGAATGTTAATTATGTCGTCGAGGGAGTTTTTTTGAAAGCGGCAGCGGCTTGGAGAAGAAAAGAGTTGTGGGAATTTATCAATGACGATGTTAATGATGGGTTGAAGCCGAAGATGCCGATGCCAGTCGGAAATTGTATCGGAGGTGGTTTGCATTCTAAATTAATTAAAGGGAAGCGTCCGGATTTTCAAGAGTTTTTATTGATTCCGAAAGAAAAAAGTTTTGCGCGGGCGGTGACTTTGAATTTGAGAGCTTATGAATACGCGAAGAAGTTTCTCACTTCTTTGCGTAGGTGTCAGGCGTCAGGCGTCAGGCGTCAGGAGAGCAGAATCCGCGGAATGTTGCGGGGCACTGAAAGAGACGATGAGGGAGCGTGGATGACGAGGAAGACGAACGAGGAAGTTTTGGAAATTTTGCAGAAACTCGGGAAAAAATTTGGCGTTCGGATTGGAGTTGATTTTGCGGCGGCGACTTTTTATGATAAAGGATATTATATTTATAAGAATAAGAATTTAGTTCGGGACAAAGTTGACCAGGCGGATTATGTCGAGAGGTTGGTGAAAAAGTTTGGGATTTTTTACGTCGAAGATGCGATGAACGAGAGCGATTTTTCGGGGTTCGCTGAGATTACAAATAATGTTTCTAAACAGACGTTGGTTGTTGGAGATGATTTGACGACGACGAATTTGAAGTTGGTGAGGCGAGCGGTTGAGGGGAAAGTTATTAACGCGATGATTGTGAAGCCGAACCAGATTGGCTCGATTTTGGAAGTTAAGAAAGTTGTCGAGTTTTGCAAGAAGAACAAGATTGTGATGATTTTTTCGCATCGGAGTGGAGAGACGATGGATGATATTTTGG
>CAYXTT010000066.1:0-1507 GCA_964468545.1 Candidatus Woesearchaeota archaeon
TCCGCCCGCCCTCGCGTCGATTGTCAAATTAAGCTCCGTCTCATTAAAATTCAAAGTCGTTCCATTAAAAGATAAATAACCCGAACCGAGCCCGACAACCCAATTAAATAAACCCCTGAACCAGCTGGTCGTCGTAACATTCTTATCTCCAACATCAACATCCGCATCAAACTCAACCCCGCCAATCGAAACATTTCTCGCCCGAAACGCATAACCCGACGACGACAAATTCACCCTCGGCGTCATCTCGTCGTCCCCCTCAACCTTAATCCCCAAATAATAATCATCCGAAAAATTCAAATCAACATTTTTCAACCTCACAACAAAAATCCCATTCGAATCCGCAACAACCGACAAATTCCCCGAACTCCACAACGCCGACCCCCCGCTCGACACCGAATAAATACTAAAATTAACTCCATACTCTCCCGACAACGCACTCCCAGTCGAATTCATCAACCGCCCATTCAAACTCAAATCCTCCGGAATAGCGACGACAAAACTCAAACTAACCAAAACAAAAACCGTGACAAGCAACAAGCGAACTCCCATCCCCCACCTACCTTCTCTCTTTTCGCAAAACGTGTCCGTGTCAGTCCGCAAAGTCCGTGGTTTATCTTTCTTCCATTCACAAGTCATCCAATTTATCTTCCCTCCGTGAAAATCCGCGTTCCTTTTTCCCCAAGCCAAACTTCCAACTCCATCCATCTTCCCAAAACCAAAATCCTGTTCATCCTTTTTATCCTGTTTCATTTTTCTCTCACCAAATTTATTTATTTCCCTTCCGTGAAATCCATGTAATCCCCCAACCCCATTCCTCTCTCCCAAATTTTCGTCCGTGTTAGTCTGTGTTAGTCCGCGTGCTATTTTTCTCTTCCTCTCACAACTAATCCAATTTATCTTCTCCGTATCAGTCCGTGAAGTCCGTAATTTATTCAGAATTTCTCTCGAATTAATCTTTTTCTTCACCATCGATAATCAAAGAAAAATTTATTTAACTTCTTTTCCATTATCACCTGCCCCGTAACACTCCAAATTCTACCAACCCCATCTTATTTCTTATTCACCTGCATATTTAAATTTTTATGGAGTCGCATAACTTTCCGTAAGCACTCCTTTTAACTTTAAATTCCCAGCATTATCAAAAAACGCAAGCAAAGAATTTGTAGAATTCCTTATTTCTAAATTCGTCGACGTCATTCCCGACAAATCAGACGAAACCGAAACAACTCCTAAAAGATATAAATTCCCCACCCCGCTTATATACCCAACTGTCGAACCAGCATTATTTTTCAAAACAAAAGAACCAAACGGCGCAATCAAACTTCCCTGACTCTCAAATTTATTTCCCTTCAAAAACATATTCCCAACGCTGTCAATCGACGCAACCACCCCCCCGCTACTATTTTGAATAATAAACTTATTTCCCATCGGCACAACACTCACACCCTCAAACCCACTCACCCCCACACTCCCCCTAACCAAAGGACTATAAAACTGACTACTC